>CAYNBI010000027.1:0-38193 GCA_964395315.1 uncultured Chromatiaceae bacterium | reverse complement strand
GGCTGGCTGCTGAGCACCAAGGTCAACCGTGCGCCCTGGCAGGCCTTCGGCGCCGCCAACCCGGACCCGCTGAACAACCAGGTGTTCCAGCTCTACGACCTGACCAAGGACTTCACCCAGTCCCACGACATCGCCGCCCAGCACCCGGAGAAGGTGGCGGAGCTGCGTGAGAAGTTCGTCGCCGAGGCGAAGAAGCACCAGGTCTTCCCGCTGGATGCCTCGGTGGCCGCGCGCATCGTGGCCCCGCGCCCGAACATCACCGCCGGGCGCACCGAGTTCGTCTACACGCACCCGATGACCGGCCTGCCCCAGGGCGATTCCCCGATGCTGCTCAACAGCTCCTACACCATCACCGCGGACATCGAGATCCCGGAGGGCGGGGCCGAGGGCATGATCCTGACCTCCGGCGGCCGCTTCGCCGGCTACGGCTTCTACCTGCTCGAGGGCAAGCCGGTGTTCCTGTGGAACCTCATCGACCTCAAGCGCGTGAAGTGGGAGGGGCCGGAGGCCCTCACCCCCGGCAAGCACACGATCGAGTTCGATTTCAAGTATGACGGCCTCGGCGTCGGCACCCTCGCATTCAACAACATGAGCGGCGTGGGCCGCGGCGGCACCGGCACGCTCATGGTGGACGGCAAGGTGGTGCAGACCATCGAGCTGCCGCACACCCTGCCGATGATCCTGCAGTGGGACGAGAGCTTCGACATCGGCTCCGACACCCTGACCGGGGTGAACGATGCGGATTACAAGCCGCCGTTCCCGCTGACCGCCAAGCTCGAGAAGCTGACCATCAAGGTGGACCGCCCGCAGCTCACCGAGGAAGACATCAAGAAGCTGGAGAACACGCGGGCGACAGCCGTTGACGGCAGCCCGATCCATCACATGCAGAGTGGGCCGCAGTAGGTCTCGTTGACCGACTGCAGAGTCGGTTGTGAGAAGCGGGGCCGCTCCTGAAAAGGAGCGGCTCCGCGAACCCTCCGTGACGAGTGGAGCGCTACACGAATGAAATTCGGACTCCTTCCCGCGCCGCTCGGCGCCGCGATTGCAACGACGGCAAGGCCGTAGGGCGCAATGGCGCGGCGGATTGCGCCGGACCAGGACCCATGTGGAGCAATAGGGCCAATGGCCTGCCTTGCGCCCTTTTCTGGGCTCCACGCCACGAGCAGTCATCGGGGACGTTTCCACGGCTAATGTTCAGAGAATCGATCCCGCTGCCGCTCCCGAGCGCGCCATTGCGTCGGGCTGAGCCGCGCCCAGTTGCGGAACGCGCGGGAAAATGCGTTCGGATCGGCATAACGCAACGCCGCGGCGATCTCCCGTACCGGAAGATCGGTGTTGTGGAGAAGCTGCCGGGACAGCTCGAATCGGGCCGCGTTGAGGAGTTGCTGCAGACCCTTGCCGTCTTCTTCAAGGCGTCGCCGCAGCGTCCGCTCGCTGATCCCGAACACGCGCGCGATCGCATCGGCCGACGCGGTGCCGCTCAGCACCATCTGATGCAACACGCCCTCTACTTGCTCCGCGAAACTCATCGGTTCGTGGGCCTCCGCTTCCCGCATCGCTTTGACGAGGAGGCCATGGAGCGCGGCGTCTGCGCCGTCGATTGGGGCTTGGAGCCAGGAGGAGGCGAACAGGATCCCGGAGACTTCGGCGTCGAAGCTCACGCTCGATCCGAACAGCCGGCGGTAGGGTTTGGTGTCGCTTGGCGGGCTGTAGGAGAACTGGACGCGCAGAGGCCTCCACGCGGGGCCGCACAACTCGCGCAGTATCTTGTATCCGATTGCGATCGCCGCGTCGTAGATGTGCGCGGTCGCCGGCGCGCCGTGGCGATAGATCGAATAGCCGAGAATGACGCGGGAGGCGTCGGGCGCGAGCAATACCGGCGCCGCGCCCCTGTCGTGAATATGGAGGTGCAGCAGCAGGCTTCGGAGCGCGTCGCCGACCGTGGCGGAATTGCGCATCAGGTAGCCGAGCGGGCCCAGCCCCTTCAAGTCGAATCGCTCGCCAACCAGGAGCCCGAAGTGGCTGCAACTGGTGAGGGAGACGCAGGATTCAAACAGTCGTCCGAGCGCCTCGAAGGCGATACGGCTGTCAGGGTCCTGAAATATGCTGGGATCGACCCGGGCGTGGGCGAATGCGCGCTGCGGTTTGACTCCGAGCTCGGTCAAGATGGCCGGAAGTGCAAGAACGGGTCCGACTCGGACATCGCCGGGGCTACTCGCGCGCAGCGACCCAAAACTTGCGTGATGGACTGTTTGTTCTTTTGCTCTTTTCAAGCTTGTTCGGTTTGGCTCTGAGTAACGTGATTCCATTGGCCGGAAATGCAAGATATGACAGCCGTGGCGAGTGCTAAAGTGTAACGTGCCGAGCGACGGGTCGGTTTCGGTTGTGAAGTGGTAATGCTACGCATGGCTGCGGCCGCCTTGCTGGCCCAGAATGTCGGCGGTGCCGTTTTCTTCGAGCGCAGATCGTCAAGAGGATAACCAGGATGCAGAAGGTCATCAGAATTGTCGCAACAGCCGCGAAAGCACTGCTGTTCGCCGTCGCCATCGTCCATGCGAGCTCGGCCCAGACCTACAAGATGACGACGCCCATCGCCCCCGGCGTCGCCACCCCCGACACACTCGACACATCGATCGGCACCCTGCACCTGCGCGATGGCGTTCCATCGGTCGAGAGCATCGAGACCATCTACGACAACCTGGATCGCTCCCGGGCGCTGCAGGCCTATCTGCTCGGCATCCCCATCGTCAACCAGGCGAGCATGCGCGATTCGCTGCGCCAGTTCGGACCGGACAACCAGACGGACGTGATCTGGGAGAACCTGGTCGACTCCAAGACCGTCGAGCTGACGGCGAACGACAACACCATCTACAACTTCATCTGGGTCGATACCCATGAGGGACCGGTGGTAGTGGAGATTCCGCCGAAGTCGTTGGGTGCCATCGACGATTTCTGGTATCGCTGGGTGGCCGACGTCGGCATCACAGGTGCGGACAAGGGCGCGGGCGGCAAGTATCTGATCCTGCCCCCCGGCTATACCGGTGAGGTACCCAAGGGCTATTTCGTGGTGCGCCCGAGTACCTACGGCAATTGGGTGCCGTTTCGAACCTTCCTTGTGGACGGCTCACCCAGGCCCGGGGTCGAGTCGGTCAAGAAGACCTTGAAGATCTACCCGCTCGCCGATGCCGCCAATCCAGCCCCGGTGAAATTCGCCAACGCGTCCGGCATCCCTTCGAACTTCGTCTTTCCCGGCGACTACAGCTTTTGGGAGCTTCTGAACCAGGTCGTCCAGGAGGAGCCGAGCGCCGGCTCGGACCCGACCACGCTGGGTCTCTTTGCCGCGATCGGCATCGAGAAGGGCAAGCCGTTCGAGCCCGACGCGCGGATGAAGGCGATCCTGGAGGACGCCGCGAAGATCGGCGCGGCGACCGCGCGCAGCTTGGCGTTCAAGATGCGTGAGAAGGATGCCTACTTCTATCCGGATAGTCAGTGGCGGCTACCCTTTTTCGGCGGCTACAAGTTCGAGAGCGCGCCGGGCGTGGCGAACCTCGACGGCGCGGCCTTCTTCTACTTCTTCGCCACCGGGGTGACCCCCGCGATGGAGGAAAAGATGGTCGGCAAGGGCTCCCAGTACCCCTGGACCGCCCTGGATGCGGACGGCAATCCGTTCGACGGCGCCAAGACCTACAAGCTGCACCTGCCGCCGAACATCCCGGTCAAGGACTTCTGGTCCGTGATCGTCTACGACACCCAGACCCGTTCGATGATCCAGACCGATCAGCGGTTCCCCAGCGTCAGCAGCCAGAACAAGGATGTTCAGGTCAACGCCGACGGCTCGGTGGATGTCTGGTTCGGCCCCACGGCGCCGGCAGGCAAGGAGCACAACTGGGTGCAGACCATTCCCGGCAAGGGCTGGTTCATGATCCTGCGCCTCTACGGTCCGCTGGAACCCTGGTTCGACCAGACATGGCGCCCGGGGGAGATCGAGCTGCAACCTTGATCGTGCCTGTTTCACTGACTCACTGATTAGGAAATGACGATGACTACGAGACGAGAACTGCTTACCGCCGCAGCCCTGCTGGCCCCAATGGCACTTACCCTCAAGTCCGCCCGAGCGGCCGCGGAGGACCATAAGGGAGGCGGCGATGCCCACAAGATGGCCGATTTCCTGTTCGTACAGAACGCCAAGGGCATCACCTATTCCGATGGCAAGCTGACCCTCGACGGGGTGAGTCCGGCGACGGTGATGTTCTCTGACCGGCCAGAGCGCATCGCCGGGCACATGGCCACCGCCCGGTTCGTCCCCTTCTGGAGCGAGGGTACGGACAGCTTTCTCAAGGACCCGCCGAACGCCACCCTGTCCTTCCTCGACGACCAGAGCCTTGCAGATGCCGTTGTGGAGCTTCGCGACCCCGTGTTGGAGGGTGATGCACTCAGCTATCGGGTGAAGGTCCTGGAGGGGGAAATCCCGCCCAACGCGGGGCTGGCATCGCTGTTCATCGACATTATCGGCATGCCGCTGACCCCGTTGTCTTTCGCCGGTGCGCGCCGCCGTGTGTGGCGGCGTGCTGTCTGGCGCTGAAGTCAATCCCCGTGTAGACGTTTCCATCAACGACGCGCGAGCGTCCTCCACCACTAGGAGCATCAAGCCATGTACCGCAAGCACATCCTCGTACCCGCAATCACTGCCGTCGCACTGGGTCTTTCGTGCGCCGTGCTCGCTGAGACGGCGGCCGACGCCGAGGCCAAGGCTGCCGCCGCGATGGCCAAGGACGTCGACACGGCAGCCGACGTCACCCAGGGGGTCGCCGACGTCGCAACCGACGCCGCGGCCGATGTCAACGCGGCCGAGGCCGCTGGCGCGGCAAGCGCCGCGGATGCCGAGGCGGCCGACATCGCTTCCGAAGTGACCAATGAGACCGCCGCCGAGATGATCGAGGCCAAGGAGGTGGCTGATGAGGTGGCTAAAGAGGCCAAGACCGACGCCGTGCTCAAGGACTCAAAGAGCATGATTCAGGGCAACTGAGGTCTCGGTTCGATCACCGGCGCCGCGTGATGCGGCGCCGGGCCGCGCCCATCATGGAGTCTTGGATGGGCCGCGGTAAACGCAGTGAGACAAGCCCCGGGACGATACCGGGGGATGGTCGGGTTTCTGGCTTCTTGTTCGTGCCGATCCCCGGATCCGGCCTGCTTGAAGCCTGAAACACGCAATTGATCCTTGAACGGGAGGACTTCTGATGACCCATGATTCATGCCGCTTTCCGCGGTCGCGATCCAACCCTCGTGGTTATCTCGCGGTCGTCCTGGCCGCGGCGGTGCTGACCGGCTGCAACGTCAAAGAAGACCCGACGGGCGTGATCGCGATCACTGTAAGTCCCGGGGAGACTGGCAACTGCGAAACGTCGCCCTGCCAGATCAGCCTGGTTATGCCCGCCGGCAGCGGGAGTTACGAGGTCACCGGCAACCAGGTTTCGCTGGGGACTTATCCCGCCGGACAAACGGTCAATATCGGCAGTTTCTGGCAATCCCAGGCGATCGAGGTCAAGGGCGCGGACGTACCCAAGGCATACGTGTACATCCCCAACACGCCGTAAATTGAGCGGAACCCCGCGGCGGCACCGTCGCCGCGGGTTCCTTTGTTCTGGGCCAGGCCGACGCGCGGGAACTGTTCGGCGACGAACTGAAATTCGAATTGGAAAACCCATGAATCTCGTGCATTCGATAACGGCAGTCATGCAACCCGCTCGGGCGCGGCCTGCGGCCTTGACCGCCGCGCTTGGGCTTGGCCTCGCCTTCACCTCGACCGCGCATGCGGAAATGAGCGCCGAGGAACTGGCCAAGCTGGCCCAGAACCCGATCGCCAACCTCATCAGCGTGCCGTTCCAGAACAACACCAACTTCAACTACGGACCCGAGGACGGAACACAGAACATCCTCAACATCCAGCCCGTCATCCCCATCAAGCTGAACCAAGACTGGAACCTGATCACCCGCACCATCTTTCCCTTGATCTGGCAGCCGCGCCTCAGTCCGGTACAGGACAGCACCTTCGGGCTGGGGGACACCCAGTTCTCGGCTTTTCTGTCTCCGAGCGACGCCAAGGGCTGGATCTGGGGTGTGGGGGCCATCGCCCAACTGCCGACCCATACCGACAGCGCGCTGGGCAATGAGAACTGGGGGCTGGGGCCGACCGCGGTCGCGCTGCACCTGGAGCATGGCGATCCCTGGGTCTACGGCATGCTGATCAACAACCTGTGGTCGCTGGATACGAGCGACGACGCCTCCTACAACAATGGCCTGATTCAGCCCTTCCTCAACTACAACTTCAAGGGCGGCACCTACCTCACCAGCGCGCCGATCATCACAGTCAATTGGAAGGCCGACAGCGACGACCGTTGGACCGTCCCTCTGGGAGGCGGCATCGGGCGCATATTCCACCTCGGGCGCCTGCCCGTGAACACCCAGATCAGCGGCTACTACAACCTCGTCAAGCCCGACAACGGCGCGGACTGGCAACTGCGCGCCCAGGTTCAGTTGATGTTTCCCAAGTGAGAGCGGTCCTGCTCCGGTCTCTCGCACCGTCAACCAATGCACAGTCGGCCCAACTCAAAAAGGGAACGAGCAATACGGTTCATTCAAACGAAATCCGGTCAACAGAGCATCCTTAGCGGCTTCCGGACCGCCGCCGCGGCCCTGGCCTTGGCGGCAATGCTCGCGGCGAGCCCCGCCCAGGCGTCGGACGAGGGTCCGCGCGCCCATGCGGCGGGCAAGTACGACACGGTCGCCGCCACCTATCTGGTGGTCGAGGGCGACGACCTGTTCGCCATCAGCGAGCGGTTCGAGATCCCGGTCGAGCCCCTGAAGTCCCGCAACAGTTTGGCCTCGGACGAGTTGAAGGTCGGTCAGAAGCGCTCGGTTGGCGGTGTTGACGAGACCGCGAGCCATCATGCCGCGGCGAAGAAGCCACTGGCCAAGATGACCTGCGAGGACTTCGTCGGTCTCGAAGAGAGCTTCCAGCCCCAGGCCGTCTACCGGGCGGTTGCCTGCGGCAGCGACGGCCAGCCCGAGGCAGACGAGCTGGCCGCGGAGGGGGCGAAGCTGCAATCGGCTCCAGAAGGGCTTCCCCCGTACGGCGAAGCGGAACCGGCGTCCAAGGGGCGCAATGCGGCGAACTGGGTTTTCACCCGAACGAGGAGGCAGATCAGTGTTCAATACAACAACCAAGGCAACGATCATGGGGTTGGCCGCGCTGGTAGCGGGTATGGTCTCGGACGTCACCCTCGACGAGGGTTACGTCCTTTCCCAGGCCGAGGCCCGGATCGGCAGGCCACTGACCCCCTTGAGCTATGCCGGCGTCGCCAGGCGCACGACGCGGCGCGCAATCTATGCAACCTCGGTCTATGCGGCCGCGCTGCCCAGGGGTTGCACCACCGTCGTCATCGAAGGCACGACCTTGCACCAGTGCGGAACCACCTATTACCAGGCCTCGGGTAGCCGCTATGTCGTGGTGAGGGTCGAGTGACCGGCCAACGTGCCTCCGCAACCACTACTCGGCAGCGACACGCTCGCATGCGGAGCGCGGCTCTTGATGCAGGTTCGACGAGGTAATTCACAATGCCGAGACATCTCCAACGAGCTCGAGGTATCGATTCCATGATTAAGTCCACATTCGGAACCCAATTCGACCGGCGCGGCCGCATCGCGGCAGTCCTCGCGGCGACGCTTGTCGCGACGGTGCCGACGGCACTGGCGGAGGAAGGTGACGCGAAGTCCGTCCTCAAGGCCATGTCAGACTACGTGGGCCGCCAGAAGACGATCGAGCTCACCTTCGACAGCGACATCGAGGTCATCACGCCGCAGCTGGAGAAGATCCAGTTCACCAACTCCGGCGGCGCGCTGCTGAGCCGTCCGGACAAGCTGCGGGCCCATCGGACCGGGGGCTATGCGGACGTGGAGATGGTCTTCGACGGCAAGACGGTCAGCGTTCTCGGCAAGAACGTCAACGGTTATGCCCAGTTCGGCGGTCCGGGCAGCGTGGACGAGCTGGTCGAGATGCTGCGGACGGGCCATGGCGTCGCGCTGCCGGGGGCCGACCTTCTCTTGTCCAACTCCTACGAAGCCCTGGTCGCCGGGGTACTCGAGGCCAAGCATATCGGCCGTGGAGTCGTCGACGGCATCGAGTGCGAGCACCTCGCCTTCCGCAACTTCGATACCGATTGGCAGCTCTGGGTGGAGGTGGGTGATCGGCCCGTTCCGCGCAAGCTCGTGATCACCAGCAAGACCATCAACAACGCCCCGCAGTACACGCTTCGGGTCAAGGACTGGAAGACCGGGGTCGAGCCCGGGGCGGATGCGTTCGCATTTGCCCCGCCAGAGGGTGCGCAGAAGCTGGAGCCGGACGCCCTTGTCCACCTCGACGAATTGCCGCAAGCCGCGCCGGTGGGAGAGGACCAATGAGTAACGTCGCGCGCAGGTACCTGCTGATGTCTGGCTTGGCCGTGGCCGGTTGGCTATGCAACGGCCACATCGGTCCGGCACCGGGAGGCGGGCCGATCGCCACCGCCGAGGCGCGCTTCGGCCGGCCGGCGACACCGGTCAGCTATGCCGGTGTCGCGCGGCGCACCACGGTCCGTGCGGCGACTCCGGGGCTTGGTGCGCCGGGAGTCGGCGTGCGGCCCGGTTACGGCTACGGGGGCGTTGGCGGTCCCGCCTCCGGAATCGGGGTCCGGCCGGGACTTGGGGCCGGCCAGGTAGGTGTCGGCTATAGCGGCGGAGTCGGAGTCAACCTGGGCGGACCGGTCAACCGCGTGGGCATCCGCTGAAAGCTGCTCGTTCAGCCCCTGGGACGCAACACGCTTCGCTGCTGCGCCCCAGGGATGTCTTGCGAGGCTTTCTGGACGAGGACCGCGATCCATCTGAGGGTGGGTAGCCGTGAAAGGTGGTCCCGCCCGAGGGTCGTTGGGGGGTGGATTCCCTTCCTCATCGAGCGACGCGGGCAGCGTCCGCCACGCGAGTTCTTGCGGGGGGCGCTGCCGCCACGCCCTCCAGGTTTGCCGGGTGCCGGTGCATGCGTGGATCAGCGGCTATCATGAGGTCATGACCCCCGACGGCCCTGCCAAGACGCCCCGCACCCATGTGCAACCCGCGGTCCCCTTTTCGCGGCAGGGCCGGTGCCCGAATGTCTCGACAGACCGGATCAGGCGGAGGATCTGGGGCGCGCGGCGGCGGGCAGACCTGCCCGATGAGGACACGTGTTCGCCCTCCGGGAACCGCACGGCCTGATGATGTCCCTGGCTGTCGGCTTTCGGAAATGGTGCGATGACTGAGTCGGGGTCCCCGTTCGCGGCCGGCTCGTTTCCAGTGTGAACGTTCCTCAACCTCGGTTCCGGCTATCGCGACCGTTCCCTCACTGCCATGTCACAGCAGCCTGATCTTTCCTCCGTTGGTCCGTTCCCGCCCGCCGAGGGCGGGGTTCGCATCGCTCCCATTCTCGAGGTCCCCGCGCTGTTGGAACAGATGGGAGTGGACCCGGCCCAGGTGATGGCGGAGGCAGGTCTCGACGCCGCCCTCTTCGAGGATCCGGACAACATCATCCCCTTCGCCGCAATGGGCCGGTTTTTCGCGATCAGCGCCTCCCGTACCCATTGTCCGCACTTCGGGCTCCTTCTCGGGCAGAGGGTGGGGTTGAATGCGCTGGGCCTGATCGGGGAACTCGCCCGTTATTCCGCGGATGTGGGTACTGCCCTGCGCAGTGCCATCCTTCACATGCACCTGCACGATCGGGGGGGCGTCCCTTCCCTGTGGGCAGACGGGGACCGGGCTATTCTCGCGTACACGATCTACCATCCCGACGTGCCCGGGACGGAACACATCTATGACGGCGCGTTGGCCATCGGCTTCAACATTGTCAAGACTCTGGCCGGTTCCGATTGGCAACCGAGCGAGCTTCTCCTCTACCGTCCCCGGCCCGACGACGTCGAACCTTACCAGCGGTTCTACCGTGCTCCTTTGAGATTCAGTGCCGAGTTCAATGCAGTCGTCTTCAAGGCCTCTTGGCTCGACCATCCCCTCGGGGGCGCCAACATCCTGATCCGCCGCTGGATCATGCAGGAGATCGAGACCCTGGAGGCCCGGGGGGCGGGAGACCTGGTCACCCAGCTGAGGCGCGTTCTGCGCAGCATGCTGGTCGGGGGTGCGTGTCAGAAAGAGACCACCGAAGGGCGGATCTCACGCCTTTTCTCGATTCACAGGCGCACCCTGAACCGCCGCCTCCGCTCATACGGCCTGAACTTCAGGGGCTTGGTCGAGGAGGCTCGCTTCGACATCGCGCGACAGCTCCTGCGCGACACCCGCCTGCCGATCGCCGAGGTCGCCGCAGCCCTCGATTATTCGGAATGCTCCTCCTTCGTACGCGCCTTCCGCCGATGGTCCGGCACGACACCCGCGGCCTGGCGCGTCGATCGCGTCCCGCAACAACCTGCTGGTGCAACGAAGCCAGACCTGCCGCAGATGCCCTGTTCTTGACCGGCGTCGCGCCTTCTATTCTGTCGCAAAATGTCAACGGCATCGGCGCCAAAAACGCCAAAATCCGACGACCCCGGAGGGGTCCGAGGGCGAACGGGCTCTTGCTCAAAGGCGCCCGCAGCCAGACATGGACTGGCGCGATCTCGTGGCCCGCTCGGACCGGGCGACGCGAAAGAAGACCACCTGACTGCCACACCCAAGCAGAGGAGGAGGACAAGGCATGCGACTCGATCTTGCGGAGCTGGGTCCGTTTACACGGCGGCATGCTGTGGCGGCAGTGGTTGGCATAGCCTGTCTCGGTGCGGCAGCCGTGCAACCTGCCGAGCCGCCGACGGGGGAGAACGTCGGTTCCGTTCGCAACGACCTCTCCGCGATCGCCGAGGAGGCCTATCTCTACGGCTTCCCGATGCTTATCGGCTATGCCGTCCTCTACAAGTACTTCATCGATCCCGACTCGGGACAGTACAAGGGGCCGATCAACCAGATCCACAACGAGGCGCGGGTCTTCACGCCCAAGGACACGGGCATCAGCACGCCCAACAGCGACACGCCCTATTCGATGGCCTTTCTCGATCTGCGCGCCGAGCCCCAGGTGCTCTGCATGCCCGAGATCGAGAAAAAGCGCTATTACGACGTCCAGCTCGTCGACCTGTATTCGGATAACTACGGCTACATGGGCAGCCGCACCGCGGGCAACGGCGCCGGCTGCTACCTGGTCTCCGGGCCCGACTGGCAGGGGGAGACGCCAAAGGGCATCGCCAAGTCATTCCGCAGCGAGACCCGGTTCACCCTGGTGATCTACCGCACCCAGCTCTTCGCACCGGCCGACATGGACAACGTCAAGAAGGTCCAGGCCGGCTACAGGATCGAGCCCCTGTCGAGATTCCTCGGCCAGCCCGCGCCTGCTGCGGCGCCCGCGGTCGACTGGCCCGAGTTCGAGCAGGCGGCCCTTACAAGCCGGTTCCCGGAGTACCTCGACTTCCTGCTCCAGTTCTGCCCGCCCGTGGGCACGGCCGAGGTGGAGAAGCCCCTGCGCGAGAAGCTCGCAAAGATCGGCATCGGCGCTGGCAAGAAGACTGCACACGGGGACCTCCCCGCCGACGCACAGGCGGCGATCGGGGCCGGCGTGAAAGCGGCCTTCGCCAAGATCGCGAAGACGGCGGAGAGCGTGGGCACCGAGGTCAACGGCTGGCAGATCGGCTCGGCCGCGGGCAGCCGCGACTTCTACGATGGCGACTGGGCCCTGCGCGCCGCCGCCGCCAAGCTAGGCATCTACGGCAACAGCGAGGCGGAGGCGGTCTACCCCTTCACCCGCCACGACGCGAACGGCATCGTGCTCGACGGGAGCAAGCACGGCTACCAGATGACCTTCCCGGCGGGGCAGCTCCCCCCGGTCCACGCCTTCTGGTCCATCACCATGTACGACGGCCGCACCCAGCTGCTGATCGACAACCCGATCAACCGCTACCTGATCAACTCCCCCATGCTGCCGGGGCTGAAGAAGAATCCGGACGGCTCGCTCACGATCTACGTCCAGAAGGATTCCCCCGGCAAGGATAAGGAGTCCAATTGGCTTCCCGCGCCGGACGGGCCCATGTTCGTCGTCATGCGCCTCTACTGGCCCAAGACCGAGCCGCCCTCGGTCTACCCGCTCGGCAAGGGGACCTGGCAGCCGCCGGCGCTGGTGCCCGTCCAGAACCTCAACGCGCTCGACGTGAGGCGTCCCGGCGACAAGTCCCTGGAGAACGTCGTGCGCACCGACACGCGCTATGGCCACGATCCCTTGTTCCAGGGTCCGCGCGGCTGGGTGTACTGGAATTACCTGGAGTACCCGCGCCCGGTGCAGAACCCCAACCTGTGGCCGGACATGCAGTCGACCTATTTCATCGGCCGCCTGGCGATGCCCGCTGGCAGCAGTCTGGCCTTGAACTACAGCTTCCCGCACGCGCGCTATTTCCAGTTCGCGCTCTACAAGGCGGCGCACGGCACCTTCGTGTCCACCGGCGAGGCGTTCTCTGGCCCGGACATCGAGCCCGACGAGGGTTCCACGAACCCATTCCGGGTCGGCGCCGACCGCTTGGCCGAGAAGCGCGACTTCACCCTGCGCGTGGTGGCGGAAGACGCGCCGAAGCAGGCGCCGGAGCGGGCGGCCAACACCCTGTATGCGGGCAGGGACGGTGCCGAGCTCATGTTCGTCAACCGCATCTATCTCCCGGACCAGGGCTACGATGGACCGGGCTGGGGTCCGGCATCGACGCCCTGGGCGGGGCGCGGCCTGCCGAACTACACGGGCACCCTGGCCGACGGCACGCAACTGTCGGCGGATGAGGTGGCCCGGCAGTTCGGCCGGCCGTTCACGGCCTCGACCGAGCAGCCCATCACCGGCGAGCAGTGGTACAACATCGTGCACGCCAAGGACAACGATCCCACCCTGAACCCGGCCACCGCGCCGGCGCGCAAGGAACCCCGCTGGGAGAAGTACTGGAACATCAAGTATTCGATCCTCGGGTCCTTCAAGACCCCGGAAGAGCGCGCCAAGATCCCCTACGCGGGCGCCATCGACGGCGGCGGAGACCCGTTGACCCAGTACCTGTTCATCCAGCTCTCGCGCGAGTTCGGCCCGGTGTACGTCATGCGCGGCAAGATGCCGACCTTCCCCGACACCTTCGCCGGCGCGGGCGGCAGGGGCCTGGAAATCAAACCCGATACGCAGACCCAGTACTGGTCGCTGGTGAGCTGCGAGGCCGCGCCCTCGGGACAGATCGTCGACGGACTGACCGACATGCAGGTGCCCCTGGACAAGGACGGCAACTACACCATCGTCTACAGCCGCGAGGAGGACAGACCGGCGAACGCGACCGCGGAGAACGGGGTGGCCTGGATCGAGTGGAGCCCCCGGGGCGAGGGCGTCGACGGCCCCAAGAACCGCACCGATTTCGGCATGCTGATGATGCGCATCATGGCGAACAATCCCGACTGGAGGCAAAGCCCCGACTATGTGACCGAGCCCGGCATGGAGGAGTCCGTGATGGGGCCCTACTACCCGCGCGGATACTACACCACCAAGGCGGAGTTCGAGGCCAGTGGGACGAAAGGCATCCCGTAGGAGGCGGTTCGCTCTGCTTACCACATCCCACCGCTCTGCGCCGCGAGGGCGCTGCTCGACGCCCGGGCCCCCCGGCCGTGGCAAGAGCAATCATTCAAGACACGCGGCCCCGGGGCCGCACCAAGGGAGGCAGCATGAAAAAGACCAAGATTCTCGAACTGACAGCCGCGATCAGCTTCGCGTTTGCCGGAGGTGCCGCATCCGCGGATCCGCGGCCCGGCGAGATCGCCGCCAACGGCCCGATCCCGGGTGACGTGACCCTCTATTCCAAGGAGCTCGCCTGCCAGCGCGCGATCCCGACGCCCGGCTACTACTCGTCCCTGAACGGCGCCGAGATCTCCGATGCCCAGCGCAGCGGCAACTTCCCCTGCGCGACCTTCACCGGCTCCCACGACGGGCCGAACCAGGTCTTTGCCTGGCGCAGCGCCGACGACTATCCGGGGATCTCCTACATCAACAACCGCAGGCCGGGCGAGCTCTATATCGTCGGCGGCGAGTTCCCGACGCGCGACGATCCGCGCCAGGTCGGTCCCTACATCGCCAAGGCGGATGCGACCACCGGAGAGCAGGTCTGGCGCACCTATTTCGACAACCTCAACGTCTCCGGCCGCTGGATCGGCAACGCCAATCTCAACATCCTGCCCGACGGCAACATCGCCTTCGCCTGGTCGCACTTCGTCGCCCTCGTCGACGGGGACACCGGCGAGATCCTCAAGACCAATACCCTGCCGCCCGGCGAGGCGCCCATCGAGGACGTCAACTTCAAGCACCTGACCATCGCGCCCGACGGCACCCTGATCCTCAAGGACCAGACGCGCCCCGTCGGTTGCACCCTCCAGGGCACCATGGCGATCATCGCCTGCGCGAAGAAGGGCATGAAGCAGCCGAATTCCGTCCTGGTCGCGGTCGACCCCAATACCCTCGAGGTGCTCGATTCGCTCAACCTGCCGGAGCCCGCCCCGTCGCCCCACATCGTGGCGCCCTACGGCGACAAGATCGCGATCTACATGGGGATGATCGAGACCGCGGCACGTTTCTTCTGGGACCCCGAGACGAAGAAGCTCTCGGCCGACGAGAGCTGGCAGATCAAGCCGCTCGCCGAGGGCCAGCAGGCCATGACCGCCCCCACCGTCATCGGGGACTGGATCGCGGTCCAGACGAACGGGCTCTTCAGCGACAAGAAGGCGTCCAGCGTCGTCGTCATCCACAAGGACGACGCCACCCGGGTGAGCACCATCTTCCCCTTCGGCGAGCTCGGTCGCCTGGAATTCAGCTTCGCGCCGCCGAAGAACGGCGCCGACCCCGAGAACAACATGATCTACTCGGCGGACATGGGGATGAAGAAGGTCGCCGGAATCAGGCTAGACCAGGAGACCGGCAAGCTCGAGACCGCCTTCGTCGTCGACGACATCTCCAACACCTTCCAGCCGGTGATGGGTCCGCCGGACAAGCGCATCCTGCTGCTGACCAACATCAAGCTCCCCGTGGAGATCGAGCCGATCCCGCTGGCAGTGGAGAAGTCGAACTACACCGAGCAGCTCACCTGGCGTGACGCCGCCACCGGCAAGCTCCTCGCCGAGTCCGACTTCTTCGAGCCCCTGACCGTCAACTCGCTGACGACCCCGGGCTTCGGCGGGCGGGTCTATTTCCCCACCGCGGACGGAAAGGGGTTCTACGTCCTCCAGGTCATGCCGAAGCCTGGCGACGGGAAGTGAGCACACATGAGGGTGGCGCGCCGGGGGATGCCATCGGGCATCCGCTTCTTCGGCTTCGCTGCGCTCGCCAACGTAGGGGAATATCGACGCAAAGGGACGGGTGCAAGGTTGCTGCCGAGGTGCGCATCCATCGCAGCGCGAGGACAAACGACCAACACGGAGATGCCTGATGAAGAGCTTGTGCGCACACAGATTTGACCACTGTCGCGCTTCGGTGCTGACCATGCTCTGCGCCGGCGCCCTGGCCGCCGGACAGTCGACGGCCGGCGGCCTAATTGCCTACGAGGTCGGGACGGCGGAGGTTGGCCTGGCCTCGGCGGGCTGGGGGGCGCGGGCCCAGGACGCCTCGACGGTGTTCACCAACCCCGCCGGCATGACACGCCTGGACGGCATCCAGTTCCTGGGCGCGGGCCAGCTGTTTTGGGCCAATACGAAGTTCTCGATCGGCTCGGGCACGTCACCGCTGCTTGGCCGCGACGACGGCGGTTATGCCATCGGCTCGGGCGGTTGGTTCGCCGGCGGTGGCGGCTACCTGAGCTACAGCGTCTCGCCGGACCTGAAGCTCGGAGTTGCGATGACCGGAAACTTCGGTGCCCCCCTCGTCTACAACAACGACTGGGTTGGCCGCTACTACGTCCAGGAGGGGACCCTGATCGGACTCTCCTTCGTGCCGGCCATCGCCTACAGGGTGTCGGACAAGCTCTCGCTCGGGGCGAGCGTCAACGCCATGTACGGCATTTACCGAAACCAGGTCGCGATCAACAACGTCGATCCGAGCTTCGGGGACGGTCGTCTCAAGCTGGAGGACAACGCCTTGGGCTGGGGCGGTAACCTGGGTCTGCTTTACGAGATCGACGCCGGCACCCGGCTCGGCCTCACCTGGAGCTCGCAGGTCAACCTCGATTTCAAGGCGCCGCTGGAGTTCTCGGGCATCGCCCCGGGTCTCGCAACGGCGTTGAACAACCGGGGACTGCTGACCTCGCAACTCGAGGTCGGTATCAAAGTTCCGCAGCAGGTGATGGGCAGTCTGTTCACGCAGGTGAACGACCGCTGGGCGGTGCTCGGCAGCGTCGGCTGGCAGGAGTGGTCGAAGTTCGGCCAGGTGGAGCTCGGCATCGACGATACGACCAATCCCACCGGGGTCACGACCGATCTGGATTTCAAGGACACCTGGCACGTCGCGTTGGGAGCGCAATACCGCTTGAGCGACCCCTGGCTACTCAATTTCGGCATTGCCTACGATTCCGAATTTCAGGATAGCTCGAGTGTCTCGCCGCTCATGCCGGTGAACGCCGCCTGGCGCTTCGGCGTCGGTGGCCAGCAGCAGTTGAGCAAGAACGCCTTCTGGGGCGTCGCGGCGGAGTATCTGTACGGAGGTACGCTCGACACCGAGCTGCAGAGCAAGCTCCCGGTGGCGCTCGGGGGGCGCGGTAACCTGGAGGGGTCCTTCAACAATGTCGGAACCATTTTCCTGGCCGCCTACTACAACTGGACGTTCTAGAGGTTGGTGAGCGGTGATCTGGGCAGGGTCGTTCTTGGATGCATGAGCTGACTCTGGCCTGGATGACCAATGAGCATTGCCTCTCTCGGGTCATCGTGACGGCACCGGCAAGGGCGTCGATCTTGGTGACGACTTTCAATCAACTTCGATTTGGTCGGAGGTGGACATGACAACCAGACGCGAGCTCCTGACCGCCGCGGCCCTGCCGGGGCCGCTCGCCCTGGCCATAAAGACGGCTCGGGCGAGCGGGGGCTAAGAGGCCCAAGAGATGGCCGATTTCCTGTTCGTGCAGAATGCGCGAGGTATCACCTATGGCGACGGCAGGCTCACGCTCAAGGGGGTCAATCCCGCCAAGGTGATGTTCTCCGACCGTCCGGAGCGAATCGCCGGGCACATGGCCACCCGTCGTTTCGTCCCCTTCTGGGGCGAGGGCAAGGACAGCTTCCTCAAGGATCCGCCAAACGCGACCCTGGCCTTCCTGGAGAACAAGGACATGGCCGATGCGGTGGTCGTGTTGCGGGATCCGGTCTTGGAAGGCGATGACCTGAGCTACGAGGTCAGTGTATTGGAGGGCGAAATCCCGGCAAGCGCCGGCATGGCATCGCTCTTTGTCGACATCAGTGGCATGCCCCTGACCCCGCTATCCTTCGCTGGGACTCGACGCCGCGTGTGGCGGCGGGCCGTCATACGTTGAGACGGGGTGCCGCCAGCTGTGTACGAGCCGATCCTGACGCTGCATGGTGCCGGGCGATGCCCGGCTTGGATGCACGACGGCCCGGCATAGGGTCAGTGGAGGCAGTCAGGGGCACCTTGTCTTTCAGGGTCCCCGTGACTCATCATCAATACTTTTCCGACGCTGAGGGCAGACGATGATGAGTCCAGGCCGCAAGCTCCTTTGGGTCCTGGCTGCCCTGTCGCTCGTGGGATGTGCCAGTCGGCCGATCAACGAGCCGATTGCCAAGGTCGATCCGCAGGCGGGTTATCGTCCTTACCTCCTGCTCCCCAAGCGCCAGAACAACGATCCACACACCCTGTTCGTGCTCTCCTTCTCGGGGGGCGGAACGCGGGCGGCGGCGTTCTCGTACGGGGTGCTGGAGGAACTGCGGCGCACCAAGGTCTATGTCAACGGTAAGCAGCGCCGGCTGATCGATGAGGTCGACCTCATCACCGGCGTGTCGGGGGGCAGCTTCACCGCGCTCTCCTACGCCCTCTACGGGGACCGGCTGTTCTCCGAGTACGAGCAGCGCTTCCTCAAGCGCGACGTGCAAGGCGCGCTGCTCGCCCGCTCCTTAAATCCGATCTATTGGCCGAAGTACATCGGAGGCAGCGCCGGGCGCTCGGAGCTCGCGGCGGAGTACTACGACGAGATCCTGTTCGAGGGCGCGACCTTCGGCGATCTGCTCGAAAAGCCCGGGCCCGTGGCCATCGCCACCGGCACGGACCTCTCGACCGGATCGCGGCTTGCATTCTTCCAGAACGACTTCGACCTCCTGTGCTCGGATCTGAGCAAGGTTCGCCTGTCGCGCGCGGCCGCCACCTCGTCCGCCGTTCCGATCGCGCTGTCGCCAGTGACCCTCAACAACTACGGGGGGCGGTGCGGCTATCAGTATCCGGCCTGGGTGAAGGCGGTCATCGACCCCGTCCATCCCGTGCGGCCATCCGGGCGCGCCCAGCAGCGATACCGAGAAATGGCGTCGTTTCAAAACAGCAAGGATCGCCCGTACATCCACTTGGTGGACGGTGGCGTTGCGGACAATCTCGGGGTCCGCGGTGTGTTGGAGTCCATCGAGGAACTTGCCGCGAGTGCGGAATTCCGCGGGCAGGTCGGTTTCGGCGTCGTGCAAAGGGTCGTCGTGGTCATCGTGAACTCGCACTCCTCACCCAGTACAGACTGGGACCGCAGCGAGTCTCCTCCCGGCTTTGCCGCTCAGCTTCTGCAGTCCACGGGCGTGCCGATCGACCGCTACTCGTTCGAAACGGTCGAGACCATGAAGGACCTGGTGCAGATACGGAAATGGCGGCGCGAGCTCCAAGTGGCCCGGCTGCGGCTCGCCGGACTGGGCGAGGCGCAGGCGCAGGCCCGTGTGCCCAGGGTCGAGTTGGATGTTCTCGACGTCAGTTTCGACGCGCTCGCCGATCCGGAGGAACGCGCGCACCTCTTGAACCTGCCAACGTCCTTCGTGCTCCCCGCCGAGGACGTCGACCGGCTGCGCAGCGCGGCGGGTCAGATATTGCGCAAGTCGCCGGCATATCAGTCTGTCGTCAGGGACCTCGGCGGCCGACCTCCAAAGTAACGGAGCCGGAATCACAGGGCGCTGTGGCATGCTGGATGTCAGTACCAGGGATTCCGCACGCAGCGCAGACTTCGCGATTCGCGCGACCGCCTGGATATGGACGCCCGAATTGTCAGATCCGCTACCGACACTTCAGCCTTGTCCGGGGCGGGAAGGGATATGATGAAGGCCCTGAGTGCGGCTTGCGCGGTCGGGGGGTGGGATGCCTAGTGTGATGAATTCCGGGCCCGATTCCCTCGAAGGTCGGTTCTCGCTGGTGGTGGGCGGTCCGTTTCACGGTCTGTTGCGCCGCCTTCGGCTGACGGGGGCGGACGAGCTTCCCACATGGCGCGGCGCTCTCGCCTTGGCCCTGTTGGCGTGGCTGCCGCCAGCGCTGGCGGTGGCAGCGCAATCCGTCGCGGACGATCGTTACTCGGGTTGGGGATTCTTCACCGATTGGATGGTCCATACCCGCTACCTGATTGCGATCTGGGTCATGGTCGCGACCGAGCGGTACGCCGACGGCCGCCTCATCGCTTTGACGCAACACTTTCGCCAGGCCCGGATCCTCTCCGATGGGGATCAGCCGGCGTTCAAGGCCCTGCTGGCGGTTGCCGACCGCCGTTCGGCCTCCGCGCCGGCGGAGCTGATCATCTTGGCCGCCGCCCTGGTCTGGTCCGGTGTCACCGCCCACTACACCGTCGATCTCACTGGCTCGAGCTGGCAGGGAACCGTTGTCGCCGGCGGCGAGGGCGTGCTGTCCTGGGCCGGGGAGACGACACGCTTCCTCAGCACGCCGCTGTTTCTTTTCCTGGGGTTGCGCTGGATTTGGCGCTTCATCGTTTGGACCGCGCTGCTTTTCCGGATCTCCCGGCTGCCGCTGCAGCTGATGCCTCTGCATCCGGACCGCTCCGCGGGGCTGGGGTTCTTGACCATCTTTCCCAGTATCTTCAGCGGCTTCATCTTCGCCCTGAGCTGCGTCGTCGCTTCAGCCATGCTCAAGGACCTCGCGTCGGTGCACCACAGTCCCGAAACCGTCTGGTTGGCTTTGGCCGGATGGCTGCTGATCTGCCTGGGTCTGGTCATCGGCCCTTTGCTCGTATTCGCCGGTCCCCTCTACGCCGTGCGCGAACGGGCATTGCTCGAATATGGCCGCCTCGCCAATCAGCATCACCTGGCCTTCCACCGCAAGTGGATCGAAGAAGCGCCGCCGGGGGAGGAGATCATGGGCTCACCCGATCCGTCGTCGGCATCGGACTTGAACGCAACCGTCGAGGCCGTGCTGCGCTTGCGCCTCGTCCCAGTGGATTTTCCCACTGTTCTACAGTTGGTGGTTGCGGCGGGTGTCCCCTTGTTGGCTGTGGTCTTTACACAGATATCGCTCGGCAACCTCATCAACTGGATCGCTGGTACCCTTTTGTAGGCGGATCGTGAGAGAGTCGCGCCTTTCCTTGCCTCGGCTGTTTCGGGTGTGCGCGACTCAACAGTAATTGGATGCCTGTCGCGCCAACCCACCGCGTACGGTCGGGATGGGTGGTAACGTCGGGTATCGATCGCTCTTGTCCTTACTGGAAGCCCTGGGATGAAACTGTTTAGCCATCCACTTCTGGCGGCGATTCTTGTTTGGCTGCTGGTGCCTTGTCAGTTGGGGGCCGAGGAGCGGGGCAGCAGCGACGTCGAGTTGCCGCCGGCGTTGGTGACTGCGGATGTTCTAGAAGCCAAGGTCACGGAGACCGAGGCTGACCCCGATCTCGACGATGAGGCCAGGTCCAAGCTGGTCGCCCTCTACCGGGAGTCGCTGAGCAACCTGCGGGAGGCGGATGCCAACGGGGCGCGGGCCGCGGCGTTCGAGGAGGCGACTGGAACGGCGACGGAGCAGACGCGGCGCATCCGAGCGCGGATCGATAGGATCACGGAAGCCGGTCTGCCGGAGACCTCGGACATCGACCAGGACCAGTCGCGCGGGCAGATTGAGCGTCGACTCCAGGAGGAGCAGGCGGGTCTGGCGGCGGCGGACGCCCGGCGCGCGGACTTCGAACGCCAACTGGCGTTTCAGGAGAACCGGCCAACGGCCATAAGCCAGCGTCTCTCGGAGGCACGGGAGCAGCAAGAGGCGATTGCGGCGGCGCTCCAGGCCGAGCGTGCCGGCAACCTGGGGTTATCCATGGTCCGCGCGCAGCGTTGGCGGCTGGAGACCCAATATGCGGCGCTGAGCAACGAGATCAAGGCGCTTGATCACGAGCTGCTGAGCCTGCCCATGCGCCTGGAGCTGCTCGCGGCTAAACGCGACCAGGAGGCGGCTAACACCCAACGCATCGGGAAACGAGTCGAGGCGCTGAAGTCCTTGGTTAACGCCAAGCGTGGGCTTGAGGCGGAGAAGGCGAGGGCGGCCGCGGAACAGGCGGTGCGTGCGACCACGGGCTCGGACCCCACGCTAGCCCGCCTCGCGCAGCAGAATGCCGAGCTTACCGACCAGTTGAACTCGGTCGCCGCGCGGCTCGCGGCGCTGGATGCAAAGCAGGTTGCGTCGGAACGGCTGGCCGCAAGCATAGCCGCGAGCTACAAGCGGGAGCAGGCCGCCAAGGAGGTCAGCGGCTTGACCGCGGGCTTGGGTCAGTTGTTGCTCGAGCACCGCGAGTCTCTGCCCGACTTCAAGGCGCACGCCCGCGTGGCCGATATGATCGAGCGCGAGATCGCGACGGTCAACGTGAGCCGTCTGCGCCATCTGGACGAGGCCGAGCGCATTGCGGACCTCGATCAAGCCGTCGCCGAGCTGGCGGCCAAGCTCCCCGCCGACCGGGAACCAGATCTACGGGGCAGACTCCGCGATTTGCTGGAACAGCGCCAGGGCCTGCTCGCAAAGCAGTTGGAGGCCGAGGACCGGTACCTTGAGGGACTGGCGAAGCTCAAGACCGTCGAGGGCCAGTTGCTGGAGGGGGCGCGGGCCTACGATGATTTCCTCAAGGCAAACCTGTTCTGGCTCCGAACCGGAGCCAAGGCACATCTGGCCGACGTCGGAAATTTGCCCGAAGAGGCGCGGCGCTTGTTCTCACCATCGCTTTGGTCGCAGCTCGCGGCTGCGTTCCACGAGCAGGTGTCGACATCACCGGTCTTCTGGCTGGCCCTCCTGACATCGGCTGTCCTGTCGTGGAAACGCCGCGCGCTGATCGCCGCGATCGAGGGCACCTCGAAGAAGGTGGGCAAGCCGGCCAGCGACCGTTTCGTGTACACCCTCCAGGCCCTGATCTTGTCGCTGACGACGGCGATGCCAGCACCCCTGCTGCTCGCCGTGGTGGGCTGGCGGCTGCTGGCGCGGGGGCATGGTACGGACTTGTCGCACGCCGTCGGACTCTCTCTTATCCATGTTGCGATGTCGCTCTTCGTCCTTCTGGCCCTGCGCGTGATCAGCATTCCGCGTGGACTGGCGATTGCGCACTTCCGATGGCCCGAATCCGGGGTGCGGCAGTTGGCCTGCGAGCTCGGTTGGTTGACCTGGGTTCTTGTTCCCGCGTCCTTCGTGGGGCGCATGGCCACGGACCTGAATCCCGTCGCCTCGGGCGGTCTGGTTACACGGCTTGCCGTACTCGCCGCTACCCTGGCGCTGGCCTTGTTCTTGTATCGTGTGCTGCATCGCAGGCGCGGTGTATTGGCGCAATTGTGGCTGCGGCCCGAGGTCGGGCCGCTGCTGCGTGCGCACGCGCTCTGGTTTCCGATCCTGGTGGCCTTTCCCCTGGTCGTGCTCGCCGCGCTTCTCGGCGGCTATGTCTACTCCACGATCATGATGGCTTCGGACTTCGCGGCCAGCCTGTGGTGGTTCGTGGCCATGTTATTGGTTTACTCGCTCGTCCTTCGTTGGCTGATGCTGTTGCGTCAGCGTCTTGCCTATCGGGCCGCGACCGAGCGTCGACAGGCCATGCTGGCGGCCCGCGAAGCGGCGGAGACCGAATCTGGAGATCAAGAAGCCCCCGAATCCCAATCCGACTACACTGACGTGGACCTCGATGCGGTGACCGATGACACCCGGGAGCTGCTCAGGATTTCGGTGGCCTTCGTCACTCTGGCGGGGCTTTACCTGATCTGGTCGTCGGTATTGCCCGCGTTGAGCATCCTGGACGAGGTGACCCTCTGGCACACCACGGCGTCGGTGGACGGGCAGGAGCAAATGCTGACGGTCAGCCTGGCGGACCTCGGCCTCGCGTTGCTCTATATCGTCGCCATGATGGTGCTTGCCAAGCGCCTGCCGGCGGTGCTGGAGGTCATTCTGCTGGAACGCTTCCACATGTCGTCCGGCAGCCGGTATACCGTCACCGCGCTCACCACCTACGCCATTATCACTGTCGGAACGCTGCTGGCGCTCAACACCATCGGCGCCCAATGGTCCCAGGTCCAGTGGCTGGTGGCGGCATTGGGTGTGGGCATCGGCTTCGGGCTGCAGGAGATCGTGGCCAACTTCATCAGCGGACTGATCATCCTGTTCGAGCGGCCGGTGCGGGTTGGCGACATGGTCACCGTTGGCGAAACCGATGGCGTGGTGACCAAGATCCGTATCCGGGCAACGACCATCCGCAACTTGGACCGCAAGGAACTCCTGGTGCCGAACAAGGAGTTCATTACAGGCAGGCTCCTCAACTGGTCCCTGTCCGATCAGGTTACCCGGGTCATGATCGTGGTGGGGGTGGCGTACGGCACCGACGTCGAGAAGGCCCACGACCTGATGCGGGAGGCGGCGCAAGAGCACGAGCGCGTGCTCGACGACCCCAAGCCGAGCCTGAGCTTCGAGGGCTTCGGCGACAACTCTCTGACGCTCATCTTGCGCGCCTTCGTCGACGATCTCGACTATCGGATCGCGACCATTACGGATCTGCACAAGGCGATCAACCACAAGTTCGAGCAGGCGGGTATTTCCATCGCCTTCCCGCAACGGGATCTGCACCTGGACACGCGCGAGCCGCTGCGCGTCACCATCGAGAACTCCGGGTCCCCTTGAAGAACTTCCCTCCGGGCAAGTGTTCAAGTCGCGAAGGCTGTCGCTGGTGATCATCTCGGGGCCGGCCGCAGATTGGTGGCGGATCTGCCCGGAGCACAGTGCGCCCACCGGTTCGCTGCCAGCGGTCTGGTAGCATGTGCGTCCAGGCAAGTGAGGCGAGAAGCTGATATGAACAAGGCCGTCGGGGAACGGGTGGTCCCACGATTCGACTGGCGACGGCCGCACCACTGGCTGGCGTACGGTCTCGGGTCTGGCCTCGCGCCTTGGGCGCCCGGCACCGCTGGTACCTTGGCGGCTGTGCCCCTCTATCTCTTGCTGCAACCGCTGCCGCTGCCTTGGTATCTCGCGATGTTGCTGGCCTTTCTCCTGCTGGGGGTCTGGGCTTGCGACAAGACGGCGAGGGAGCTCAAGGTCCACGACCCTTCCGCCATCGTCTGGGACGAGTTTCTGGGCTATCTGCTCACCATGACAGCCGCGCCTCCGGGATGGGTTTGGGTCGTTCTGGGCTTCGCATTGTTTCGCTTCTTCGACATCCTCAAGCCCTGGCCCATCCGTGAGCTTGATCGCCGGGTAAAGGGCGGACTGGGGGTGATGCTCGATGACCTTGCGGCCGGGATCATGGCCTGGGCGGTGCTGCAGTCCGTGGCGATGGCGGTAGGCTGAGGATGCGGGCCAATCGGCCGGGGTCAGGGGGTATGGGGAAGCCTTGGCGGCTCGTCCCCGACCACCCCATGGACTCGGCGGCCCGTGATGTCCGACGAAAGATTCGCTTCCGGCAGCCGGTCTGGGGAGTGAGAGATGCTCGGTTCGGCTTGTCTCCCAGGGTGGCTATCTGCGCGACGCCCTGCGCCTGGAGGTCGATGCCGGCATCCTGGCCAGGGTTGAGGCTGATGCCGTAACCGATTCCCGGCCTTTCGAGGATCCGGTTGAGCTCCACGACCAGGCCGCCACCTTAGCCAGGATAGTCGCGCACGATGCCCTTTGCGCGCTCCGGGTTCGTGAACAGCACCAGCACGTCGCTGCCGTCCTCGGCCTCAAGCTCGAGGGGCTTGGCCTTGTGATCGGTGGCGGATCCGCCGATCTGGTGTTTTTCGCAGATGGGCAGGAAGACCTCGGAGCCCAGCAGGGTCTTGATGAAGCCCTCGGGCGCGATCCGTCCCTCCTCGGCCTCCAGGAGTCGGCATTCCAGCTCGTTCTGGGGGACGAAATCGGACGACATGGCTTGCTTTCCTGCCCTGCGGTATCGCACGCTCGAGCCGGGGTTGAAGCGCTTGAGTTCAGGCCCGGGGAACGGTCGCCCGCCGCTGGCGTCGAAGCTGGCGAATCCAGCTCCATGTGGGTGAGGTGCGTGGGGCCTGCTCAGGCGTGGGCGCGTTGGGGAGGATATATAGATGCTGATCAAGAAAGCTTGCGATATTCGATCCTCGGAGATCACGCCCCGCGAGGTCTGGCAACGGCGGCGCGACTTCATCAAGGCGACCGCCGCCGGGGTGGGCTTGTTGGCATCCGGCGCCTCGCTGGCCGTGCCGGGCGCTCCCGTGCCCGTCCGTGGGGAGCGGATCCCAGATCTGAGCAAGAGCCGTTTCAGCACCGACGAGCGTCCCACGGATTACGAGGACGTGGTCAGCTACAACAACTTCGTCGAGCTCGGGCAGGGCAAGCAGGCGCCCGCGCGCAACGCGCACCTCCTCCAGACCCGCCCCTGGACCGTGAAGGTGGACGGTGAGTGCGAGTCGCCGGGCGAGATCGGCATCGAAGACATCCTAACCGGCTTCACGCAGGAGGAGCGCATCTACCGTCTGCGTTGCGTCGAGGCCTGGGCCATGGTGGTGCCCTGGGTCGGATTCCCCCTCGGCGACCTGCTCGCGCGTTACCGGCCTACCTCCAGGGCCAAGTATGTGGCCTTCGAAACCCTCTATGCCCCTGATGAGCTGCCGGGCCAGCGCGTGCCCGTCTACGAGTGGCCGTACCGCGAGGGTCTGCGCATCGACGAGGCCATGCACCCGCTGACCATCCTCTCGACGGGCCTCTACGGCGAGGTGCTGCCGGGCCAGAATGGCGCGCCGCTGCGCCTGGTAGTGCCGTGGAAATACGGCTTCAAGAGCATCAAGTCCATCGTGCGGATCAGCTTCGTGGCCAAGCAGCCGGCGACGACCTGGAACCGGTTGCAGCCGGACGAGTACGGCTTCTACGCCAACGTGAACCCGCAGGTCACGCACCCCCGATGGAGCCAGAAGAACCACCGCATGATCGGCGAGGGCTGGTTTTCCCGTAAGCGCGAGACCCGGATGTTCAATGGATACGCGGACCAGGTCGCCCAGCTCTATGCGGGCATGGACCTGCACAGGAACTACTGAGAACCCGCCGTGACACCCCGCGCTTCCGATCCCGTCATCCGTTACGGTAAGCCCGTTGTCTTCGCGCTGTGCCTCATGCCCCTCGCGATACTGATCTATCGTGCGACGACCGGTGATGTCGGCCCCAACCCGGTGGAGGCGCTGACACACACCACGGGCGACTGGGCGCTGCGTCTGCTGCTGGTCACCCTGGCGGTCACGCCCCTGAGGCGGCTGACCGGTCGCGGCTGGCTGTTACGCTTCCGGCGCATGCTTGGGCTGTTTGCCTTTTTTTACGCCTCGCTGCATGTCCTGACCTACCTCTGGCTGGATCAGTTCTTCGACCCGAGAGCCATCGTCGAGGACGTGACCGAACGGCCCTACATCGCGCTGGGCCTTGGTGCGTATCTCCTCATGGTCCCGTTGGCCGTGACCTCCACACGGGCCATGGTTCGCCGCCTGGGCAGGCGCTGGCAGGTCTTGCACCGAGCCGTCTATCTGCTCGCCATCCTTGCGGTCCTGCATTTCTTCTGGTTGGTGAAGGCGGACATGACCGAGCCCGCCGTCTACGCAGCCGCGCTCGGGGTGCTGCTGGCGTTGCGTCTGCAGCCGGGGCGACTGCGGAGCCTGTTTCGCGGCGGCGGAGCCAACCCGGCCTCCGAGCACGGCGGACCTTGATCCGCGTCTGCCGGTGGAAGGAAGTTCATCGGGCGCGCCAGCGCCGGATCATGAGCGTGCCGTAGGCGAAGGCATTGATCGCGACAACGGAGACGCCGATCGCGATCTGCATGTCCCGGGTCAGCCCCGGGGGATAGACCAGGGGTACCAGGTAGTGCTGGATGAACCCCCCCTCGTACCCGGCCTCTCCAGCAGCCCTACGCAGGGCCTGCTCAAGCGGCGTCAGGGGGCAGGCGATCTGGCCGGACAGCTCGATCAGGGCGCCCCAGACAGCCGCTGGCACATGCGCCCAAGCCAGACCTGGCCAGCGCAGCACCAGGAACCCGCCGAGCACGACAAACAGGATGAAGCTGAGGTGGACGACTACCAACAGGTCGGCGGCGAAAGCGAGGACCATCGCTTGAATCGGCTGGCGATCTGACCGGTCCTACCAGGGCGAGTCCCAACCTCGGCCGGTGTCTGGCGCCGCGTCCCGGACCCGGTCCTGCTGCCGGAGCCAGTCTCGCGCGCTGACAGGCTCTTGCGGCCGCAGCCAGTTCGGATCCTGCTCCACCGCCGGATCTTCCCGCGGCAGCCAGCTTGGCCCCTGACTCCATTCCCGCTGGCGCCAATCTCGCTCCCTCGTCCAGTCCTGGTCCTGACGCCAGTCCTGTTCCTCCCGGCGCGCCTGCTCCGTGCGCCAGTCCTGCCGCGCGCCCTGGTCCTGCGGCCGAAATCCATCGGCGTCTTGCGACTCCGGGGGAGCCCACGCCCAATCGGGGCGCTGCTCCGGGGCGGGCACTTGATCAGGCTCGGGCGTCCAGTCCCCCGCCGGTCCTCCGGGCTGTTGCCTTTGTGGGGGCCAGGTCGGCTCGTCGGGATCCGGCCCTTGCGCCTGCTCGAACCGCCAGTCCGGGATCGGTTCCCCGCGGGGGATGGTCGGTTGATAGTCGCTGGATGGGCTTGCAACACCCAGCATCTCCGGCGTCATCTTGCCGCCGCTTTCGATGAAGCCACGTCGGGCGCGCATCCGGTGATTGCCGCAGGTGACCATCTGGGCGTTGGATTGCCAGTCATGACACTCGGGAGGCGGGACATACTTCACGTTGAAGGCGACTTCCAGTTCCCGGATGCTGCGATACTCCTCGACGACCGGCTCTTCTGCTGCCGCTGGCTCCTGCGGTGCGGCGTCCGGGTGCCAATCGCCGCCGAAGTTGAACTGGCCCAGAGGGCGTTGCGCCGAGTCGTCGAGTGTGATCGGTGCGCCACCCTGGGGCGAGGGCGACGGATTGGCGCTGGCGTACCGGCCGCTGCCCAGCAGCGCCCATGGGGATTCGGCGGGGTGCTCAGGCAGGGATTGAAACCATTGGTAAGCCGCCCAGATCCCGGCGGAGGTCAGAAGCACTCCGACCAGATCCGCCATCCTGCGCTTGCTTGGCAGATGCAGGCGCGGTTTGCGGCGGCCCGCGGTCCTGGCCGGCGAGGGCGGGCTCAGGGCGCGTGCTGCGGAATCCGTCACGGTGCCTGCGTCCTCGGAGCGAATCATTGCCGTCAATGCCTGACCGATGTCCCGCTCCATGCCGTCTTCGGCGTCGTCCAGCGTGAGCCGGGGCTCGGCGCGCTCGGCATATCCAAGACCAGGCGCCCCTGTCGGATGGCGGTCTAAGGTCGAAGCGGCCGGCCGCGGACCGGAGTGAAGGTCGTCCGGTGAGGCGGGCCCCGCTGACGGCGTCGCAACCCCGTCCAGGGAGGGTTCCCGGCGCCCGCCGGGCTGTTCCGCGCGGAGCATCTGTTTTAGCCGGCGGCCGTCTATGAGCTCGATGCCGGCACGCTCGGCGTAGTGCCTGGCGTCAGCAGTGAATCCGCCGGACAGGACCACAAACCCGCCGGCCGCTCCCTCACTGGTGATGATGGCATGGAAATCGCGGACCGCATCCGCGTCTAGCTTCCACGCCTTCCAGTGCCTGGACTGCACCAGGTATCGCCGCCCCTCCCGTGCCAACTCGAGGTCTATCCCGACGCCGGCGTTTGCCCGGCGCGGCTGCGTGACCTGAAAGCCCGCGCGGCGGAAGCCCTCGGCGACGAGGAGCTCGAAATCCTCGCGGGGAATGCCGCGCAGCAAGGTCCCAGTAGCGTCGTTGGCGACGGAGCTGCGCAGGTCGGAGCGCTTCCAGCGCGCGAACGCCGACACCGCGGCTGCGATGAGCAGCGCGAGCGGCGCCAGATACTGTCCGACCTTCGCCAGGAGCACCAGGAGCTGGACCAGCGCGGTCATCGCCGTATCGGCGGCGCCCTGCGGTTCCGGCATCTGAATCGTTGCGAGTGGATGTAGCACCGCGTAGACGGCGAGCGCGGAGAGCAGCATCGCCCACCAGGGAAGGCGGACCGCCAGGTGGTGGAGGTCCTCGATAACGTGGCGAAACGGCGGGGACATTGAGCTCACTTCCGGAAATCTCGGCTGAAACGGACGATGCACGTGTGATTGGCGTAAAGGCACCGTGAGGGCAGGCGGGAAGGCGATCCGGCGAACCCAACACCGGACATTATCGCCCGGCAACCGACACTACGGAAACTCGCCGACGTCGATCGCCAATCCGACCTCGATCAACGGAACGCGGAAAAAGGGTTGACAAAAGTCATGTTTCAAGATTAAAAAAATAACTAACAATAAGTTACAACACCAAAAGGGGAAATCACTTGAAGATAACGCGCAAGTTCCTGACCCCGTTGGGATTCGGTGTCGTCGGGCTCAGCCTCTTGCTACAAGGATGCGCAACCTCCCGCGATGTCGGTCCAACCGCCCTCAGCGGACCTCGCAGCGACGTCGTCGAGGCCGCACTCTCCCAGATGGGAACGCGATATGTCTATGGTGCCGAGGCGCCCGGAAAGGCGCTCGACTGCAGCGCGCTCACCCAGCATGCCTACCGTGCCGCTGGGGTGAATATTCCCCGAGTCTCGACGGCGCAGCAAGACGCGGCCAAGCCGGTGAAGCTCTCCAAGGTCAGGCCAGGCGATCTGGTCTTTTTCAAGATCGGCGGCGGTCAGTACCACGTCGGTCTCATGGTAGACAAGAACCGCTTCGTGCATGCCTCGACCTCCAAGAAGCAGGTGCGGCTATCCAGCCTGGATGCCGACTATTGGCGCAACCGAGTGGTCGGTGCCGGTACCTACCTGAACTAGGGCTCATCGGGCAGGGCCCAGCGGCTGGCCCGACCCGGTCTACATGCCTGCACGGCCGCTAGGGGCGCCGCTTCCGGTGTCCGCGCGAGCTTCGGTCCGGTGTCCAGCCCCAGGTGGGATGCTCGCGTTTTCCTGCCCCATGGTGCACAATCCGAGGCGATCCCCGGCCGGACGGCCGGCGGGTTGACTTACACTTACCCCTGAGAAGGAGACGACAGCAATGTCCGATAAGCCGATGAACAAGAGCCGTCGCGACGCCGTCAAGATGATGCTGGGCGGTCTGGCCACCGTCCCGCTGATGAATCTGGTCGGCATGGCTGCCGCCCAAGCGGAGGACCTGCCTCACGTCGACGAGGCCGCCGATCCCACCGCGATCGCGCTCAAGTACAAGCACGACGCGACCCAGGCCGACCGCGCCGCGGCTGCTCGCCCCGGCAAGCCGCCGGAAGAGCAGGTTTGCGCGAACTGTCAGTTCATTCAGGCCGATTCCGGCGAGTGGCGCCCTTGCCAGCTGTTCCCGGGCAAGCTCGTCCACGAGAGCGGCTGGTGTGCGTCCTGGACCCTGAAGGCCGGCGCCTGACGCGCGACCGGGCAAGATACCGGCATAAAAAAGCGGGGCTCAGGCCCCGCTTTCTTATTGAAGGGAAAGGTCAGTTCTCAACCCGACCTTTCCGTCCAGCTTTAGGCGGCCGCTTGCGCCTTGTTCTCGATTACCCGGCCTTCCTCTGACCGGATCTCGATCTGGCGCGGCTTCATGGCCTCGGGAATCTCCCGAACCAGCTCGACGTGCAGCAGGCCGTCCTCAAGCCGCGCGTCGACCACCTTGACGTAGTCGGCGAGCTGGAACTGTCGCTCGAAGTTCCGCGTGGCGATGCCGCGGTAGAGGAATCGCCGCTCCTTGTCATCCGCGTCCTCCTTGCGTGAGCCGGAAACGGTCAGGATGCTCTCCTTGACCATGATGTCCAGTTCATCCCGGGAGAAGCCAGCCACCGCCATGGAGATGCGGTACTTGTCCTGTCCAATCATCTCGATGTTGTAGGGCGGGTAGCCGCCTGCCTCGGAACGGTAGGCGGACTCGAGGGCCGAAGCCAGCCGATCGAAGCCGATCGCGGATCGGAACAGGGGGGTGAAGTCGATCGTCGTCATGGACATATCCTCCGAATGAGCAATATGGGTAGTGCGTTCTTTGCGAACCGCGTTTGTGCGAGCCTCGTCGAGCGCTCGCATTATGTAAAGTAGGATGGCCGATGCGGAATTTCAAGGCCCGGTAAACAAACCGATCGTCAAGCACGGACAAAGGGGCTTTTGGCGCACAGGGAAGCGCCCACGGTTCTCGTTTCACGGGTCTCAGGCCATAAGCGTGCTTCATCGGTCCAGGTCCTGAAGCCGATGCGTACGGCCGCAATCCAGGTGTTAGTATGTCGGCAGGGAACAACGAGCAGCTGACCGCGATGCCTATTCCATCGACCGACCGGGTGGTCGGGTTCGTCGCCGACTCGCTAGCCAGGCGCGGCAGGGATTCGGAGCATCTGCTCCAGCATCTCATCGCCCTCCAGCACCAGTTCGGCTTCGTGCCCGAGTCCGCCATCGACAATCTCTCCGCCGAGCTTGGCGTCACCCGCACCCAGACGCGTGCGGCGGTGGCCTTCTACGCCTTCCTGCACGAACGCTATCGAGGGGACTACGACATCCTCTTCAGCGACAACATCACCGACCGCATGCTCGGCAACCAGCCCCTGATGCGCCGTCTCTGCCATCGGCTGGCGGTGGAGCCGGGTTTGACCCGGGCGGATGGGCGGGTGACGGTGGGCCTCACCTCCTGTACCGGCATGTGCGACCAGGGGCCGGCGATGCTGGTCAATGGCACCGCCGTCACCAGGCTGGACGATCGGCGCATCGATCTGTTGGCCGGGCTGGTGGAGACACGGCAGCCGGTCGAGCGATGGCCGGCCGAGCTGTTCCGTGTCGAGGACAACATCCATCGCGCCGGGTTGCTGCTGAGCGACCCCTGCAGCGAGGGCGCCGGGTTGGCGGCATTGCTGGACAAGGGGCGGGAGGTCGCGCTGCTGGAGGTGGAGCGCTCGGGTCTGCGCGGGCGGGGCGGTGCCGGCTTCACCACCGCGCTCAAGTGGAAGTTCTGTCGCGAGGCCAGGGGCAGCGAGCGCTTCGTCGTCTGCAACGCCGACGAGGGGGAGCCCGGGACGTTCAAGGACCGCGTGCTGCTGAGCTCTTACGCGGACCTGGTGTTCGAGGGCATGACCATCTGCGCCGGCGTGGTCGGGGCAAGGCGGGGCTTTCTGTACCTGCGCGGCGAGTACCGCTACCTGCTCGAGCACGTCGAGTCGGTACTCGCGCGAAGACGCTCACAGGGCCTGCTCGGCCAGAAGATCCTCGGCCAGCCGGGATTCGACTTTGATATCGAGGTTCACCTGGGCGCCGGCGCCTATATCTGCGGCGAGGAGTCCGCCTTGATCGAGTCCCTGGAGGGGAAGCGGGGAGTCACCCGCAAACGCCCGCCTTTCCCCGTGACCAGCGGCTACCTGGGCCACCCGACGGTCGTGAACAACGTCGAGACCTTCCTCGCCGCGGCACGGGTGGTGCAGCTCGGTGGCTATTGGTTCCGGGGCGAGGGGACGGATCAGTCCGCGGGCAGCAAGATCCTGTCGGTGAGCGGCGACGTGGCGCGTCCGGGCATCTACGAGTACCCCTTCGGCACGCCGGTAGCGCAGGTGCTCGCGGACTGCGGGGCGCGCGATACCCAGGCCGTGCAGGTCTCCGGCGCCGCCGGAGTCACGCTCGGCGCATCGGAATTCGACCGCGTCATCGCCTTCGAGGATCTGCCGACCGCCGGCTCCTTCATGGTCTTCGATCGCGGCCGGGACATGCTGGACATGGTGCGCAACTTCGCGCACTTCTTTGCCCACGAGAGCTGCGGTTTCTGCACCCCGTGCCGGGTGGGCGGAAGCCTGCTCAGGAACCTGGTGGAGAAGGTCGCCGCCGGGCAGGCGTCCGAGTACGATCTTGGGGAAATGCGCCACATCGGCGAGGTGATGAAAAAGGCCAGCTACTGCGGCCTCGGCGCGACCGCGCCGAACCACGTCCTGAACACCCTGGACAAGTTTCCCGAGGTCTATCGAAAGCGGCTGCGCAGCGCCGACTACACCCCCTCGTTCGACCTGGACGCGGCGCTCTCGGACGCCCGCGCCCTGACCGGTCGCAGTGACGCCGGAGCGCATCTGGAGGACGCCCCATGAAGGACATCCAGCGCGACGTCAGACACAGCTTTCGGCTCGACGGCAGGGAGATCCCGTTCACGCCGGGTCAGACCATCATGGATGCGGCGCTGGCCGCGGGAGAGTACATCCCGCATCTGTGCCACAATCCGGACTATGCCCCCCACGGCAGCTGCCGGGTGTGCGTGGTGAGCCTGAACGGGCGCCACGTCTCCGCCTGCACCGCCCCGGCGGCGGAGGGCATGGAGGTGGAATCCGGCTCGGAGGAGATGCAGGGTATCCGCCGCGCGATCCTGCAGATGCTGTTCGTGGAGGGCAACCACGTCTGTCCCGGATGCGAGAAGAGCGGGGCCTGTCAGCTGCAGGCCGTCGCCTACTACACCGGCATGCTCGCGCCCCATTTCACGCACTTCTTCCCCCGCCGCGCGCTCGACGCCTCTCATCCCGATTTCCTCATCGATTTCAATCGCTGCATCCTGTGCGAGCTGTGCGTGCGCGCGAGCCGCGATTTGGACGGAAAACGGGTATTCGCCATCAGCGGGCGCGGGCTCGACAGTCACCTGGTGGTCGATTCGCCGACGGGCAAGCTAGGCGACTCGTCCTTCGCCGTCACCGACAAGGCGGCCCATGTGTGCCCCGTCGGCGCCATCCTGCCCAAGCGCGGCGGATACGAGGTTCCGATCGGTGAGCGGCTCTATGACCGTGAGCCCATCAGCGTGGTGGGCGACGTCGCGGCGCGGGAGGAGGGATGAGCCATGGCAGGTAAGCTCAGGGTCGCGACCACATCGCTCGCCGGCTGCTTCGGCTGCCATATGTCGGTGCTCGACATCGACGAGCGCATCCTCGATCTTGTCGAGCTGGTGGAGTTTGACCGCACACCGCTGACTGACATCAAGCATATCGGCCCATGTGATCTGGGCATCATTGAGGGCGGTGTGGCCAACGCCGAGAACGTCGAGGTCCTGCGCGCGTTTCGCAAGCACTGCAAGATCCTGGTGGCGATGGGTGCCTGCGCCGTCAACGGCGGCATTCCCGCCATGCGCAACGCCTTCGATCTCGGGGATTGCCTGCGTGAATCCTACGTCGACGGGGTCGGCGTGCACAATCCCGGCGTCCCCAACGATCCGGAGATCCCGTTGCTGCTGAACCAGGTGCACCCGGTGCATGAGGTGGTCAAGATCGACTACTTCCTGCCCGGCTGTCCGCCGTCCGGGGATGCCATCTGGACCTTTCTCACCGAGCTGATCGGAGGCAAGCCCATTCATCTCCCTTACGATCAGATCCACTACGATTGAAGGAAGCCCGAACCCAGATCGAGGCGCGCACCGTTGCGGCCGCGAGCCGCCCGCGAGGGACGAAGACATGACGAGCCAACTGGAAACCGCCGCCAATCCCCAGCATCTCAAGCGCGTGGTCATCGAGCCCGTGACCCGGGTCGAGGGTCACGGCAAGGTGACGCTGCTGCAGGATGAGCACAACCGCATCCGCCAGGCGCGGCTGCATATCGTGGAGTTCCGCGGCTTCGAGAAGTTCATCCAGGGGCGGCCCTACTGGGAACTGCCCGTGCTGGTGCAGCGCCTGTGCGGCATCTGCCCTGTGAGCCACCACCTGGCCGCAGCCAAGGCCACCGATCAGCTGGTCGGCGTCGATGCCCTTACTCCCACTGCGGAGAAGGTGCGCCGATTGATGCATCTGGGACAGACCTTCCAGTCCCACGCACTGCATTTCTTCCACCTTTCATCGCCCGATCTGCTGTTCGGCTTCGACGATGCCGTGCCTCACCGCAACATCGTGGGCGTGATCCAGGATCACCCGGAGATCGCCAAGCAGGGCGTGCTGATGCGCAAGTACGGCCAGGAGGTCATCCGCGTCACCGCCGGCAAGCGGGTTCACGGCACGGGCGCGGTTCCCGGCGGGGTCAACAAGTCCCTGAGTGATGCGGAACGCGATTATCTGCTGCAGGACGCCGATCAGATGGTGTCCTGGGCGGAGTCGGCGGTCCAGCTCATGAAGAAGATCTTCCTGCGGAATCCGGACTACCACTACGCCTTCGCCAAGGTGGATGCCAACTCGCTCGGTTTGATCCGGGCCGATGGTGCCTTCGAGCTCTATCATGGCGGCCTGCGCGCAAGGGGCGCGGACGGCAACACCCTGTTCGACCACGTCGATTACCGCGACTACGAGGCGCGCTTCCGCGAGGAGGTCAAGCCCTGGAGCTACATGAAGTTCCCCTTCATCTCCGAGCTCGGCCCCGAGCGCGGCTGGTACCGGGTGGGACCCTTGGCGCGGGTCAACAACTGCGACCGCTTCGACACCCCGCTCGCCGAGCAGGAGCGCCAAGACTTTGCGGCCGCGGGCGAGGGCCGACCGTTGCAAGCGGCGCTTGCGACCCACTGGGCGCGCCTGATCGAGCTGTTGCACTGCGGGGAGGCGATCCGCGAGCTGCTGCGCGACCCGGATCTGATGGGGGCGGATCTGCGGGTGCGGGGTGAGATGCGCGCCAAGGGGATCGGGGTCATCGAGGCGCCGCGAGGCACCCTGTTCCACCACTACGAGATCGACGAAGACGGGCTGGTGCGCAAGGCCAACCTGATCGTATCCACCACCAATAACAACCAGGTCATGAACGAGTCTATCCGCCAGGTGGCGAGCCATTACCTCGACGGCAAGGAGCTGACGGAACCCCTGCTCAACCAGATCGAGGTGGCGATCCGCGCCTACGACCCCTGCCTGTCCTGCGCCACGCACGCGGTGGGGAGGATGCCGTTGGAGGTCGAATTGGTCGATGCGCACGGCAACCTGGTCGATCGCATCCACAAGCGCGCCAGCGGTCGCATCGAGCAGGGCATCGGCCCGAACGCGGTCATGGCGACCTAGCGCGGGGGGAGCCAAGCCCATTCGTATGGCCGCGTCTGGAACGGCCCCCGTTCTCGTCTTCGCCTGCGGGAACCCGTCGCGCGGCGATGATGCCTTGGGGCCGCTACTGGTCGCACGTCTGGAGCGACTCCGTGACGCCGGACGGCTGCAGGGGGTCGATCTCCTCACGGATTTCCAGCTGCAGGTCGAGCACGCCTTGGACCTGGAGGGTCGGGAGACGGTTATTTTCGTGGACGCGAGTGCGTCCGGAATCGGGCCCTTCGCCTTCGTGCCGGTGGCGGCCGAACGGGACGTCGGCTACACGTCCCACGCCATGAGTCCCGGCGCCGTCCTGCAGGTGTTTCGGCAGACCACGGGCCAGGAGCCGCCGCCGAGCTGGCTGCTGGCGGTGCGCGGCTACGAGTTCGGGCTTGGCGAGCCGGTGTCCCGGCGGGCGCATGACAACCTGGGCGCAGCCGAGGCATATCTGCTCGACCGGCTGAGCGGTAAACCGGACGACACGCATGGTCTGAGGTTCGACGCCTATTCCGGACGCCGATAGGGCGAGTGTCGGGGAGCGCTTCAGTGACGACGAGAGCCTGCTGACCGATATGATCGACCGCGCCTTGGGTTTCGCGATGCTCCTTGCTTCGGCCCTGTTGGCGCCGACGGCTGGCGCCGAGCCGGCCGCGCGCTTTCTGGCCATCGGCGATGTCCCCTACTCAGAAAGCGAGTACGAGCTGCTCGCCGCGCTGCTCGAAACGGAGCTGCGCCAATCTCCCGCCTTTCTCGTCCACGTCGGCGACATCAAGTCGGGCGGCGCGCCCTGCACCGATCAAGCCTTTGCGCGCGTCGCCGATCTGTTCCGCTCGCTCCCCGTACCCGTCCTCTACACCCCCGGGGACAACGAGTGGACCGACTGCCACCGACGAAGGGCGGGCGGATTCGACCCGCGAGAGAGGCTCACGCGGTTGAGGCAGATATTCTACGACGAGGGTTCGGTGCTGCGGCTGGACCAGCTCGGCGCCGAGGCGAACGACCCCTCCCATCCAGAGAACTACTACGCGCTGTTCCATGGAGTGCTGTTCGCGGCTGTCCACCTGGTCGGCAGTCACAACAACCTGACGCCCAGCAAGGAGGCCTCGCTGACGGAGCATCTGAAGCGGTCCGAGGCCAATCGTGCTCACCTGGCGCGGGTCGCGGCGGTGGCCAGGGCCGAGGACGCTTCCTCGCTGGTGCTGCTGTTTCATGCCAATCCAGGATTCGAGGCGTCGTCTCCCCCGCGCGGATACGGGCCGTTCGCCGAGAGCCTGGCGGCCTTGCTCGAGCAATTCCAGGGGCCCGTGCTGGCGGTTCACGGCGACACCCACCGTTTCCGGTTCGATCAGCCGTTGCGCGACCCCGCTCACGGCGGTGTGCTGCGTCGCTTCTTCCGGCTCGAGGTCCCCGGCTCCCCCATGGTCGCGGGGGTGCGTGTCAGCGTCGATCCGACCGCGGAGCGGCCGTTCTCGGTGCAGCTTGCCCCTGCGGATGCGCGCGAGCGCCTGATCGTCGAATGAGCCCCATTCCGCCAAGGTAGCACGAGGTCGGAGATCCTCCCGCCTGTTCCTTCAGGCCTACCCGGTTGCCCGTGCTCGCGCGTGCTGCCGGGCGACGCCGGGCGAAACATCTGGTAACAAACTGTAACAACTCTTTGGTTGAAAGATTAGAGGATGCTTATATACTAATCTCCATGTTGAAACCGACTTGAAGTTCAGGAGAAGTAACATGTTAGGTGCACTTGCTGCAGTCGCTCTCGTCGTTGGATCCATCTCCACCACGGTCG
>CAYNBI010000026.1:29869-38552 GCA_964395315.1 uncultured Chromatiaceae bacterium | reverse complement strand
CCCGAATCCTGTTTCGGCCCGAGGCCACGCAACACCGGCACCATGAGCTGAGTTCCGGTGACTGAGATACCAGAAGGTTCTTGATGCACGAGACTGCCTTGGCCGTAAAGCTGGCGCCCCCAGAGCCCCGGGTCACCCCTGCGGTGCGGGCCGCGACCCTGCTGCACCAAGTCGCCACGCTACTCCAGAGCCATGTCGAAACCGGCGAACCGGGCTCCATCGACATCGGACGGATACCGCTATCCCCGGCTGAACGGCAACTGCTGGAAGAAGTGCTCGGCTTCGGCGAGGTGGAGGCCAGAATCGAGAGCAAAGGCCTCACAGTGGTTCGGGAGGCCGGTGTTGCTGGTGTTTGGTGGCTCGACTACCACGACGGATCCGGGGCCGCTATCGCGCGCTTCATTGAGGTCACGGAGGTCCCCGAAATACTGCGAACAAGCGCCAACGACATCAAGAGAGGTCTCACACGACTGAAAGGAAAGCTTGAGCAAATAGGCAATAGCGAGAGGGTCTCGGGGGACGATGTAGGAGCCCCAAAAAAGTAACAAGCGTCTCGGAGTACATGCCATGGGCAACAGAACAACCTTTTTGGAACATCTGCTACAGCAAGGTGTATCGCGCCGCTCTTTTCTGAGGTTCTGCACCATCACCTGCTCCGCACTCGCGCTGCCGGCAGGGGCTGCCAAGGTCATGGCGGATACGCTGGCCACATCTCCACGCCCGAGCGTCATCTGGCTCTCCTTCCAGGAATGCACGGGTTGCACCGAATCGCTGACCAGGGCCGCCGAACCGACCGTCGCTTCTCTGATCCTCGATCACTTGTCGCTGGATTACCACCACACGCTACAGGCCGCGGCGGGCAATGCCGCCGAAGCGGCACGCCTTACGGCCATGGAAGACAGTTACGGCCGCTACGTGCTGGTCGTCGACGGATCGATTCCGACCCAGGAACAGGAGTCCTGGTCGACCATCGCCGGGCAAACCAACCTGCAGATGCTCGCCGAAACCGTCGAAGGAGCGGCGCTGGTCGTGGCCGTCGGAACCTGCGCCAGCTTCGGCGGGCTGCCTGCCGCAACCGCGCTTTACGCCCCCAACCCTAATCAGAGCTCCGCGGCCGGCGTCGCTGAGCTCATGGATCGAGGGGCAATCGCCTCCCGGCCCCTGGTCAACGTACCCGGATGCCCGCCGCTGCCCGAGGTCATCTCCGGCACCATCGCGCATTTTCTTGCTTACGGCGACCTGCCGGAGCTCGATGCGCTGAGTCGGCCAAAGGCCTATTTCGGCAAAACGGTCCACGACACCTGCCCCCGACGCTCCTTCTTCGACAAGGGACAATTCGCCTTGGCGTACGACGACATCGGCGCCAAGCGGGGCTACTGCCTGCTCAAGCTCGGCTGCAACGGCCCGGAGACCCACAACGCCTGCCCCACCAAGAAATGGAACCTGGGGACGAGCTTTCCCATGCATTCCGGCCACGGATGCCTCGGTTGCTCCGAGCCGCAGTTCTGGGACCGGGGACTCTCCCCGGACGGCAACAGCTTCCTCAGCAGCAGCTTCTATCCTGACCTGCGGCCAACGAACTGACAGGGCCCGCCTGCTTCAGCTAGCAGCCAAGCCATACGAATACAGGCGCGCCCGGACCGCAGGCCGAGGCAGCGCGCAACAGAAAGCGAGGGATCAACCCAATGAATACTGTCGTCGTAGATCCGGTTACACGCATCGAGGGACATCTGCGCATCGAGGCCGAGACCGAGAACGGAATCATCACCCGGGCGTCGAGTTCGGGGACCATGCTGCGGGGTATCGAGAACGTGCTGACCGGGCGTGACCCACGGGACGCCTGGGCCATCGCTCAGCGCATCTGTGGTGTATGCACCCTGGTGCATGGCATCGCGTCCGTCAGGGCGGTCGAGAACGCACTCGACTATCCGATCCCCGCGAACGCGGAGCTGATACGGAACCTGATGATCGGCGCCCAGTTCGTGCACGACCACGTCATGCACTTCTACCACCTGCACGCGCTGGACTGGGTGGATGTGGTCTCCGCCCTGTCGGCGGATCCGGCCAAGGCTGCTCATCTGCAGCAGTGCATGAGCGACTGGCCGAACTCGACGACGGACTATTTCGCGGACGTACAGCAGCGCCTGAGCACGTTCGTCGGAAGCGGTCAACTCGGCATCTTCGCCAACGGCTACTGGGGCCATCCCGAGTACAAGCTGCCCCCAGAGCTCAATCTCATCGCTTTCGCCCACTACCTCGAGGCGCTCGACTGGCAGCGGCGAGTTGCGCGGCTGCACACCATATTCGGCGGCAAGAATCCGCACCCGAACTTCGTCGTTGGCGGCGCGCCTTGTCGGCTCGATTCCAGGGCGGGGAGAACCGGCGTGGACCGCATGGGGCGCAAGCAAGTGAAGCTGGTCATCCAGGAGATGCGAGAGTTCGTGGACAAGGTGTACGTGCCGGACACGATCGCGATCGCGCGCTTCTACAAGGACTGGGCGAACCGCGGCGAAGGCGTCGGCAACTTCATGACCTATGGCGACTTTCCCGACGCGTTTACAGGCGCGAATGACGAAACCAGGCTGTTCATCCCTCGCGGGGTTATCCTCAATCGCGACTTATCCACGGTGCACCCCATCGACCTCGACGACCCGAACCAGGTGCAGGAATACGTCAGCCACTCCTGGTACGACTACCAGTCCGGCAAGGACACCCCGCTCCATCCCTACGACGGCGAGACCAAACCCAGCTACACGGGCCCCATGCCGCCCTACCAGAACCTGGACGTCGAGAACAGCTACTCCTGGCTGAAGTCCCCGCGCTGGAAAGGAAAGCCGATGGAGGTCGGCCCCCTGGCCCGCGTGCTCATGCTCTATGCCGCGGGAAATTCGGCGGCCCAGGCGCTCGTCAACCGCACACTGACCGAGCTGAAGCTCCCCATCAGCGCGATGTTCTCGACGCTCGGGCGGGTGGCGGCGCGCACGCTGGAGACCAAGCTGATCGCCGATCAGATGCTCAACTGGTACAAGCAGATGGTGCAGAACCTGCGCGCCGGAGACAAGCGCACCCACAACGACAGCCTGTTCTATCCGGACAGCTGGCCGTCCAGCGCCTTCGGGGCCGGCTACACCGAGGCGCCCCGCGGCGCGCTGGCACACTGGGTCGTGATCAACGACGGGCGCATCACCAACTACCAGGCGGTCGTTCCCAGTACCTGGAATGCCGGCCCGCGCGACGCACGGGGACTGGAGGGACCCTACGAGGCGGCTCTACGCGGCCATCGGCTTCACAACCCAGAGCAACCGCTCGAGATCCTGAGAACCATTCACAGCTTCGATCCCTGTCTCGCCTGCGCGGTCCACGTCGTGGACCCGGACGGGGGCGAGTTGATCCAGGTGAAGGTCATGTGAGGACGCCGCGGCCGTTCTCGCCGGAGCCACTGCGCCCAACGTGCGCCGCGGCGCTCGGGCGAGGATAGCCACACACCACGTGTCCCATCGAAAAACGACCAATCAGCGAGGACTGAGATGTCTAAACAACTGACCGGAACCAGGGCGGTGATTTTGGTTGCCCTGCTCGCCATCGTCGCGGGCCCGCAGCACGCCTTCGCCAAGCGCGGGTATGGCGAAACGGTGGACGATTTCTGCTGGGGCTATGACGGCTCCCAGCCCTTCGCCGAATTGGGCGGCGACCGAGACTCAGGCGGCAACGATGGAGGTTGTCTGCTCTGCCATCAGAACACCCGCGGCGACGGCTCCCAGCCGGGCACCTGGACCTGGTGGCGAAGCCGGGACTACTACCTGTTCTGCAATGGTGCGCCGCCAAACCGGGCTCCCACCGGAACCATCGTGCAGCCCAACCGTGATGTCGAAATCACCGCTGGCAGCACGGTGCGATTCGAGGGCTCCGGCAGCGACCCAGACGGCGATGCACTTCTGTTCCAGTGGACGATCGGGTCTTCCACCAGAGCCGGCGCAGGCCCTCACTTCGTGGCCTTCGCCAACCCAGGAACCTACAGCGCGACCCTCTACGTGTCCGATGGTCTGCTCGATGACCCAACGCCCGAAACCCGGGTCGTTACCGTAACCGGCGGCGCAAGCTGTGCCGACGTCGACGGTGACGGATTCTCCGTCGGCGACGTCAGCTGCGGACCGCTGGACTGCGACGATCACGACTCCGCCGTCAACCCGAACGCCATCGAACTGTGCAGCGATGGTATCGACAACAACTGCGACGGCCGCATCGACGTGGCGGACCCGCTTGCCGTGGGATGTGAAGGATGCTTCGACGCGGACGGCGACAAGTACAGCCCGGACGGGGGCGTATGCGGCCCCGCCGATTGCGACGACGGAGACCCGACGGTCAGCCCCGGGGCGAACGAGGTATGCGGCGACGGGATCGACAACGACTGCGACTTCCAGGTCGACGATGCCGACGCGGAATGCGACGGAACCGACTGCATCGGCGCGCTGCTGCCCGCCAGCGTCTTCCAGCTCCAGGTGGCCACCGAGCCCGGCCGCGAGCCGGCCCAGCCCCTGGAAGGGGCGCCTGTCGCGGGAGACATCTATGTGTTCGTGCCGTCCGAGCCCGGAATCAGCCAGGTGCGGTACTACCTGGACGGTCAACTGAGCCAGACGGAAAACCACGCACCCTGGGACCTCGCCGGCGGGTCTTCCTCGGCGGCCAACCCACTGCAGACGAGGAACCTGATGAACGGATGGCATTCCGTTCTCGCCGAAATCGACACCGACAGCGGCCAGACGCACACCGTGAGCGCCAACTTCGAGGTCGCCAACGCCGCCAACCGCCCCCCGACATGCAGCATCGATGCCCCGGCCGGCAATCAGGTCGTCAAGGTAGGGGAGTCCGTATCCTTTGCCGGTAGTGCAACGGACCCCGACGGCGATCTGCCACTGTCCTTCGCGTGGGACTTCAGCGGCGCGGCCGCGTCCTCGGCACAGGAGGACCCGGGCCCTGTCCGGTTCAATGCCGCCGGCGTATTCACCGTTTCCTTCGGCGTGACCGACCGACTTGGCTTGGGCTGCGCGTCTCCAGCGACACGCGTCGTCACGGTCGAAGAGGAGCCCGAGGATACCTTCGACGCCCATCCGATCAGCCAGAACTACGCGAAGGAGGCACACAAGAACGACTGGAAGCGCCGCCCCGATTTCTGCCGGGACTGCCATGGATCGGATCTCCGCGGCACCTCCGCTTCCGCGACCTTCGAGGCGAGGGTCTGGAAGTCCAAGATCAAGCAGCCGGACGGATCCGAATACAAGCGCTACGCCGCGGGTGAGTATGTCGGGTGCATGGACTGCCACAAGCGCGAGCACCTCTGGGACGATGACGAAGAGGACGACGACTGAGCCTGGCGCCGGCCGCACGGACAGCGGACAGAAACCATTGCGGCGCCTATGACCAGGCGCCGGCCAACCCGAAACGAGGCCTCCGCATAGGAGCCGAACGGACCTCGACGGGTCGGCCGGCGCTGTTTTGTTCCCCGCTTCCCGGCTGTCCGGACAGCATGCGCCATCGAGCAAGCCGCGTGTCGAATCGCCGCGGGACCATGGCTCCGTCAGCCCACAAAAGGCCACCAAACCTTCTTAGCCAAGACCGCCATGCGGACACGGAACGCCGCCCTCGACCCTGGCGAATCCCTTGAAGTCCGTTCCGAGAATAACTAAATTTTTCTTGGCACTCGAACCAAGAGAGTGCCAAGGATCATCGCAGCCGGCCGCTCAAACCAAAGGAAAAGACCCGTCCCGTTCAACCGGCGACGACGGTCAATTCAGGCAGCCGGGGCGGTCAGAGTCACATCCAGGCAATTGCAGCGGGCCGAGGTTCGCCCGACCGATCGACGTTGAGGAGGTATTCAGATGTTCGGCAGCTTGACCAACTTTGAAGGCAGCCTGTTCGACGACCTGCGGCGCATGCAGCAGGAGATGGAGGAAATGTTTACGCCGCGCGGATGGCCGGCCGGCATCCGGTCGGTCGCGCGCGGCACCTATCCGCCGATCAACGTCGGCGCCACATCCGAGCGCGTCGACGTCTACCTGTTCGCCGCCGGACTGGACCCGAGGGCGCTAGACATCCAGTTGCAGCAGAACCTGCTCACCGTCGCTGGCGAGCGGAATGCGCAGATGCCGGAGAACGCGGAGTATTACCGCCAAGAACGTTTCAGCGGCGCTTTCAAGCGGGTGATCTCCCTACCCGAGGACGTGGACCCGGACAAGGTGGACGCGCGCTACGAGGACGGGATACTGCACATCGCAATTCAGCGGCGGGAGGTCGCCCGGCCGCGCCAGATTGAAGTCAAGTAATTGGGAGGAACGCGAGCGATGAACGAGAAGACAGACGTGACTAGCCGCGAGTCCAGTCAGGCGCAAGCAAGCCGCGAGGGCGCTTACACCCTGAGGCCCCCGGTGAATATCTTTGAGGACGCTGCGGGCATCACGGTGGAGGCCGACATGCCTGGCGTGTGCAGGGAGCGCCTGCAGATTCAGGTCGACAAAGACTCACTGCTCATCGAAGGTGAGATCCGTTTCGCCATGCCGGAGGGAATGGAGGCCCTGCACGCGGACGTGCGCGCCACCCGTTTCAGCCGCAGCTTCGCGCTCAGCCGCGAGCTCGACAGCGAGAACGTGGACGCCAGCCTGAAGGATGGCGTGCTCACGCTGCGCATCCCGAAACGGGCCGAGGTGCGCCCGCGCAAGATCGAGGTTCGTGCCGACTGACACCGGGAGTCGGTTCCCCGCAGACGGATCCGGCACCTGTCCGCGCCGGATCCGGTTGTCATTCCACGCGTCGAGATCGATAGCCTGTCGTGCAGCGAGGCGAAGTCCACCCAGGCGACGGCAGCGCTGGACACGCAAAAGCCTAGGCCAAACCGCTACCGATGTGCGCGCAAACATCTTATGTTAACGCGCCGGCGGTAGCGTATGGGGTCATCGATCGAGCAGGAGTACATATTGGATAACAACGACCGCGAACAAGGGCAAAGGACCTCCCACGCTTACCTCAACGAGCGGTTCCTGAAGAGCTCGAGCGCCCGGGCGCTTCGCATTCTGTCCGAGTACCTCGAGCCGAAGAACCGGTTCGATCACTACCGGATCGACGACACCATCGTCTTCATGGGGAGCGCCCGCATCGTCTCGCGGGAGCAGGCGGAGCGGGAGCTCGCCGCCGCTGAGCGCGGCGAGGGTGACGTCGAGCGGGCGCAGAACCGTCTGGCGCTTGCCCCGTACTACGAGTCCGCGCGCGAGCTGGCGGCGCGCTTGACCGAGTGGTCGAAGCGGCTCGAGGACGAGGAGCGGCGCTTCGTCGTCTGCACGGGCGGTGGACCCGGGATCATGGAGGCCGCAAACCGCGGGGCATCGGAGGCCCGCGGCGTCAACGTCGGGTTAGGCATATCCATCCCGGTGGAGGAGTTCGACAACCGCTACGTCACGCGCGAGCTAGCGATTCACTTCCACTACTTTTTCATGCGCAAATTCTGGTTCGCCTATCTGGCCAAGGCCGTGATCGTCTTCCCGGGGGGATTCGGGACCCTGGACGAGCTGTTCGAGATCCTCACCCTGCTGCAGACGCGCAAGATCCGAAAGCACCTGCCCGTGGTCCTGTTCGGCAGCGAGTATTGGGATCAGGTCATCAATTTCGACGCGCTGGTGCGTAATGGCATGATCGACACTGCCGACACCGCCATCTTCCACCGTACGGATTCGGTCGAGGACGCCTTCCAATTCCTGACCAGCAACCTGACGCGCTACGCCCTGGACGAACGCGGCGCGATCCTGTAGCGCCGATCCTTCACCACCATGCGCCACCCACAAGGCGGCGCTGCTGGTCAAGGAGCCGAGCGACAGGATGCACGCGGCCATCGGGACCTCCCGGCGCAGACTAAGATTACGGCAGCGGGCTCGCTGGAAGCCCGTGCGGGTGCGATGGGGAGAGGGGGCGCGCGTGAACGCGGAGATCTGGGCTCCGTTCGACCGCCTCGTACGGCTGCCGGCGACGGTCGCTATCGAGGTCTACGACAACTGGATCGCGAGCGGGTGCGCCGGGGACATCGCCTTGGACGCCCTGTTCGACGACGAGCTGACGGAGCTGCGGCGACGGCTCCAGATTGCGTGCATCGCGGCGGATCGCCCTGGCGCATCGACGCTCGCGAGATCCCAGCTCGGCCGAGTCAGGACCGCGCTCGCCGAACGCGGATTACCCATGGAAGACCCCCCAAACCCGCCAGAGGTACTGCAAAGGCTCGGCGCACTGTACGACAGCATGCATCGGGCTCGGCTTCAGGTGGCGGCCCGTGCCGAGGACGCCGGGAAGACGATCGCCGATGCCGAGACCGCGGCCCGCAGCCTCCGGTCAGTCCTTGTCGGCCCTAGCGCGGACGAGATCCCCGCCTACCTCGTCGAGCTCCTGCTGCTGCGGGCCGAGGCCCAGGCGAGGGGCGGCGACGCCGGGCAAGCGCATGCCTTGTTCAAGCAGGCGCATCGGGACGCATCGGCCTTGGACGACCCGATGCTGATCAGCGAGGTGGTCAACAAGTACGCCACCTGGGCCTTCTCCTCAGGGGACGTCGATCAGGGCCTGAAGATGGCGCTCCCGCTCAACGATCGACTGCGAGGGGAGAAGCGAGCGCTCGCGCGTAGTGAGCTTCTGGTCCTTCTCGCCCGCGCCT
>CAYNBI010000026.1:0-29769 GCA_964395315.1 uncultured Chromatiaceae bacterium | reverse complement strand
GGGGAGAAGCGAGCGCTCGCGCGTAGTGAGCTTCTGGTCCTTCTCGCCCGCGCCTATGCCCGCGTCGGGGACGCGTTCGAAGCGGCCCGTACCGCGGACATGGCCTACGCCAGCCTTGATGGGACCGGATTTCCCGATACGCGCAGCGGCGATTACCTCGACGTCGTTGGATCCTGGTCGAATGCGGCCGCCCGCCTCGCCGGCCATCAGTCCGCTCGCCACCGGGCCTTTCTCGCGGCGGCGCTCGCATATTTCGGACTGGCGGCCGTTCGCTTGCAGTTGACCGAGAATGCTTGTTCCGGCATCGAGGCGCGGATGGAGGCATTGCGCGCGTTCATGGACGAGGCCAGCGCGCGCGCCGAGCAGATCGCGCGCGCGGACAGCGCCGTGCTCGAGGAGCGCCAGCGCCGAGAGCTCGGCGACACGGGTTTCGCATTCGGCACCATGGCGGCGCCCGCCGTTCCAGACCTCTCCTTGCTGCAACGCTTCAGCCAGTTGCGACAGCGGGCCGAGGCCGACGAGACATCACTCGAGCTGCAGGCCGAGCTGGACACGCTGATCGCCGACGCCCGCGCCGCGGCCGACGCGGTGGTCACCGGCTACGGCCTCTGGACGCGGGCCATGGTGCGTTGGGGCACGGGCGATCCCCGCGGCGCCGGGTCCGACTACACCGAGGCGCTGGACGTCGGCGAAACGCTTTCCGATCCCAAGCTCGTCGCCTCTGCCTGCATGGAGCTCGCACTCCTTCAGATCGAAGGCAAGGACGACCTGGTGGCGTCCCGGACCTGCGGTCGAGGCATCGCATGCATCGAGGCCCAGCGTGCCCGTGTTACACCCGCGTACCTGCAAAGCGGCTTCATGGGGCGGTCGGCGCGCCTGTATTCCATGGGCGTGATGACGGCGCTCAGGGCGGGAGATCCCGCCTTGATGCTCGAGCGCGCGGAGCTGCTCAAGGCGCGCGCCTTGAGCAGGCTGCGCCGTCATACCCCGGACGAGGCTTTCGAGCTCCGCGCCGCCCTTGATGAGATCGAGCGCCAGCTCGCCCAGGCCACCGATGACGCCGAACGTGAGGACATCCGCTCTCGGAGGCGCCTGCTATGGGATCGGTTCAGCCTCGCCCGGGGCCAAGCGGCGGCGCCCCGATTCGACCTGCCGCGCTTGCAGCGATCGCTCCGCGGGGGAAGCGTCATCCTCTACTACCTCTTTCTCGCGCGTGAGGTCCTGCTCATCACCCTGATCACGTCGGACAAAGTCGAGACGGAACGTCTCGTGCTCGATCCCCGCGAGCGTTTGTCGGATGTCCTTTCGCGTTTCGCCAGCGCCACCGCCGCGACGCCGCTCGACGCGGACCTGTCGACCCTGCGCGGGCTCCTGGTGCCCGAGGCCTTCGCTGATGCCATCTCCAGCGCATCGCAGGTCCTGATCTGCGCCCATCAGCTGTTGCACCAGGCGCCACTGCACGCGCTGCCTTGGGACGGACGCTATCTCATCGAGCTTAAACCCGTGCTCTACGTCCCCAACCTCTCCTGTCTGCTGCAGGAAGAGACCGCGGAGCCCCGAAGCGCGCGTCTGTTTGCGGTCGGCACGGACAGCACCGCGAACGGCGATGCCCCGGGCGAGCGGCCGCGGCTGCAGCATATCGATGCGGAGATTAGGCGGGTCGCCGCCGCCTGGCATAACGCGGGGGCGGTCGTCACGACACTGCGGAACGCCGAGGCGACCCGGACCCACTTTCGCGAGATGGCTCGCAGCGCCCTGCCGGCCGCCACGGTCATTCACCTTTGCCTGCACGGCGGGGACGTCGCCGCTCCAACCGTCGCCGACACGCCGATGGAAACCCAGATCCATCTCTGGGACGGGCCGATCGACGGGCTCGAGATCTCCCGCCTGGACCTCCATGCCGATCTGGTCGTCATGGCGGCCTGCTTCGCGGGCAAGCGCGCCGTGTCGGGGCGCGGCATGGATGTCCTCCCGGCGGACACCGCCTACGGCCTTCAGGCCGCCTTTCACGCCGCCGGCGCGCGCGGGGTTCTGGGCGCGCTCTGGCAGGCAGACGATAAAGCGAGCGCCGAGATTCTCGGGGGTTTTCACGAGTGCTTGGCCGCGGGGGCTCCTGCCGCAGTGGCTCTGCAGCAATCGCTCCGCGTCTTTCTCGACGCTCCGTCGACCCTGAAACGCCGCCCTGGGCGCTGGGCATGGTGCGCACTCACCGCCTTTGCGCCCTCGATAGCCAACCTGAAACCCGAAGGAGGAGAGCAATGACGACGATCGTTCTGCACATCGAGACCCCGGCAACGAGCCCCGGGGCGGTGGAAGACCAGGTGGAAGCGATACGCGCCGAGCTCGGTGCCCACCCGGCCGTCGAGGCCGTCGAGGCGGAAGCGCAGGGACCCACCCGCTCGCTCGATGCGGCGGCCGCGGTGCAACTCGTGCTCGCGGCGGTGACGACGGCCAAGACCCTGGTCGAGACGGTGAAGGTGCTGCGCGACATCTTCGCGACCAAGAAGGCCGATGACGACAAGGTGTCCGTCGACCAGTCGCGGGTCTTCCTGGAAATCGGGGGCCGGCTCGTACGGCTCAAGGACCTGACCGAGGACGACCTCAAGGCCCTCGCCGGCACGGATTAGCCCGCGGCAGCAGGCGCGGGCGATGCGGCACCTCGGGGGAGTCTGCTTCGCTGCTCCCAGGCTGCCGCTCAGCCGAATTACGGAACGAGGGCGACGTTCAAGTACACGGGACACCGTTGTTTTGTCGTTCCCAGGGCGGCGTCCGTCCCACCTGCACGGCCGAAAAGTGCGCGGTGGTTCAGTGATCGTTAAGGCGACCCGTGCAATGATCTCGATCCTCGCACAGATTCCGAATCGGAGAAGAGAAGTGAAAAAATCCACAGCGGTGGCGATCCTTGGGCTGGTAGTTTCATCCTCATCCGTTCTGGCCGACCCGGAGAGCTGGGATGCGGCCGTCGGCGGCGCCGTGGGCGGCGGACTCGGTGCCTTCATCGGCAACGAGGTCGGCGGGCAAACCGGCGCTATCGCGGGAGGAGCGGTCGGGGCGGCTGCCGGGGCGGCCATCGCGACAGAGAACGACAGAGACTCGTACTATCGGGCACCCCGGGCCTACCGTTACCCGCCGCCGGCCCCCTACTATCGCGCGCCCTCGGGTTACTTCTGCCCTCCGGGACAGGCGAAAAAGGGCCGCTGTTGATCAGCTCGCGGAAGCCCGCGGCGCGTACCGCGGGGACCGAACACCTGCGAGGCCCGGTCACGTTTTCTTTTCGCCACCCATGCTTCGAGCGGGATCCGGTGTGACGGCGCCGACAGCCCTTCGGCAACCGAGCCCCGGCCCGCAGACCCTGTCGGGAAAGCGCGCGATCCGCGGTAACCCGGTTACCGGGTATCCGCCGTCTGCGCGAAACGTCCTCCCCCGCTTCAACTAGTACCCGGTGTTGAGCCCTCACCCGGCTCTGCGGCTAGAATGGACTCCGCCTCCAGACGCCGGGCCACCTCGCCCGGAGAGCCGGTCCGCCGCGCCAGCAGGTCATAGGCGACCGGGACGACGAACAGGGTGAACAGGGTCGCGGCGAGCACGCCGAAGAGGATCACGGTGCCGATGACGACGCGGGTCTCGGCGCCCGCCCCGGATGACAGCAATAGCGGCACCGAGCCGGCCGCGGTAGTGATGCCCGTCATCACGATCGGGCGCAAGCGCGTGTCTGCGGCCTCCAGCAGCGCCTCGCGAAACTCTCGTCCCTGGTCTCGGAGCTGGTTCGCGAACTCTACGATCAGGATGCCGTTCTTGGCCGCGAGCCCCACCAGCATGATGAGTCCGATCTCGCTGTAGATGTTCATGGTCTGACCCGTGAGCCAGAGGCCGAACAGGGCGCCGGCCATGGCGAGCGGCACGGTGAACATGATGACGAAGGGGTGGACCCAACTCTCGAACTGGGCGGCGAGCACCAGGAAGACCACGGCTACCCCGAGGACGAAGACGAACAGGATGCCGGCAGTGCTGGCGCGAAAGTCCTGGGACTGTCCCTTGAAGTCCACCTGGGCCTGCTCGGGCAGGTGCTCCCGCACCAGGCCCTCGAGGTAGTCTAGCGCCTCGCCCAGGGCCAGCCCGTCCGCAAGGTTGGCCTCGATGGTGATCGCGCGCACCCGATTGTAGCGGTTGAGGCTCCTGGAGTCGGCCACCTCGCTGACCTCGACCAGGTTGGCGAGCGGGATCAGCTCTCCGCTGCGCGCCGAGCGCACGTAGAGGTTATCCAGGCTCGCGGGGGTGCGCTGGGCCTCGCGCTCCCCCTCGAGGATCACGTCGTACTCTTCACCCGCGTCGATGTAGGTCGTCACCTTGCGCGAGCCGAGCATGGTCTCCAGGGTGCGGCCGATGACCCCGACGGTGACGCCGAGATCGGCGGCGCGGTCATAGTCGATATCGACCCGCAACTGGGGCTTGGTCTCCTTGTAATCCCAGTCGACGCCGGTGAGCCCTGGATTCGATTCCTCGATCTTGGCGAGCAGGATGTCCCGCCATTGGGCGAGCTCCTCGTAGGTGCCGCCGCCGATTACGAACTGCACCGGCTTCTGGATACGGGCGCCGAAGCCCTGGCGCATCACCGGAAAGGCCTTGACCCCCGCGAGGTCGGCCAGCTTGCCGCGGATCTCGTCCATGATGACCCAGGCGGAGCGCCGTAGCGCGAAATCGTTCAACACCAGGATGACGATACCCGAGTTGAAGATCTGCGCGCCGCCGAAGCTGCGCGGCGCCCGCACCAGCACCCGGATCGCCTCCCCGCTTTCGGCGTAAGGCAGCAGCCGGCGCTCGATCTCATCCATGTATTCCTTCATGTAGGCATAGGAGGCCCCCTCGGGACCGTCCACCAGCACGAAGAAGGCGCCGCGGTCCTCCTTCGGCGCGTACTCCTGCGGTATGTGCTGGAACAACCAGACCGCGCCCGCCAGGGTCGTGGCAAACAACAGCACGACCAGCAGCTTGAACCGAAGGAAGAAACGCAGGGCCCGGGCATAGCCGCCGCGAACCTTTCCGAACGCCCAATCGACCCCCTTGCTGAGGCTCGCGCGGCTGTGGTCCTGCGGCAGGATCTTGGAGGCAAGCATGGGCGACAGCGTGAGCGCGACGAAGGTCGAGAAGGACACCGCAGCGGCCATGGTGAGGGCGAACTCGGAGAACAACCTGCCGACATCGCCGCGCAGGAAGGCGATGGGCACGAACACTGCGACCAGGACCACGGTCGTCGCCACGACCGCGAAGCCGACCTGCCGCGTGCCGCGGTAGGCCGCGACCAGGCGCGTCTCGCCATACCGCTCCATGCGCCGGTGCACGTTCTCCAGCACCACGATCGCGTCGTCGACCACGAGGCCGATGGCGAGCACCAGGGCCAGCAGGGTGAGAATGTTGATCGAGAAGCCGAGCACCCAGAGCACCAGCGAGGTTGCGATCAGGGAAACCGGCACCGTAACCGCCGGCACCAGCATGGCCCGCACGCTGCCGAGAAAGAGAAAGATCACCAGGATGACCAGCCCCACGGCAATGCCGAGGGTCTTGTAGACCTCTCGGATCGCCCCCTTGACGAACACCGAGGTGTCGTAGCTCTGCTTGATCTCCATGCCCGCGGGCAGGGTGGGGTTGAGAAGCGCCATCTCGGCCTTGGCGGCGTCTGCTACAGAGATGGTGTTGGCGGTGGACTGCTTGATGATGCCGAGGCCAACCATCGGGACCCCGTTGCCCCGGAAGAAGGTGCGGTCCTCCTCGGCGCCACGTTCCACCCGCGCCACGTCGCCGAGACGGACCAGATACCCCCCCTCGCCCCGCGCAACCACGAGACGGGCGAATTGCTCCGGCGCCGAGAATGCGCGCTCCACACGCACGCTGAACTGACGGGATCGGGACTCCACGTTGCCTGCGGGCAGCTCGATGTTCTCGGCGCGCAGGGCGTTCTCCACGTCCGCGACCGTGAGCCCGCGCGCGGCCAGCGCGTCGCGGTCGATCCAGATGCGCATGGCGAAGGTCTGGTTGCCGCCGACGCGGATCCGCGCCACGCCGTCGAGGACCGAGAAGCGATCGACCAGGTAGCGGCGGGCGTAGTCGGTGAGCTCGGGCACCGTCATGCGGTCGCTCACCAGGTTGAGCCACATGATCACGTCCTCGTTGCTGTCCACCTTCTGGATATCCGGCGGATCCGCCTCGATCGGCAGCTGATCGAGAATCCCGGAGACCCGATCGCGGATGTCGTTGGCGGCGCCGTCGATGTCCCGGTCGATGCCGAACTCAATGGTGATGGCGGAGCGCCCGTCCTCGCTCACCGACTCGATGGTCTCGATGCCCTCCACCCCGGACACCCGGTCCTCGATCAGCTGCGTGATGCGCGTCTCCACCACATTCGCCGCGGCGCCCGGGTAGAGGGTCTCGATCGAAACCACGGGAGGATCGATGTCCGGGTACTCGCGCAGCGGCAGGCGGTCGAATGCGACCAGTCCGAAGGCGACCAGCAGCAGCGACAGGACCGAGGCCAGGACCGGCCGCTTGACCGAGACGTCGGAGAGGATCACTGGGACGACTCCAGCATCTCCCGCAGGTCCTTCGAGCCGTCGTCGACGGCACGGATCTCTACCTTTTGGCCGGAGCGCACCTTGTCGGCGCCGTGGGTGACGACCTGCTCACCCGCCGCCAGCCCCGCGACCACCTCGACCTTGCCGGGACGGCGGGCGCCGATCTGGATCTGGCGCCGCTCGGCCGTTCCACCCTCCCCTACGACCAGCACGAAATGATCGCGTCCCTGGTGCAGCAGGGCGGACTCGGGGATCGCGGGTGCATCCCGCGGATTGCGAGACAGGATCACCTGCATCAGGATGCCGGGCTTGAGCGCGCGCTCGGGGTTCGGGATCATGGCGCGCACCTGGATGGAGCGGGTCACGGGGTCCACCCGGCTGTCGATGCTGCGGATCTCGCCCGCGAAGCTGCGCTCCCCGTAGGCCCGTGCCTGGGCGGTGATCTTGAGTCCCGGCTCCAGGTCCGTCACGAACAGACTGGGAACGGCGAAGTCAAGCTTCATGACGCTGTCGTCGTCGAGCGTCGTGATGAGATCGCCGGGCTCCACCAGGGCGCCGGGGCTGATGTTGCGCAGCCCCAGCACGCCCGCGAACGGGGCCTTGACCAGCCGGTCGGCGAGGCGGGACTCGATGGCGACCAGCAGGGCACGGGCGGTGTCGAGGTCGCGTTTGCGCTCATCGAGCAGGGATTCGGATGCGGAGCGCTGGGCCACGAGCGACTTCACGCGATCGTACTGGCGTTCGGCCTCCGCCACCCGCGCGCGCGCCTCCTCCAGCAGGGCATGCTCTTCGGCGCTGGTCATCTCCACCAGCACCTGGCCCTGCTCGACGCGTTGGCCGTCATCGAAGTGGATCGCCGAGACCGTCTCGGTCACGTTGGCCGTGACGGAAACCGACTCGTTGGCCTTGAGGGTACCCAATGCCTCGACGCGGTCCTCGAAGTGGTCGACCCGAACCTCGGCGGCAATCACCGGCGCGGGCTTATCTTCCGGCTTCGACGAAGGCGCGGCGTCCGCGATGGAGAGCAGGGCCGCCCAACAAAGCAGCAGGCTGGGTATCCGGGCCATGTCGATCACCGTCGTGGGTGGAGTCATGACCACCAGATAGTGCCTGAAAGCCGCGAAATCGAGAACCGATCACCAGCCATGGCGCTCAGCGCACGCGCAACGCGGGTCTTATCGCGACGAGGCGGGGAAACGCGCTGTCGACACGCGGGAGGGCAGAGATCGGGGTCCGGGGACGACCGCTCAGGAGACCTTGGCGCTGGCGAGCTTGCGTCGCAAGCAACGTAACGGGGTCTCGTAGCCGATGGCCTTGAAGGGGGAGTCGTTCAACATGCGCTGCAGAACCGCCGGATCGGCCGCGGCAAGCCCCCCGCGGGAGCCGATTGTCCAGTCGAGCATCTGCGCCATGTTGTTCATGGAGCCCAGCACGCGCCGGTCGGTGGTCTTGGCGAAATGCAGCTCCCTGGTGGTATCTAACATGTACTCGACCTCGCCCTGGGAAAATCCCGACCGCAGCAGGGATTTGAACAGACCCTGACCGAACACCTCCGCGAAGTGCTCGAAGTCAGGCCAGTTCGGCCGGCAGACAAGGAACGAGTACAGGGTCTCATCGTGGGCAAAGAGCACGCACCCGTGGCCCTCGATGCGCAACAGGTTGGCATGCCAGCCGCGCTCGTCCTGATCAGCCGCCGGATCAGGCTTGACAAGTAGCTCCGTGAGCAGCTTTCGAGTGCAGCGGATGACTGTCATGGGTTGATCGCGTCCCATGCCCCCGCGAGACGCGATGGTCGGCGTCCGTACCCACCCCAGGCTATCGGCGCAAGCATAAGGGTCTGTGCGCGGGCGCACCCGCCCCGAAGCGAAGGAAGAAGGTTCTGGATTCCATGATGCCATTGTTCCAGAGCCAGGACATCCGGGTCCACCTCGCTCGCAGTTTCGACCGGGCACCCGTTCGCCACCAGGAACCCCGGCGACAGGCCGACGAGCGTCGCGTTCGTATACAATGCGGTCGCGTCTGGGCTATCTTGCCTGCCTCTGCTCCGCCTGGGGTGGCGGCGATCGTGAGTCGCGAAGCATTGCGGCGGCGCGTGGCCGTTGTCGGGTCGTTCAGCCTCGCGCGGAAGCCAGCCACCCCGTTCGTCAGCTCGCTCGTGAGTCAATGTGATGCTCGGTATCACCGATCGCTACATCCTCAAGGAGGTCGTGAAAGTCTTTCTCGCCGTGCTGGGTACGGTCATGCTGATCGTCGTCAGCATGCTTTTCCTGAGGACGTTGGAGCAGGTCAACACCGGAGCGCTTGGCTCCGATCTGGTGCTGCGATTCATGGGCTTGCAGGTCGCGCGCGACATCTCCAGCCTCATCCCGCCCGTATTCTTCATCTCCGTTTTGATGACGCTCGGACGCATGGCCCGCGACAGCGAATTGATCGCGTTCGCGGCATGCGGGCTGGGGCCGGTACAGACCTATCGATCGCTGTTCTATGCAGCCATACCCATCGCGATCCTCACGGCATGGTTTTCCTTTTATCTGAGACCGATCGTGGTGGGGGACATACAAGAGCTCCGCGAGCGCCAAAAGGACCAGGCGTATCAGATATCGGGACTCAAAGCGGGCCGCTTCTATCAGCAGGGGGACGGCAAGATCACCGTCTACGTCGAGGAGATCCAGGACAATGGCAGGCTGCGCAACATCTTCCTGCACGACCGGCGTGAAGACCAGATGAAGCTGATTCTGAGCGACGAGGGAATGCTTCGCCGCGACCAGGATTCCGGGGAGCAATTCGTGACCCTGCTCGAAGGCCGTCGCTACGACGGCACGCCAGGCCGTGCCGATTATGCGATCGGCAAATTCGAACGGTACAATCTGCGCATCGAGCCGAAGGAGCTGGAAGATTTCCGCACCTACAAAAGGGCGTCATTCAGCACTAGGGAGCTCGTCGGCTCGCAGGACCTGAAGGACCGGGCCGAGCTGCAGTACCGGTTCTCCAGCCCGCTGGCGATTATCACCTTGACGCTCCTAACCGTGCCCCTGACCACCAAGTCCCCCCGGCAGCGCGGCGCCTGGCGCATGTTCGTCGCGTTTCTCACCTATTTCAGCTTCTTCAACCTGCAGCGCGTGGCGGCCAACTGGTACGAGACCGGTGCGACGCCCGAGTGGCTTGGCAGTCTCTGGTATCAGGCGCTCATTCTGTTGCTGGTGAGCGCCGTGCTGTTGCCCGAGCGCCGCTGGCTCAAGAGGCTGGCGTGGAGGACGGCTCGGGAGGGGGGGCCATGACCGGCCGAGCCGCGGCGAGCGTCCGGGACGAACCGGCGAGTACGGATCTGAGCGTCGTGATCCCTTTCCACAATGAAGAGGACAACGTCCAGCCCCTGCTGGAGGAGGTGTACGCGGCGCTGGCCGATCATCCCGCGTTCGAGGTGATCTGTGTCGACGACGGCAGCACTGACGAAACCCCCGCCCGACTCCGGGCTGCTCAGGTCCGTCACGCTCGACTCCGCGTGGCACGCCATGTCGACCAGTGCGGACAGAGCACCGCGGTGCGCACCGGGGTGGCGAGGTCGAGGGCGCCATGGGTCGCCACCCTGGATGGCGACCGGCAGAACGACCCCGCCGACATACCCAATCTGCTGACGGTCGTGCAGGACCCGGCATGTCCGCCCGACCTGCAGCTGGTCATCGGCCAGCGCGCGCGGCGGCAAGACACGCTGATCAAGCGGGTTTCCTCGCGCATCGCAAACGGCGTGAGGGCGAAAATGCTGGGGGATGACACGCCGGATTCCGGGTGCGGCCTGAAGCTTTTCCGCCGCGATGCCTATCTCGATCTCCCCTATTTCGACCACATGCACCGCTTTCTGCCGGCCCTGGTACAGCGCAACGGCGGCCGGGTGATGTCCGTCCCCGTCAACCACCGCCCCCGCGAACGCGGACGATCTCACTACGGGGTGCTCGACCGCCTTGGTGTCGGCATCGTCGATCTTCTGGGAATGCTGTGGCTGAAGCGGCGCGCCCGCCGTCCGGTCGTCGAGGACTGGGAAGGCGATGCCTGACGAGCAGTAGTCCTCTATCTCCCACCGGCCGCCAGCCGCTGTTCCGGGGCGCACGGCGAGGTCCACGCCTGCGGGTTCTCGATCCATCGCTCGTGCCAGCGCTGGAGCATGAAGAGAGGCCAGAGCCGGCGCCCGTGATCCGCCCGCCCCTGCCGATGCTCCTCCAACAGTTGCCGAATTGGCGCCGGATTGACCAGCCCCTGACGCCGCAGGCGCTCGCCATCGAGCAGCCGGTCCACCTCCGAGCGCAGCTCGCCATTCAACCACTCGGCGATCGGCACCGACAGGCCGCGCTTGCGGCGACGGACGATGTCCCGCGGAAGCCGCGCCAGCGCCGCCCGCTTGAGCGCGATCTTGGTATTGAGATTCCCGACGGAGGTATCGACCGGCTGGCGCAAGGCGAGCTCCATGAGCTCGCGTCCGAGGAAGGGCGCGCGCGCCTCGACCGATGACAGCATGGTCGCCCGATCGAGCTTGGTGAGAAGATTCTCCGCCAGATACGTCAGGAGATCGAACACCATAACCCGCTTGAGGGGCTCATCGATGCCCGCGAGCCGATCCCATACCCTGAGGGGACCGTACGGTCGGTCCAGCCCGCCGACGGCGCGCGCCTCGACGCCGAGGGCGCCGAACCAGGCCAGGTGCCGCGCCAACGGATCGCGTTCGGCCTCCTCCACGAAGCGCCGCGCCAGGAAGGACAGAGAGACCTTTCGCGTCGTCACCGGCAGGCGTTGAATCACCGCGGCGATCGCCCTCGCCGCGGGAGCGGGCAGCGCGCGGTAGCGTTCCGCCCAGCGATGACCGATGTAGGTCGGATAGCCCCCAAACAGCTCGTCCGCCCCCTCACCCGACAGCACCACCTTGACGTCCTGCGCCGCGGCCTCGGCCAGCAGGTGAACGGGCAGGATCGCCGGATCCCCCAGGGGCTCGGCAAGGTGGGCGCTGATGAAATCCAGCGCCCTGCGCAGATCCTCCTCGCCCGCGGTCACATTGTGATGCACGGTGCCGAAGGATCGGCTGACCCGCTCCGCCCAGTCGGACTCGTCGTAGGACGCCTTCTTGAACTGAACGGCATAGGTATGGATGGCTGCCGCCGGCATGTTCCTGGCGAGCGAGGCAACGAGCAGAGAGGAATCCAGCCCGCCGGAAACGAAGGCACCGAGGGGCACGTCCGACAAGGTCTGCGCCTGCACACAACGGTCGAAGACCTCGAGGATCCGCGCCGGCTCCGAGGCGGGCTGCGCCACGGCATAGTCGCAGGCATTCCAGTAGGGTCTGGTGCGCACCCCCGCGGCGTCTGCAAGAAGTAGATGGCCCGCCTCGAGCTTTCGGACGCCCGCAAACAGGGTGTGCGGAGCAGTCGTGTAGCCCAGCGTCAGGTAGTCGGAGAGACCCTCCGGCGAGATCTCGGGAACGTCCCCAAGCCCGGCGATGAGAGACTGGATCTCGGAGGCGAAATGGATCTCGCCGTCGCGCTGACAGTAATAGAGTGGCTTCTCGCCGGCGCGGTCCCGGGCCAGCAACAGGGCGCGCTTACCGACGTCCCACAGCGCGAGCGCGAACATGCCGTCGATGTCGTCGAGCGCCGCCTCCCCGCGGTCGAGAAAGAGCGGCAGCAGGGTCTCCACATCGCTGTGGGAGGACCGGAAGGGGTAGCCCTGGCGCTCATAACGCCGCCGCAACTCCGGCGCGTTGTAAATCTCGCCGTTGCACACCAGCCAGACCTGACCGTCTGGGCTGCTGAAAGGCTGGTTGGCCTGCGCGCTGAGGTCGATGATGGCAAGCCGCCGCGAACCGAGCACGGCGATCCGGCTGTCGAGGTTTCCTTCCCCGTCCGGGCCGCGATGGCGTAGGCACTCCCCCGCGCGCAACACGGCCTCCCTTGAACGCAGTGACGCCCCGGACTGGCTGATGGCTCCAAAGATGCCGCACACGTCAGTGCCCCCCCCCATTGCAGGGACCGTACAGGACGAACAAGTGGTTCGCGTAGAGCAATGGCAGTTTCGCCGCCAGCGCCCCGCGCTCCTTCTCCCACCGCCTCCCGGAGCCGATCAGGAACAGGGTGCCCGGAGGACACTGTTGAAACTCCTGATACCACCACGCCAAGGGCCTCAGAGTCGATCCGGGGGCGTCTCGAAGCTGGGCATCATAGTCTTGGATGTAGTTGCTCCGGATCTCGCTCGCGTCCTGAGTGGCGAGCAGCAGGGTTTGTTCCAGGTAAAAAGACAGCGAGGCCGGATAGACCCCAATCGCGATCACTCGGCCGCGCCCGTCTGTCGCCTGCCCGATGGTCTGAGCCAGCTGACGCGTGGAGCGCTGCTCTCCAAGCGCCGTCAATGCCCCCTGTGACCCGATGATCAATACAAAGGGCGCAAGCACAAACCCCGCCAGCGCGGCCCCGCGCCAACGCAGTCCCATCAACGCAAGCCCAGCGGTGGCGATCAGCCCGGCGCCAACGTAGGGTGCGAGGGCGCGCGCCTCCTCGGCGACGCCTGGCGCCTCGCGGATCAGTGACGCAAGCCAGTCACCGGCGAGCAGCAGCGCGGCTCCGACCCCGGCTAGCACCGGGGCAGAGACCCAGATGACGTAACGCAGGCTGCCAGGCGAAAGCTGCAACAGCCGAGCGCCGAGCAGCGCCACCGCGGGTATGACCGGCAGGATATAACCCGGGCGTTTGGATTGCGAGATCGAGAAAAAGAGGGCCGGGAGCAGCACCCATAGCAACAGAAACACCTCGTCGCGGGCCCGCTGCCGCCAGAGCTGCGCCAGTCTTCGGGCACCTACCAGCAGCACCGTTACCCAGGGAAATGCGCCGAGGAGAAGAATCGGCAGGAAATAGTACCAGGGGCCGGTACGGCGCATGCTGTCCGTGGCCACGCGCTCGAAGGTCTCGCGGATGAAGGCGTAGTGCGGGAACTCGGGATGACGCAGGGACACCGCGAGAAACCAGGGCCCAACCAGAAGCACGAAGGCCGTCAGACCGGACAAGCAGAACAGTCGCCGCGGGGATTGGCGCAATGCAAGGGCTTCGCCCAGGGCAATCATCACGGGCAGCACCAACCCCACCGGCCCCTTGGTGAGCACCGCGAAACCGACGGCGGTCCAGCCAGCGAAACACCAACCCCGGTGTGAGCGCTCCAGAGCGAAATGGAAGGCAATGGCTGCGCCGCTCACCCAGAACATCATCACGGCGTCGAAGATGACGATCCCCGAGAAGACGAGCACGATCGGCGAGCTTGCGAGCATCATTCCCGCCGCGAGTCCAGCCATGCGCCCAAAGCGCAGCCAGCCAAAGGCGATGACGAGCGCGACAGTCGCGAGCGAGAACAGCAAGGGAGGCAGTCTGGCCGCCAGCTCACCGGCACCCATGGCGCGAATCGACAGGGCGCTCGCCGCGAACAGAAGGACCGGCTTGTCGAGATAAGGCAGCCCGTTGAGGTGCGGGACGACGAAGTCCCCGCTCTGCGCCATCTCGCGCGCGACCTCCGCATTTCGGCCCTCGTCCGGTTCCATGAGCGCGACCGATCCGAGCAGTCGAACGAACCCGATCAGCAGGAGGGCCCAGAGCAACGACCAGGCCACGAGGATACCCAGGGTCCGGACCCTGGTATCGAAGGACTCGGGACGGTGGATCATGCGGGAAGCCCCCGCGGACCGCCGCCCCGTTCTGGATCGCATCGGTAGTACCGGATCACTCGCTCTGCCTGTTCGCTGTGCAATGCCTGGCTCTCCCGCCGAGCCGATCGCGCCGTATTGGAAACAGACGCCACGCGGTCGGGAGAAAGCGGGCAAGTCGGCGTTTCCGCCGCACCTGGACGTGACGCCAATCCCCGGGCACGAAAGCGATCCAGAAGGAATCCATCCGAGAACCGCATTTCTATGAGATGGCGCGCCGATTCTGCCCCACATAGCCAGCGATCAGCGTCGCCCCGGATCGGTAGCGCGACGCGCGTGGCGGCCCCGCGATCCCGGAATCCTGTCGGGGCACCTCCCGCGGAGGTGCCGTACCGGGTGCGATCACCGATGCCGGGCAGAACCGCCGATTCTACCTTGAAAACGCCGCGCCGCGGCCGTCCCCCGATCCGGCCTCCGCCGGTCAGCGCCCGTACAGCCCAAGCATCTGGCGAAGCCGCCCCGGCAACTCGGGCGTTACCTGGTCCCAGGAGAAGCGCCAGGTCCAGTTCCCCTCCGAGGTACCCGGGACGTTCATGCGGTACGCCCCATCCAGCCCGAGGATGTCCTGCATGGGCAGCATCGCGAGATGAGAACAGGACGCCAGGGCGCAGCGGATCAGCGGCCAGGGCATGCGCTCCGTGGAGTGCCCCAGAAATTCGTCGACATAGGCCCGGGCTCCGTCGTCAAGGGAGCGATACCAACCCAGGGTGGTGTCGTTGTCGTGTGTGCCGGTGTACACCACCGAGTCCGGGGTATGGTGGAAGGGAAGGTAGGGATTCGTCGCCTCGCCGGAAAAAGCGAACTGCAGCACCTTCATACCTGGCAGGCGATACTTCCTGCGCAAGGCATCCACCGCGTCGGTGATGACGCCGAGATCCTCGGCGATCAGCGGCAGCGGGCCGAAGCGCTGGTGCAGGCGCTCGAAGAGCTCGTCGCCCAGCGCCTTCACCCAGCGTCCGTTGATGGCGTACTCCTCGCTGGCCGGGATCTCCCAATAGGCCTCGAACCCCCGGAAATGGTCGATCCTGACCATGTCGAAGAGCCGCATCTGGGTGCGGATCCGGTCGAGCCAGAAGCGGAATCCCTCAGACTGCATACGCTGCCAGCGGTAGAGCGGGTTGCCCCAACGCTGGCCGGTAGCGGAGAAGTAGTCCGGCGGCACACCGGCGACCACGCGCGGACTCCCGTCGGCCTCGAGATCGAAATCGTCCGGCCGCGCCCATACCTCCGCGCTGTCATGGGCGACGAAGATCGGCATGTCACCGAACAGCTTGACCCCCAGCCCGTTGACGTAGCGGCGAAAATCGGCCCATTGGGAGAAGAACAGGAACTGCTCGAAGCTGATGTAGTCGATCTCCCCCGCCAGACGCTCGCGCGCCAAAGCAAGGCTGTCGCGGTCGCCGTGCCGCAGAGGCTCCGGCCAGTTCCACCAGCACTCGCCCTGCTCCTCGCGCAGCGCCCGGTAGAGGGCGTAATCGCGTAACCAGTAGGCGTTCTCGCGGATGAAACCGGCCAGGGCCTCGTGCTCGGGGGCATGGGCACGCGAACCGAAACCGGCCCAGGCTTGCCGCAGCGCAGCCACCTTGGCGTCCGCGGTGATACCCTCGGCGGCCGCCCCCGGCAGCCAGCCGCGCTCCACCAGGGGCTCGAGCGCGATGAGGCGGGGACTGCCCGCGTGGGCCGAGTTGGTCTGATAGGGGGAGCCGTCGGAGGTCGGTCCGACGGGCAGCATCTGCCACACGGTGAACCCGGCGTCGGCGAGGAAGTCGGCGAACCTGTAGGCGTCTGCACCCAGGCAACCGCAGGGGCCATCTCCCGGCAGCGAGGTCAGGTGCAACAGGACGCCCGCGCGGCGGCGGTCGAGACAGTCCGCGGGGGGCTTTTCTTGGGTTGGCATGTCGACCGATGCCCTCGCTACTCAACTCAGCTCTTTTTCATCACGCCGCCGCGTTCCGGGCTTCCGCCTCCCTTGGTAAACGGACGGTCGAGATAATCCGGCGGCTTCTCGCCAAGCAGCTCGTAGAGCTGTTGCAGTTGGTGGCGGTAAAGGCGCTCGAAGTCGCTGACCGCTTCCGCTGAATTGCTGTCCCCGAACCACCAGAACCAATCCGAGCCCTCGCAAGTCGCGAGCTGCAGCTCAAGGCGTTCCCGTTCCTTCGGGCCGATCTCCCGCTCGGCCAGCACCCGATCGTACGTCGCCTTGGCCTCGCCCAGCATGTCCCACGCCAGGTTCTTGTCCGGCTCGCCGATCCAGGTGGAGAGATTGCCATAAACCCAGCTGCCGGCCACCAGCCGCGACAGGTCTGGAGCGGGCCCTTCTGCGTGCTCCAGAACCTGAGAGAAGGTCGTGAGCTCGAGTCGCGGGTGCTCGGCCAGGCGCCGGTAAAGGGCGGAGAGGAAGAAACTGCCGTTGTGCGGATAGTACTCCCAGGCGTTCTCCCCATCCAGGATGATGGAGACCACCCGGTCGGGGCGGCCTTCCGTCGCGTCGGCGGTACGTTCCAGATGCTCGATCAAATTGCTCACCGCGTCATCGGCGTGCCAGTCGCCGTAGGTAAACCCGAGCAGATCGGAGAGCCCGTCGTCGCGGAAAAAGCAGCTCAGGCTCCCCTCGCGGACGCGATAGGGGGAGGTGATCCAATGCTCCGGAAGGTGGCCGCCCCGGGTGGATGCCACCAGGCTATTGTGGAGCACGCGCTGGCCGCTGGCCGCCCAACGGAAACCCGCATCCTCGAGCATCCGGACCGTATCCTCGCAAACGGCGCCTTCAGCCGGCCAGCAACCGATGGGACGGAAGCCGAAGTGGCGCTCGAAGCAGGCGATGCCCCGCTCTATGTGCCAACGCGCGCGCTCCTCGCCCCCGGGATACCTGACGAGGGCTGGGAGCTCCGCCTCCGGTAGGGCCTCCCGCGCGGCCTCGATGTCGAGCAACAGCGGGATGATGGGGTGGGCATAGGGCGTCACCGACAGCTCCACGCGGCCGGTCTCCGCCAGGCGCCGGTAGCGGGGCACGATCGACGCCAGTTGCTCGCCGATCACGCCCAAAAGGGCGCGGCGGTCCTCCAGGTTGAAGCCACGACCCTTCTTCTGCAAAGAGCCGATACGCTGGTCGTTGTCGCGCACGCGCTCGCCGGTCCAGGCCAGGTGATACCACACCAGCAGGTCGGCGACGTACTGATCGCTTAGATAGGCGTCCGCGTTGCGGTGTCGGTCGATCCAGTCCGCCAGATCGATCAGCTCGCTGAAACAGGGGAAGCGCGCGATCAGGTGCTGCGCATTTGCGCGCCGGCAGGCGGCAATGATTGCCCGGCGGGAGGGAAGGTCCAGCGGCAGGCCCGGGCCCGAGAGCGCCGCCAGGAGGGGATCTCGAATGCGCTCGCCACGTACCTGCCAGGCAGCGATCTGGCGGGCGTAATCGTCGATCTGCTCGAGCAGGATCGGGGCAAAGTTGACCACCGCGCGCGCTTCGGGCTGCCCCTCCAGGTGGGCCGCCATGTCGGAGTAGTCCTTCAGGGCGTGCAGGTAGACCCACGGCAGCTCATAGTCGCCACCGCCGGGCCCCCGGTAGTCCGGCTGGTGCATGTGCCAGCACAGGACCACCGGAAGCCGGTCAACCTCACCGGACATAGTTCACTTCCTGGCCCAGCATCTCCGGAGTGACCAGGGTCACACCGCCCTCCGTGACGTAGAAGCCTTGCTTGCGGTCCTCCTCCGGGTCCCTGCCGATGATCATGCCCTCGGAGATCCGGCAGGCGCGGTCGATGACGGCGTTGCGAATCTCGCAGTTGCGGCCCACATCCACGTCGGGAAGGATCACGGAATCCTGGACGTAGCTGAACGAGTTGACCCGCACGTTGGAGAACAGCAGCGAATGGCGCACCGTGGCGCCAGAGATGATGCAACCGCCGGAGACCATGGAGTCGACGGCCATGCCGCGGCGGTCCTCATCGTCGAACACGAACTTGGCCGGGGGCAACTGCTCCTGATAGGTCCAGATGGGCCAGGTGTCATCGTAGAGATTGAGCGGCGGGGTAACCCCGATGAGCTCCAGATTGGCCTCCCAGAATGCGTCAATCGTGCCTACGTCGCGCCAGTAGGCCTGCTCGCCGCTGCGCACGTCCCGGAAGGGGTAGGCCAGGACCCTGTACTTGGTGATGACGTCGGGGATGATGTCCTTGCCGAAATCGTGGCTGGAGCGGGGGTTGTCCGCGTCCTTGATGAGCTGCTCCAACAGGAAGGAGCGGTTGAACACGTAGATGCCCATGGAGGCCAGCGCCGCATCCGAACGCCCGGGAATGGGATCGGGCTGTGCCGGCTTCTCCAGGAAGCTCCGCACCCGGCCGTCTTCGTCCACGGACATGACGCCGAATTCCTTGGCCAGCTCCAGGTCAACCTCGAGACAGCCGACCGTCATGTCGGCGCCGCTCTCCACGTGGTAGGCCACCATCGCCCCGTAGTCCATCTTGTAGATGTGGTCACCGGCCAGGATCAGCAGGTAGTCGGGATTGTGGCTGCGGATGATGTCGAGGTTCTGGAAAACGGCGTCGGCCGTACCCGAGTACCAAGCCGTCTCGGCGATCCGCTGCTGGGCCGGCCACAGCTCGACGAACTCGCCGAACTCGCCGCGCAGGAAACCCCACCCCTTCTGGATGTGGAGAATGAGGGAGTGGGCCTTGTACTGGGTCAGTACGCCGATACGACGAATGCCGGAGTTGATGCAGTTGGAGAGCGGAAAGTCGACGATCCGGAACTTACCGCCGAAGGGGACAGCAGGTTTGGAGCGCCATTTGGTCAGGTGCTTGAGGCGGGAGCCACGACCTCCGGCGAGGATCAGCGCCATGGTGTTGCGGGTCAATCGGCTGACGAAACGCGGACTCGAATCCGGCATGACTAGTCCCCCTGTCCATTGTTAGGAATCTGCGCCCACGCTCTCTCGCCGGGCCTGGTGAGAGGCCACTTCACGGCGTGCGCCGAACCTCTCGTATGGTACCATCTTTACCTGTCGCCACGAGCGGCGTCGGCCGTCGAAGTGTAGAGAATCCTTCCGTCATGCTCACCGGCAAGCCCGCCCTCCCGAAGCTCCCAGAACCCCTCCAGCGCATCGTCGAAGCCCGCCACCACGACCCCTTCCAGGTCCTCGGCCGCCACGTCCGCGACGGCCGCTGTGCGGTGCGTGCGTTCCTGCCCAAAGCGCAACGGGTGCGCATCGTCGAGAGCGGGATCGAGTTGGAGCGCATCGCCGGTACAGACCTGTTCGTTTGGGAGGGAGAACCGGAGCAGGTGCCCGAGCGCTACTTCCTCGACTGGCACGATGCGCATGGGACGGCGCACCATCATCGCGACCCCTACTGCTTTCCGCCCCAGATCGGGGACTTTGATCTGCACCTGTTCAGCGAGGGACGCCACTGGCACGCATACCGCTTCCTGGGTGCCCACGCGCGGACAGTGGACGGCATCGCCGGCGTACAGTTCTCCGCCTGGGCACCCAACGCGGACCGGGTCAGCGTCGTCGGCGACTTCAATGCATGGGACGGGCGCGCCCACCCGATGCGGGTGCGCGGCGGCTCCGGGGTTTGGGAGCTGTTCATCCCCGACATCGGGGCCGGCAGCCTGTACAAGTTCGAGCTGCGCGACCGGCACGGCAGCCTCCAGGTGAAGATCGACGCCTACGGCAACGCCTTCCAGCTGCGCCCGGAGACGGCGGCAATCATCTGCGCCGAAAGTGACTTCGAATGGCGCGATCAGGCGTGGCTCGAGGCACGCGCTAAGGAAGACTGGCAGCACCGCCCGATGTCCGTGTACGAGGTCCATCTCAGTTCCTGGCAGAGGACCGCGGACGGGGAATTCCTCAACTACCGGGAGCTGGCCGAGCGCCTGGAGGACTATGTCCGCGAGCTGGGCTTCACCCACATCGAGCTGCTGCCCATCACCGAGCACCCCCTGGATGCCTCGTGGGGCTACCAGACGACGGGGTATTTCGCCCCCACCAGCCGTTTCGGCAGCCCGGACGACTTCCGCTGGTTCGTCGACCACCTGCATCGTCACGGCATCGGGGTGATCCTCGACTGGGTACCGGCTCACTTCCCCCGCGACACCTTCGCCCTCGCCCACTACGACGGAAGCGCGCTCTACGAGCACGCGGACCCGCGCCTCGGCGAGCACAAGGACTGGGGCACCCTGATCTTCAACTACGGGCGCAACGAGGTGAAGAACTTCCTGCTCTCCAGCGCCCTGTACTGGCTGACCGAGTTCCATATCGACGGGCTGCGCGTGGACGCGGTGGCATCGATGCTTTATCTCGACTACTCGCGCCAGCCCGGGGAGTGGATTCCCAACAAGTTCGGCGGCAACGAGAACCTGGAGGCAGTCGACTTCCTGCGCCAGCTGAACACGGTCACCCACGAGCAGCACCCGGGCACGCTGATGATCGCCGAGGAGTCCACCGCCTGGCCGGCGGTGTCACGGCCGACCTATGTCGGGGGCCTCGGCTTCAGCATGAAATGGAACATGGGCTGGATGCACGACACCCTGTCCTACATGTCCAAGGACCCCATCTACCGCCACTACCACCACGACCTGCTCACCTTCGGGCTCGTCTACGCCTTCACCGAGAACTTCGTCCTGCCCTTCTCCCACGACGAGGTGGTACACGGCAAGGGCTCCATTCTCGAGCGCATGCCCGGAGACGCCTGGCAGGAGTTCGCCTCCGTGCGCCTGCTCTACACCTTCATGTTCACCTACCCCGGCAAGAAGCTCCTGTTCCAAGGTTGCGAGTTCGCGCAGGGACGGGAGTGGGATTTCGCCGGCGAGCTCGACTGGTTCCTGCTCGAACGCCCGCAGCACCAGGGCGTGCGCCGGCTCGTCGCCGACCTCAACCGGCTGTACCGTGACATGGCGGCCCTCCACGACCTGGACTTCGGCGGCGAGGGATTCGAGTGGATCGACTGCCACGACAGCTCACAGTCCGTGCTGAGCTACCTGCGCAAGGACCGCACCGGCACGGCGGTGATGGTCTGCGCGTTCAACTTCACCCCGGTTCCCCGCAACGATTACCGCATCGGGGTGCCGCTCCCCGGCGCTTACCGGGAGGTGCTCAACTCCGATGTGGAGGGCTACGGCGGCAGCAGCCCGGACGAAGATCGCGGCAGCCACGCCGAGCCTCTAAGCTGGATGGGACGCCCGCACTCGATCCCGGTCGCGCTGCCGCCGTTGGGGGCGGTCGTGCTCCAGCACGAGCCCGCATCGGTGCAGCAGGACGAGACATCCGCCGACGACGCGCGAGACGCGGACGCGCAGTAGGACCCGGCGGTCAGCGAGCAGAGCCGGTCAGCGTTCGGCCCCCTGTGCCCGCGCCCGCTCGAGCCGCTGCCCCAGGGCGGAGTCGGACCAGGTCCCCTCGTCCCCGCCATCCGCCTCGGGCCAACCGGCCGCATGGCGGCTCACCAGATCGGCCAGCATCTCCACGTGGCCGGGATCGTCATTCAGCGCCGGAATGTATCCATAGCGCTTGCCGCCCGCCGCCAGGAAGTAGTCCCGGTTCTCCACCGCGATCTCCTCCAGGGTCTCCAGGCAGTCGGCGGAGAACCCGGGGCAGATCACGTGGACTTGCTCCACCCCGTTGCCGCCCCACTCCTTCAGCAGCTCGTCGGTGTAGGGTCGGAGCCACTCCTTGCCGCCCACCCTCGACTGGAAGGATACCTGCCAACGCTCCTGCGGCAGGCCCAGCGACTCCGCGGTAAGGCGGGCGGTCTTTTGGCACTGGCAGTGGTAGGGGTCCCCTCCGAGGAAATAGTCTTTGGGAATCCCGTGGAAGGAAAACAGCAGCCGGTCAGGCTCGCCGTGCTCCGCCCAGTAAGCACGCGCGCTCGCGGCGAGGGCGGAAACATAGGCGGGGACGTCGTGATACTGGTTGACGAACCGCAGCTCGGGGATCCAGCGCCAGCTGGACAGCTCGCGACTGACGGCGTCGAAGGTCGAGGCGGTGGTAGTCGCCGAATACTGGGGGTACAGGGGCAGAACCAGCAGCCGGCGGGCGTTCGCGCGGCGCAGATTCGCGAGCGCGGAGGGGACCGAGGGATTTCCGTAGCGCATCCCGAGTTCTACGCGCACCGGGCCCGGCATGCGGGCGCTCAGCCGCTCCTGCAGGGCATCGGCCTGACGGCGGGCGATGGTGAGCAGGGGCGAGCCCCCTCCGGTCCATACGGCCTGATAAGCCTCCGCCGAGCGGCGGGGCCGCACCCGCAGAATGACTCCGTGCAGGATCGCCCACCACAGCGGCCGCGGCAGCTCCACCACGCGCGGATCGCTCAGGAACTCCGCAAGATAGCGCCTCACCGCGGAAACGGAGGGCGCGTCCGGCGTTCCCAGGTTCAGGACCAGCACGCCCAGGGTCTCCGGCGCGTCGTGTCGGAAAGCGGTCTCGTTCTGATACTTCATAGGGTTTGAGGTCAGATGGCCCGCGAAAAGGGCCTTCGCGCGGCCGGGGACGGGCGCTGGAGCCGGGACTGACCCGGTCAGCTCAAGGCGCAGTCTGATCCATCAGGTGCTGATACAGGGCCTTGAAGCGCCCCGGGTCGCGGTCACCGAACACGGGGTCGGTCACCTTCGAGACCTGCTGCTCGATCTCCTCCCAGTCCCGTTCCGTCAGCAGCTCCCGCGCCAGCGGGAAGGCCTCCCGCTCCTCCATGTCGAGGTGCTTGCGCAGCGTCTGCACCAGCTCACGCCCGTGGGCCTCGACCTGGTCGCGTCGCAGCACCTCCTCGTGGACGATCCCCTCGAGGGACTCACGGAACTGTTTGTTGATCTCCCCGAGCACCTCGTGCTGCCTGCTGAGCACATCCAGCACGGTCCGGTGCTGGTTGCCGTGGGCCCGCATGCGATCGAAGATCAGATCCTCGCTGGGATGATGCACCTGGTCGGCATACTTCTCCATGTATTCGAGCATCTCGCACATCAGCTCGTAGTCCGGCTCAGTGCCCTCGTGGAACATGTCCAAGAGCTTGTCCAGCAGGTCGAGGAGACGGGCCAAATGCCGGTGGTCCTCGTGAAGACGCTGAAGTAGCTGACTCATAGGCCTCCTCGCGCAAGGTGACACGCCGCCGGCGCCGTGGATTGCGAGCCGGGACGAAGCTTAACCCGAGGTTGTAAGTATGACATCAGACCCGGCGAATCCAAGAGCAGGGTGGCGCGACTTAGCGGACCAGCGGCTCGGTGGCGGCGCCGAGTGAGCAATGGGCTCGGCTGGACGTGCGCACGGCGACAAGCCTAGGACCGGTTGCGGCCGCCGCGCGCGCCTCGCCGCAACGAGGAGAGCCAGCGCCAAACCGCGCCTTCCGGACGGCTGCCGCCGGTCATGCTGTAGCTCAGGGCGTGAATGTTCTGCAGCGTCCAACGCATCCGCGAACGGGCGCAGACGCGCCCGCAGAACAGCACCCGGTCTCCCTTACGCAGCCGGAGCTCGTCGCTCGGCAAGAGCTCGCGCTGGCTGCTGTGCAACAACAGTAGCGCGATTGCGGGGAGACGGCGCTCCCGGTCGCGCGGGTCCCGCAGCAGGTCCCCCAAGGACACCACGCCTCCCCTTTCGGTGGCTTCACACACGGCGTGGGCGTGGGCATCGTCCACCTGGACCTCCCAGACGTGCGGCACGTGCTCGTGCACGAGGGCTGCGATGCGGCTCACCAGCTCACAGGCCCACGCGTCTTCCTGATGCAGGGCGTAGCTCTCGAACTCGGTGAGGAGGGGCGTCGCCAGCAGGACCCGGATGCGGTTGGCGACGATGGAGCTGGGGTGCATCACGATATGCGCATCGACGACGTCAAACAGCTCCTGATTCTCCAGGTGATTCTGGCGCGCGACCACGAACAGATCTGGGTTCAGCTCGCGTGCGGTCATGATGATGGAGAGGTTATTGGCATCGTCGTCGGTGCCCGCCACCAGGCCGACCGCGCGACCGATTCCCGCCTGCTCCAGGGTTTCCGCCTCGGTGCCCCGCCCGACCACGCAGCCTTCCTCGGGGGTGCCGGTCCGCTCTGGGGTCGCCTCCACCACGACCAGATCCAGCCCCTCCTGCCGTTTTAAGTGCTTGTACACGGCCTTGCCGAAACGTCCGTAACCGCACAGGATCCAGAGCCCGCTGGCGGGCGGATAGATGGGGTCCTTGAGACGATCGCCGCTGAGCCCGGTCAGCCACTCGTGCATCAGGGTCAGGCACGGCGCCTGGATTGCCGTCAGCAGGTAGAGGGCGAAGGTGTCGAAGGGGTCGTAGATGTGGTCGGTCCCGAACGAGGCCATATTGGCCTCGATATCGTGCGAGTCGGCACGGCAGATCACCCGGATCTCGGGGTGCATCAGCTTGGAGGCGATGGCGATCTTGAGGTTGGTCTCGTTGACGTTGGTCAGCGCCACCACCCCGGCGCAGAGGGAATGCTTGAGCCCGGCCTCGACCAGGTGCTCGGGGCGCCGTGCGTCCGCACAGAGCGCCGGCACATACTCGCGCAGGTTCTCGAGCTTGAGCAGATTGATTCGGTCCTGATCGATGTCGATGGTCACCGCGTGCTGGTTGCGGTCGGTCAGCGCGCGCACCAGGGCGCCGCCGGTCTCGCCATAGCCGCAGACCAGGTAGAAGGGCTCTCGCCGATGGCGCACGCGACGCGCGAAGCGCAGTTCCGTCATGGCGCGCTGGAACGTCTTATCCTGGAGCAGCGCGATGAGGGTGCCCAGCGAGTAGAACCAGACCACGACCGTGGCATAGATGGAGAAGATCACCCATGCCCGCTGGGCCTCGGTAAACTCGTAGGGGATCTCGCCGAAGCCAATGGTGGTCGCGGTGTAGCTCACCACGTAGAAGGCGTGGAAGAAATCCATGGCCCAGGGATTGCCGTCCGCGTCCTGCCCCGGGATCAGCACCAGCCCCAGGACCGCCACCGTGTAGGTGGCGATCAGCGCCAGCAGGGGCGCGCGCATACGCCGGAAAATCAGGAAAATGACGTGTTCCATCGGGGCAGATCGGCGTTCCGCGGCGGCTGGCGCGTCAGACGGACAAGAAGCCGTGGCTTGCCAGGGCTCGGCGCTATCGCCTGAGCATCACCGTCTCGATCACCAGCAGGACCACCGAAATCACGTTCGCGATCATGGCGCCGCCGGTCAGGGACACGATACTGGCGGTAATGGCCGGCGTGAGCCCGGTGCCGCTTACGTGGACGGCCGCGCCCCAGACCAGCACCGCGGCGACGAGCTGCAACATGGCCACCAGGCTGGTGGCCAGGAGCACCGCGCCCATCTGCGTGCGGTCCCCGAACTTGAGCACGGTGGCGATGAGGTTGACCACCACCACTGCGAACAGCTCCCACTCGTTGTGGTGGTCGGGATTGTCGAGCTCGCCGACGAAGAACCCGAAATTGAGGGTCAGGGCGAGGACGATGAAGAAACCGAAGACGACCTTTTCAGGATTCATTGCGGCTGCTCCCCAGGGCCGTTGATGTCGAGCTTGTTTTCGTTTCCGCCCAGTGCCGAAGCCACGGAGCTCCGCCCTCCCGTTCGGCACGCGCCCCGCTCACCCCTCTGCCGGCGGGCGCTCCTGCAACGAGCGATGCACCCGCACATTGACCATGCGCAGGGTTGCGTTAATCGCGGCGAAAACCTGATTGTAATGCACGCCGCGGGTGCGCACCTCACCGCCCGGTTCAGCCTCCCAGGTGATGATGCATTCGGTCAGGGCATCCGTGCGCCCGCCCTTCGGGATGCGGACCTCGTAGTCCAGCAGGGACGGCAGGCTGATGCCCTGACGCTTGAGGACCTTGGAGAGGGCGTTCATGAAGGCGTCGAAGCCGCCGTTCCCGCTGCCCGCGGCGGTGTAGACCTCCTCGCGCACCCGGATGCGGATGCTCGCCGTGGACTCCAGGTCCATGGCGCTGTGGAAGCTGCAGGCGAGCAGCTCAACGTGATTGTAGTCCTCGCTCTCCAGCACCTCGGCGATGATGAAGGGCAGGTCGTCGGTGGTGATGACCTTCTTGGAGTCCCCCAGCTCCACGATCCTTTGCAGGACCTTGCTCTGGTTCTCCGCCGTGAGGCTGATATCCAGGCGTTCCAGGTTCTTCGCCAGCGAGGCCTTGCCGGCGAGCTTGCCGAGCGCGTACTTGCGCCTGCGCGCGAAGCGCTCCGGGCTGAGCCGCGTGTGATAGAGGCTGCCCTTCTTGTCCCCATCGGCGTGGATGCCGGCGGTCTGGGTGAACACGTCCTCGCCGACGATGGGCGCGTTGTCGGCGATGCGCTTCCCGGAGAAATACTCGACCAGCTCGCTCACCCGTGCGAGGTGGCTCTCATCGATGCCCAGCTCCATGCCGAGCTGATCGCGGAGATTGACCGCTACCTCCGCCAGGGACGCGTTCCCGGCCCGTTCCCCGAGACAGTTGACCGTGCAGTGGACCGCCGCCGCTCCGGCCTGGGCCGCCGCCAGCACGTTCGCGGTGGCAAGCCCGTAATCGTTGTGGGGATGGAAGTCGAACTTGAGCTGCGGGAAACGCAGGATCATGTCCGTCATGGCGGTGAAGACACGCTCGGGGGTCATGACCCCAAGGGTGTCGGGGAGCATGAAGTGGCGAATCCCTTCCTCCGACAACAGATCCACCATGCGATAGACGTAGTCCCGGTTGTCCCGGTAGCCGTTGGACCAGTCCTCCAGGTAGAGATTGACGCCGACGCCCTTGTCGTGGGCGATCGCGATATTCTCACGCACGTCGGCCAGGTGCTCGTCCAGGCTCTTGCCGAGCTGGCGACGACAGTGGTTCTCGCTGCCCTTGGCCAGGAGGTTGATGACCTGCCCCCCCGCCGCACGAATCCAATCGACGCTCTTGCCGTGGTCGACGAAGCCCAGGACTTCCACCCGTCCGTCTAGGCCCTCGCTCTTGGCCCAGTCGATGATGCTGGACACCGCGGCAAGCTCCCCCGTGGACACGCGCGCCGAGGCCACCTCGATGCGGTCGACCTTCACCAGCTCGAGCAGGACCTTGGCGATGCTGGTCTTTTCCTCCGGCGAGAAGGAGACCCCCTGGGTCTGCTCCCCGTCGCGCAGGGTGGTGTCCATGATCTGGACAGCGGGCACGGGCTTGCTCATGGCGCCGTGCTCAGTCCGCGACCGACGCGAGGGTGTCGCGAATGTGGGCGCGAATCGCATCCTCGCTGGCGTCCAGCAGGGCGCAGCGAGTCTCCTTGTCCATCAGTCCCTGCAGCGACGGCGGCGGCTCCGCCTCCCGGCCGATCGCCTCCCGCACGGCCTGGTTGAACTTGGCGGGGTGGGCGGTGGCGAGACAGACCACGTCGCCGCGCCCGCGGGCCACCCGCACCCCGATGGCAGTGTGCGGGTCCAGGATGTAACCCTCGGCCTGGTGGGTCTCGCGGATCTGCTCCAGGGTCTCCGCGTCGCTCGCGGCGTCGGCGTCGAAGTCCCTCGCCACCGCGACACGCTGCGCCTCGCCCACCGTCATGCGCCCGGTGCGCCCCATCTCATCGAGCAGCGCCCGCACGGCGGCGGGGTCTTCCCCCACGAGGTAGTAGAGGTAGCGCTCGAAATTGGAGGCGATCTGGATGTCCATCGCCGGACTCAGCGTGGGATGCACCTCGCCCGCCTGGTAGACGCCAGTATTGACGAAGCGGCTCAGGATGTCGTTGCGGTTGGTTGCGATAATGAGGCGATCCACCGGCAACCCCATGCGCTTGGCCATGTACCCGGCGAACACGTCGCCGAAGTTGCCGGTGGGGACCGCGAAGCTGACCTTGCGGGCTAAATCGCCTCCGGAGATCCGGCTCCAGGCGTAGAAGTAGTAGACCATCTGCGCCAGGATGCGGGCCCAGTTGATGGAGTTGACGGCACCGAGACGATACTCCGTCTTGAATTCGAGGTCGTTGAACAGCTGCTTGACGATGCGCTGACCGTCGTCGAAGGTGCCGCGAATGGCAATGTTGTGCACGTTCGCGTCCAGCACCGTGGTCATCTGCCGCTCCTGGATCGGAGAGACGCGGCCCCGGGGATGGAGAATGAAGATATGGATGCGCGCCTTGCCCCGCACCCCGGCGATGGCGGCCGAGCCCGTGTCCCCCGACGTCGCCCCGAGGATGTTGAGCCTGCCGCCGTCGCGCTCCAGCAGGTACTCGAACAGGTTGCCCAAAAACTGCAGGGCGACATCCTTGAAGGCCGCCGTCGGACCGTGGAAGAGCTCGAGGATATGCTGCCCGCCGACCCGCACCACCGGCGTGACCTCGGGGTGGGAGAAGGTCGCGTAGGAGCGCTCCACCAGATCGGCGAGGTCGTCGCGGGGCATGGCATCCGCCACGAAGGGGGCCATGATTTCGACGGCGAGGTCCTGGAAAGTCAGTCCCGCCAGAGCGCCGAGGCGCGCATGGTCGATGGTCGGGACCGGTTCCGGCAGCAGAAGGCCGCCGTCGGTGCCCAAGCCCATCATCACGGCTTGCGCGAATCCGACGGGCTCGACCCCGCCGCGGGTGCTGATGTATCTCATGCGCTTAATCTGGAATCAGGGGAGTCGGGGCCGAATGCACAACGGGCCTGGTGGCGATCGGCGGATGGAAAACCCTTGAATTGTCTCCGATGGGGCGCTTTCCTGGCAAACATCCGGTCACCGATGTCGAAACTTCAACGTCATCTATAATTGCCGCCAGGCGTTGACACGCCGCCAGACCGCCAACAAAATGGCCGGCACCCGCCGGAACGGGCAGATTCCGTCGGCTTAATAGAACGACAAGCATCCACCGGGAGGTCATTCTGCCAAACCCCAGGCCGGACATGCTGCGACGCGGCGAGGTCTTCGACCGCCGCTTAAGTCACTCCGGCTCCACAAGAACGTACCCCTAACCACAAAGGGAGTGACATCGAAAATGACACCTGAGAATCGCGCTGCATACTGGAAGGCGAATGTGCGCCTTCTGATCACGCTGCTCGTCATATGGTTCCTCGTCTCCTACGGCGCCGGCATCCTGTTCTCCGGTCCGCTGAACGCCATTAGCCTCGGCGGTTACAAGCTCGGCTTCTGGTTTGCCCAGCAGGGTTCCATGTACATCTTCCTCGTGCTGATCTTCGTTTATGCCTTGCGCATGAATCAGCTCGACAAGAAGTTCGGCGTCCACGAAGACTAAGGCACGGGGGAAACCACCAGTGGATCTGCAAACGCTTACATTCATCGTCGTCGGCGCGACCTTCGCGCTCTACATCGGCATCGCCATCTGGGCGCGCGCCGCCACCACCGGCGAGTTCTACGTCGCCGGCAAGGGCGTGAACCCGATCGCCAACGGCATGGCGACCGCCGCGGACTGGATGTCCGCCGCCTCCTTCATCTCCATGGCCGGGCTCATCGCCTTCAAGGGCTTCGACGCCTCGGTCTACCTCATGGGATGGACCGGCGGTTACGTGCTGCTGGCGCTGCTGCTGGCGCCGTACCTGCGCAAGTTCGGCAAGTTCACCGTGCC
>CAYNBI010000025.1:0-38888 GCA_964395315.1 uncultured Chromatiaceae bacterium | reverse complement strand
GCCGGGCCGGAGATGATCAGCGGCGTGCGCGCCTCGTCGATCAGGATCGAGTCGACCTCGTCGACCACGGCGAAGTAGCGCCGCTGCACGCGCTGCGCGGCGGAGAAGGCCATGTTGTCGCGCAGGTAGTCGAAGCCGAACTCGTTGTTGGTGCCGTAGGTGATGTCTGCGCCGTAGGCCTCCTTCCGCGTGACCGGGCGCAGGTGGCGCCAGCCCTGCCCCGCCGGGGGCAGATACTCTGGGTCGTAACGGAAAGAGGCGGCGTCCGGTCCCAGGCCGCCGGAGGAGTTGATGACGCCTACCGAGAGACCGAGGAAGTGGTAGATTCGGCCCATCCACTCGGCGTCACGCCGGGCGAGATAGTCGTTGACCGTGACCACATGGACGCCCTTGGCCGGCAGGCCGTTCAGGTAGGCCGCGAGCGTGGCCACCAGGGTCTTGCCCTCGCCGGTGCGCATCTCGGCGATCTTGCCATCGTCGAGGACCATACCGCCGATGAGCTGGACGTCGAAGTGGCGCATGCCGAGCACCCGGCGACCGGCCTCTCGGACCACCGCGAACGCCTCAGGCAGGATGTCTCCCAGCGCCGCCCCCTCCCCCAGCCGCCGGCGGAACTCCGCCGTCTTGTCCCGAAGCTCGGCGTCCGTAAGCTTCTCAACCTTCGATTCCAGGGCGTTGATCACGGCGACACGCTTCGACATGCGCTTCACGAGTCGCTCGTTGCGGCTGCCAAAGACCTTCTTGAGCAGGTTGCTAACCATAAACAGGGGGTTCCGGAAGGCGGAAAAATAGCGGAATCATACCCGAAAGTAGCGGCCCGCGCAGTCGCGTGGGGCCGTCTTGATCGGGTCATCCGGGCTCAGTGTCCGGCAGAACACCACGCACGAGGGCGAGGATCTGAGGACGCTTGCGCTCGCGCCTGCTCGGCGGATTGGTGACGATGCGCCGGATCGGAAATCGCCGAAAACGGGGCGACGGGCTTCTCAGCCCTCCGAATCGCGTTTCCTCGTGCCGACGAATTTCAGGGGGTCGACCTGCTCGCCATCCTTCAGGACCTCGAAATGGAGGTGAGGGCCGGTCGCGCGACCGCTCGAACCCAGGGTGGCGATTACCTGCCCCTGCTTCACCAGATCGCCCTCCTTCACCTTCAACTCCTGGTTATGGGCGTACCGCGTCACCAGGCCGTTGCCATGCCGGATCTCGACCGTACGGCCGAATCCGTTTCGGGTCTCGGCCAGGATGACCAAGCCATCTGCCACGGCGACGATCGGCGCGCCGCGCTTGCCGGCGAAATCGACGCCGAGGTGAAGGCTGCCCTTGCGGTTGATGGGGTCCTTGCGGTACCCGAACTTAGAGGTGATGAACCCGGACAGCACCGGGCTGCCGGCCGGCAGGATCTCAGCGTCGAGATCGCGCTCCATTATGAGGCGCTCGAGGAGGCTGAGCTTGTCGCCCCGGTCCTGAAGCTCGCTGAACAGATTGGTCATCTCTTCGGTGAGCTCCGCGACCGTCGTCTCGGTGACCTCGGCAGGCTCGGGGCCACCAAGGGGCGGCGGATTCTCGAAGTCAAATTCCTCTGCGCTCAAGCCCGCCATCTGTACCAGCCGGTCGCCCAGGGCATTGAGACGCAACATCTCCGCCTGCAGCTGCCCGAGCCGCCCGCCTAATGCATCCAGGTAGGACGTCGCCTCCCGCCTCGCCATGTCCAACTGGGCCCGCTCGCGTTCCAGATAGGCCCTGACCGCGGCCATGGTCGCGTCAACTTGTGCCTCGCCACGGGCGATTGTCAGACCGTACCAGAACCCGCCGCCGCCCGCGGCCGCCAGGATTCCCGCCAGCGCGAGGCCGACCAGAACGGACCGGATGCTGGAGCCAGCGCCCGCTCTGGCGCGTCGATGCAGAGACTTCGTCATGGCTGTTACCAAGTGAAAAAAACCCGGGTATCCTACCAGGGAACGCGCACAGCCCAAAATCGGCCTCTCGTCCAAGACCATGCCCAGACGCTTCCAGCAGGCCGCGCGCTACCTTCAAGGGAGCGGCGCGCTCGGCAATCTCCTCGCCTGCATTGAACGAAACGCGGAGCTGTTGCGGGCCGTTCGGCGCGCGCTTCCCCCTCCGCTCGACGCCCATTGCCTCCACGCGGCGATCGAAGACCGAACCCTCACGCTGGTGAGCGACAGCCCGGTCTGGGGGTCGCGGCTACGCTTTCTCGCGCCCGAGGTGCAGCGAGCGCTGAATGCCAACCAGTGCGGCGTTGAGCGTATCCGCGTCCGCGTTCAGCCGGTTTCGAACCGCGACGCGCACCGGAATTCGGCGGCGACCAGGCCCGCACTTTCCGAAGCAACGATCACTCACCTACTCGAGGCGGCAGAGAATGTCGCGGACGAAGGGATCGCGGCGGCGCTCCGCCGTTTGGCGGAGGCCGGAACCGGATATCAGGCGGAAGCGGCCAAGGGACGCATATAGGAAATCGGCGAGTGCTCGGTATCCTCGAACGTAACCTCTTCCCAGGCGCTCTCATCGGCCATCAAGGCGCGCAACAGACGGTTGTTAAGCGCGTGGCCTGACTTGTGCCCGCGAAAGGCCCCGATCAGCGAGTGGCCGAGCAGGTAGAGATCGCCGATGGCATCCAGGATCTTGTGCTTGACGAACTCGTCCTCGTAGCGCAGCCCTTCTTCGTTCAGCACCCGGTAGTCGTCCACCACCACGGCGTTGTCCATGCTGCCGCCCAGGGCAAGCCGCTGTTGACGCAGGGCCTCGATGTCGCGAAGGAAACCGAAGGTGCGGGCACGGCTGACCTCCTTGACGAACGAGGTCGTGGAAAAGTCGATCGACGCCGCTTGCGTCCTGGACACGAAAGCCGGGTGATCGAAGTCGATGGAGAACTCGACCTTGAAGCCATCGAAGGGCTCGAACAGCGCATACTTGTCGCCGTCCTCGACGCATACCGGTCGCTTGATGCGGATGAACCGCTTGGGACGATTCTGCTCTTCCACCCCGGCCGACTGAATCAAGAACACGAAGGGGCCCGCGCTGCCGTCCATGATGGGCACCTCGGGCGCGCTGACATCGACGTACGCGTTGTCTATGCCCAGCCCGGCGAACGCCGATAGCAGGTGCTCCACGGTGGAGATGCGAACGTCCCCGTTAACCAGCGTGGTGGACAGGCGGGTATCCCCGACATTGTCCGGTCCGGCGTGAATTTCGACCGGCTGCGGCAGATCGACCCGGCGAAAAACGATGCCGGTGTCGGGCGCTGCGGGACGCAGTGTCAGGTAGACCTTGTCGCCCGTATGTAGCCCAACCCCGGTCGCCCGGATCACGTTTTTGAGGGTTCGCTGCCTGATCATGGTTGCCTGTCTCCCATCGCGTCCGATACCCGTTCGGAGATCCCGACACCCGGCTGGTCGAACTGCATGCGGCTGAAGGGATGCCGGCCCGTACCACTCGGCCGGCCGACCGTGCTAACCTTCCGCGCCGCCTCACGGCACGCATGCCGCGGGATCACCCGAGGTTCGGTTAGGGTTTTCCCGCATTTTAATCAGGAACGAACCGCCTTTGCAAGAAAATCTCTTGATTTTCTTTGTGATCCTCCCTCGGGGTTTACCCTAGCTAATCGGCCTGCCGGCGCAGAAAAGCCGGGATGTCCAGGAAATCCATGTCTGCTTCCCGATTCGGGTCAGCCTGCGCCTTCAGCGCCGCAGAACCATGGGAGTTGCGCACGTAGGTGGGACGGTCCATGCCCGTGTAGTCGGGAATGACGGAGTCGCCGCGGTCACTGGCAACCACGCGCAGCGGGGACTCTTCCTTTCCGGCTTCCCGCTCCCGCGCGCGCCGCCCCTCTCCCAGACCGGTGGCGACCACGGTCACCCGCAGCTCGGCGTCGAGCTCGGGATCGATGACGGTTCCGACCACCACCGTGGCATCATCGTCGGCGAAGTCGCGCACCGTGTTGCCGACTTCGTCGAACTCTCCGATGGAGAGGCTCATGCCAGCGGTTATGTTGACCAGAATGCCCTTGGCGCCGGCGAGGTCGATGTCCTCGAGCAGGGGGCTGTTGATCGCAGCCTCCGCTGCTTCGCGCGCCCGGTTCTCCCCGGTGGCCGCGCCCGTCCCCATCATCGCCTGCCCCATCTCCGACATGACGGTCTTCACGTCGGCGAAGTCGACGTTGATCAGCCCCGGCCGGGTAATCAGCTCCGCGATGCCTTGGGTCGCGTTGAGGAGGACATCGTTGGCCGCCTTGAAGGCGTTCAGCAGGCTCATCTCCTTCCCGAGCACGGCTAGCAGTTTCTCGTTCGGGATCGTGATCAGGGAATCCACGTGCGCGCCGAGCTCCTTGATCCCCTGCTCCGCGATCTTCATGCGCTTGCTGCCCTCGAATGGGAAGGGCTTGGTGACCACCGCGACGGTCAGGATACCCAGCTGCTTGGCGACCTCCGCCACCACCGGCGCCGCGCCGGTGCCGGTGCCCCCGCCCATGCCGGCGGTGATGAAGATCATGTCCGCCCCCTCGAGCGCGTCCTCGATGCGGTCCCGGTCCTCCATCGCCGACTGTTTGCCCACCGCCGGGTCGGCGCCCGCCCCGAGGCCTTTCGTGATCCCGGACCCGAGCTGCAGAATCGTCTTCACATTGGAGTGCTTCAGCGCCTGGGCGTCCGTGTTCGCGCAGATGAAATCGACGCCTTCAATGGACGACTCGACCATATGATTGACGGCATTCCCGCCGCCGCCACCGACACCGATGACCTTGATCACCGCGTTCTGGGTGTGGGTATCCATTAGCTCGAACATAGTTTGATCTCCTCTTGCGCTCGCCGCGTACCTTCGGGTTGTTACCGGGCGGGGTGCTGCCTGATCCCCGCCAGCTACTCGAAACTCACTGCCTACCGCTTGCCGACACCTCACCGCGGACGCTCGCCCGCGGTCGGATCCTCAGAAATTGCCCTGGAACCAGCTCTTCATGCGGTCCCATACCGCCTTGACGCCCCGCGACTCGGAAAACTCCGGGCGTCTGGACCGACGATGCTGCTGGGCATACATCAAGAGCCCAACGCCCGTCGCGTAGATCGGGTTGCGAATCACCTCCTCCATGCCGGTCACGTACTGGGGCACGCCGAGGCGCACCGGCATGTGGAACACCTCTTCCGCCAGCTCGATCAGGCCCTCCATCTTGGCGCTCCCGCCGGTTACGACCACGCCACCGGCCACGAGATCTTCGAAGCCGCTGCGTCTGAGCTCGGCCTGGAGAATGGTCAGCAACTCCTCGTAACGGGGCTCCACCACCTCGGCTAGGGTCTGGCGCGACAGCCGGCGCGGCGGGCGCTCGCCGATACTCGGGACCTCGATCGTCTCGCCGCTCCCCGCCAGCTGGGTCAGCGCGCAGGCGTACTGGATCTTGATCCGCTCCGCGTACTGGGTGGGCGTGCGCAGGGCCACCGCGATGTCGTTGGTGACCTGATCTCCCGCGATGGGAATGACCGCCGTGTGGCGGATCGCGCCATCGGTGAACACCGCCAGGTCCGTGGTCCCGCCGCCGATGTCGACCAGGCAGACGCCAAGCTCCTTCTCATCCTCCCCCAGCACCGAGTAGCTGGAGGACAGCTGCTCGAGCACCAGGTCGTCGACCTCGAGCCCGCAGCGGCGGATGCACTTGACGACGTTCTGAGCGGCGCTCACCGCGCCGGTGATCATGTGCACTCGCGCCTCGAGGCGGACACCACACATGCCGATGGGCTCGCGGATGCCCTCCTGCTCATCGATGATGAACTCCTGGGGCAGGATGTGGAGGATCTTCTGATCCGCGGGGATGGCGACGGCGCGAGCCGCGTCAATGACGCGATCGACGTCGCCCTGGGTCACCTCGCGCTCCTTGATGGCGGTGATGCCGTGGGAGTTGAGACTGCGAATGTGACTCCCGGCGATCCCCGCATGGACCGAGTGGATCTCGCACCCGGCCATGAGCTCGGCCTCCTCGACGGCACGCTGAATCGACTGCACCGTCGACTCGATATCCACCACCACGCCCTTCTTCAGACCGCGCGACGGGTGGGTCCCGATCCCGATGATCTCGATCTGATCGTCCGCCTTCACCTCACCCACCAGGGCGGCGATCTTGGATGTGCCGATATCCAGGCCGATCAAGAGGTTTTTTTCTCCGCGTCTCGACATTCCTTTCAACTCCGAGGGAACCGAGGTAAGAAATCGTGAACGCTGACCGCCACGCGCTTGGGATGGGAGCCGACCGAGCGCCCGACAGTTGCACCGGGGCCAGCTGCGTCGGGAATGGCGGCCTGCGCGCGCGCTCCCCTCTGCGCGCTGTTTTCGGTCAGGTTCCAGCGCACCGACAGCCCGTTGCTGTAGCGCATGTCCACCTGCTCCGGGCTCCCGACGGCGGCCAGGGAAGGCCAGGCGCGCAGGAAGCGGCCCGCGCGCTCCTCGACCTCGAGCTTCCCGAGAGCCAGCCCGAAGCCGGCATCGGTGCGGATACTCCAGGCGCCCCTTGCGTCGAGGAGCATGCGCTCAATCGCGAGGCCCCGCGCCGCGAACCGCGGGCTCCAGGCCCGGTACCGCGCGACCAGGAGAGGCGCCCTCTCATCGACCGCGGACAAGGTTGGCAGGCCCTTCGGAAACTCCGTCACGGGGGGACGGAACACGACGCCCTCGTCCGAGACCAGCCCGTCCTCGCCCCAGCGGCAAAGCGGCTTGTGCTCGACCACCGTCAGGTCCAGACGATCGGGCCACACCCGGCGCAGACTCGCCGAGCGCACCCAGGCCAGCGCCTCCACCGCCTCCTTGAGCTCACCCAGGTCCTGGGTGACGATCCCACCGTGAAGGTGATCGATCACCGTGGCTTGCAGGCGCTTCGGCGACAGGCGTTGCAGCTCGCCATCCACCGTGACCACGCGGATCGGCAGGTATTGCGGCTCCCAGCGCAAGATCTGGTGCCCCGCGCCGACCATCAGACCCACCAGGAGCAAGACCGAGAGCCAGCGCAGCAGCCGTCGCCCGGCCCGCGGCGCCTCGTCCTGCTCGGTCACGGTTGCTCGCTCAGGCGCGCGCAATGCTGGTCTCCAGGATGCGCCACACCAGCTCATCGAAATCGATCCCGCGGGCGCGTGCCGCCATCGGCACCAGGCTGTGATCCGTCATGCCCGGCACCGTGTTCACCTCCAGCAGGAACGGGCGCCCGCGCGCGTCCATCATGAAGTCCACGCGGCCCCATCCGCTCGCACCCACCGCGTCGAACGCGGCCTTGCAGATGTCCTGCAGGCGCGCCTCGTCCTCCGCAGAGAGGCCGCAAGGACAGATGTAACGGGTGGAATCGGCGAAGTACTTCGCCTCGTAGTCGTAGAAGGCCCGGGGGGTCTCGAGCTTGATCATCGGCAGGGCCTCCGTGCCCAGCACGGCGCAGGTATACTCCGGTCCTGTGATCCAGCGCTCGGCGATCACGAGGCGGTCAAGCGCCGAAGCCGCCCGCCACGCGGCGGCGAGTCCCGTGGGGTCATCGGCACGCGCCATGCCGATACTCGACCCCTCGTGGGCCGGTTTGATCATCAGCGGGAAACCGAGCGCCTGTGCGTCCGCGAGGTCTTCCTCCGCCCGCAGAAGTACGAAGTCCGCGGTGGGCAAACCGCAACCACGCCAGGCGAGCTTGCAGCGGTACTTGTCCATGCCTAGCGCCGATCCCAGCACGCCCGAGCCGGTGTAGGGCAATCCCATCGTCTCCAGCGCACCTTGAATCTGGCCATCCTCGCCGCCGCGACCGTGGAGGATGATGAAGACCCGGTCGAATCCGCCGCGCTCAAGACGATCGAGCGCTCCTTCCTCCGCCGGGTCCAGCGCCTCGACGGCCACGCCCCGGCGCTGCAGCGCCGCGAGCACCGCCGCGCCGCTCTTCAGCGACACCTCGCGCTCGGCGGACCGCCCGCCCAATAGGAGAGCCACGTTTCCGAACTTGGCCGCATCCGAGCTCATGCCTTTAATCCCCCACCCCACGGACTTCGGGTATCAAAACCACCAACACACCAGCCGGTGTGACGCCCCAAGAAGGCTCGCCACGGCGCGGCTCGCATCGCGCTTTCAACTCTTTCACGATCATCGCGGGCGGCGCCCGCGACCGGACTGGGGAGGATCGGACCTCACCGCAGTGCGCGCCGGTTTGGGCGGCATCTGGGGACGCGACCTTTGCGCGCTGCCCCGCAGCGGCTCACCGCAGCCCATGTGCAACCGGGTGCTAAGTTGATGCGACATCGACGATCTCCCCGCTGAGGTGCGCCGGCAGCCGGGCCGCCAAGGCACCTATGTCGCCAGCCCCAAGGGTCAAGACGAGATCCCCGTCGGCCAGCAGGTTTACGAGCACTTTCGGCACTTCCGAAAGGGACTCCACGAACACCGGGTCCACCTCGCCGCGCATGCGGATGGCGCGGCTAAGGGAGCGGCCGTCGGCGCCCGGGATCGCGGCCTCGCCGGCGGGGTAGACCTCGGTCAGAACCAGCACGTCGGTGCTGGAAAGCACCTTGACGAAATCCTCGAACTGCTCCTGCGTGCGGCTGAAACGATGGGGTTGGAACACCAGCACCAGGCGCCGGCCCGGCCACCCCTGGCGCGCCGCCTCCAGGGTCGCGGCAAGCTCCCTGGGATGGTGGCCGTAGTCGTCTACCAGGATCAGGTCCCGCCCGGCAGAATCCGTGATCTGCTCGACCACGAAGCGGCGGCCTACCCCCTGGAATCCGGCGAGGGCGCGCTGGATGGCGTCCTCATTCACGCCGAGCTCGATACCCACGCTGATGGCAGCCAAGGCATTCAGCACGTTGTGTCGCCCGGGCAGATTGAGCACCACGGGGAAGTCCTCGGCTTCCTTACGCTGCACGGTGAAATGCATGCGCAGCCCTTCTTGTCGGATCTCCGTGGCGCGCACGTCCGACTCGTTGCCGGTACCGTAGGTCCGCACCGGCCTTGGGACCATGGGCAGCAGCGAACGCACCTCGTCGTCGTCCACGCACAGGACCGCGAGACCGTAGAAGGGCAGGTGATGGAGGAACTCCATGAAGGTGCCGCGCAGCCGATTGAAGTCGTTGCCATAGGTGCGCATGTGGTCGGCGTCGATGTTGGTCAGCACCGCCAGCATCGGTTGCAGATACAGGAAGGAGGCATCGCTCTCGTCCGCTTCGGCCACCAGGTATTGACTGCTGCCAAGGCGCGCATTCGCCCCCGCGCTGTTGAGGCGACCGCCGATGACGAATGTCGGATCGAGCCCGCCCTCGGCGAGCACGCTCGCCAGCAGGCTGGTGGTCGTGGTCTTGCCGTGGGTGCCCGCCACGGCGACCCCGTAGTAGAAGCGCATCAGCTCCGCGAGCATCTCGGCGCGCCGCACGACCGGGACGCGGTGCTCGCGGGCGATCTTGATCTCCGGGTTCGACTCGTCGATGGCGCTCGAAACCACCACCGCATCGGCGCCCTCCGCCTGCTCCTCCCGATGCCCGATGAAGACCTTGACGCCGAGGCCCTCGAGCCGCCGCGTAACCTCGGACTCGCGCTTGTCGGAGCCGGAGACCTGATAGCCGAGATTCGCCACCAACTCGGCGATGCCACTCATGCCCGCCCCGCCGACGCCAACGAAATGCAACCGGCGGATGCGGCCCATGCTGCTGGCGCCGTATCGGCGTATGTCGCTCATGGCTTGCTGACCTCCCAGCAGGCGGCGGCGATGCGCTCGGCCGCCGCGGGCTCGGCGCGCATGCGCGCGGCTTCGGCCATGGCCAGAAGCCGAGCCGAATCGCCGAGCAGATCCGCGAGGACCTCGGCCAGGGAATTTGCACTCAGCTCGGGCTGGGGCATCAGGCGCGCCGCCCCGACATCGACGAGATAGCGGGCATTGGCGGTTTGATGATCGTCGACGGCGTGCGGGTAGGGCACCAGCAACGACGCCACCCCCGCCGCCGCGAGCTCGGAGACCGTCAACGCCCCGGCGCGGCACACGACCAGATCCGCCCAGGCGTAAGCCTCCGCCATGTCCTCGATGAAGGGCGTGACCTCGGCATCGACCCCCGCGGCGGCGTATGCCGACCGCGCCGCATCGAGGGTCCGCTCTCCGGCCTGGTGCCGGATCGTCGGCCGCATCGCCACGGAAAGCTTGGCGATGGCCGGCGCCACCGTCTCGTTCAGCGCCTGTGCGCCGAGAGACCCGCCCACGACCAGCAAACGCCGTGCTCCGGCGCGCCCCGCAAGGCGCTCGGCCGGGCCGGGAACGGCCGCGATCTCGGGCCGCACCGGATTACCGCAGGTCGTGGCGCCGCGCGCCGCCGGGAAGCTACCGGGGAAGGCCTGGAACACCCTGTTGGCGATACGCGACAACCATTGGTTGGTGAGACCCGGAACCTGATTCTGCTCGTGAATCACCAAGGGCAGCCCCATGGCGCGGGCCGCGACCCCGCCAGGACCGGACACGAAGCCACCCATCCCCAGGACCACGCTGGGACGGCGCCCGCGAAGCACGGAAACGGCCTCGCGCAGAGCCACCAGCAGTCGCCAAGGGGCAGCGATCAGCTGACCGATGCCTTTGCCGCGCAGCCCCTCGATGCTGATCCACTCCATGCCGAAGCCCCGCGCTGGCACCAGGCGTGCCTCCATGCCCCGCCGGGTCCCGATCCAGAACACCTCCATCCCCTGTCCGCGCAGCAGCTCGGCTACCGCGAGTGCCGGGAACACGTGCCCACCGGTGCCACCGGCCATGACCGCTACGCGCGCGCCCATTTCATGCCCCCGGCCGGTACGGCGCTCTCCTCGGACCTCCGCAGATCGGTATCGATGCGCAGCAGCATCGCCACCGCCATGCAGGCCACGATAATGCTGTTGCTGCCATAGCTCATGAACGGCAGCGTCAGGCCCTTGGTCGGCAGCAAGCCTACGTTGACGCCGACATTGACCAGGGCCTGAAGCCCGATCCCCAACCCGAATCCGTTAGCCACATGGGCCGCGAAGCACCAGCCCGCCTTTTCCGCCCGAGCGCCAATCGAGAAGGCGCGCAGCACCACGAAGACAAAGGCGGCGATCACGGCCAGGGTCCCGACGAGACCGAACTCCTCCCCCACCACGGCCAGGATGAAATCCGTGTGGGCCTCGGGGAGAAAGAACTGCTTCTGGATCCCGTTGCCGAGTCCGACGCCCAGCCATTCCCCGCGGCCGAAGGCGATCAGGGCCTGGGACAGCTGGAATCCGGTGTTGAAGGGGTCGGCAAACGGGTCCAGGAATGAGGTCACGCGCTGGAAGCGGTAGGGCTCGAGGACGACCAGCGCCACCCCTGCCGCGGCCACCATCCCGAACAGCGCCGAGAAGTGCAGCACCTGCACGCCACCGAGAAAGAGCATCCCGAGCACCGTTGCCAGCAGGACCGCGGTCGTACCGAAATCCGGCTGCGCCATGATCAGCGTGCTCGCCAACACCATCAGAATCATCGGCTTCAAGAACCCGGAAAGTCTGGTCGCCACCTCCTCGTGGCGGCGAACCAGATAGCCGGCGATGTAGATCACGGCGAAGAACTTCATCAGCTCCGAGCTCTGGATATTCAGTGGACCGAGGGGAATCCAGCGCGTCGCGCCGTTCACCGTGCGACCGACGCCGGGCACGAGCACGGCAATCAGGAGCGCGATGCCGAGAACGAACAGGAGCGCCCCGGACTTCTCCCACCAGTTGGCTGGAACGAGAAACACCAGAAGCCCCGAGGTGAGGGCGAGCCCGAGGGCCAATCCATGGCGCAGGACGAAGTGGAACGGGTCGCCGAAGCCGCGATCGGCAATGGACATGGAGGAGGACGCGACCATCACGAAACCAAAGCCGAGCAGCAGCAGCACGCAGATCAGCAGCGGCCAGTCCATTTCCGGTAGCCGGTCCAGACGTCGCCGGCTCCGAACGCTAGGCCTGGTCTCGCCGCTCATGCCGGCAGCCCCTGAACGGCGGCGGCGAACACCCGACCCCGGTGCTCATAGTTGTCGAACATGTCGAAGCTCGCGCACGCCGGCGAAAGGAGCACGCAGTCGCCGGGAAGCGCCGCCTCCGCCGCCAAGGCAACGGCATCCTCCATGTCCTTGGCATGCAGCAGGGGCACCGAGCCGCGCAACACCCGCTCGAGCAGCGGAGCGTCGCGCCCGATGAGGACGACCGCCCGCGCCGCATCCCGGACTACGGGAAGCATGGGCGAGAAGTCCGCCCCCTTGCAGTCGCCGCCGGCGATCAGGACTGCACGCCCGGACCCGGCGGGATCGACTAGGCCGCGCAGCGCAGCGACGGTGGCACCCGGATTCGTACCCTTGGAATCGTCGTACCAGCGCACACCTCGCCTGGCCGCCACCAGCACGGTGCGGTGGGGCAGCCCGCGAAACCGGCGAAGGCCCTCGCGCATCGAGGTCACGGGCAGGCCACAGGCGCTTCCCAGCGCCAGGGCGGCCAAAGCGTTCGCCAGATTGTGACGCCCGGCCAAGGCGATCTCCCCGGTCGCCATCAAGGGCTCTCGGCCGCGGACCAGCCAGGTTTCGCCCGCCCTTTCGATCACTCCGAAGTCATCGCGGCCGCGGGGGGCCGCGAGGGTGAACCCGAATTCCGCCGCCGCCCCTCCTGCCATGGCGCAGACCAGGGGATCGTCCCGATTGAGGACTGCGATCTCGGCATGGTCGAATACCCGCGCCTTGGCCGCGGCGTACTCCGCCACGCTCGGATAGCGATCCATGTGATCGGCGGAGACATTGAGCACGGTCGCCGCCTTGGGGGTCAGGGTCTGCGTCGTCTCGAGCTGAAAACTGGACAACTCGAGCACGTACAGCTCGACGCCTGCGTCGAGCAGATCGAGGGCAGGCTCGCCAAGGTTGCCGCCAACCGCGACCCGCAGACCTGCGAGCCTGGCCATTTGGCCGAGGAGGCTGGTGACGGTGCTCTTGCCGTTCGACCCGGTGATGGCGACCACCGGGGCCCTTGCCGCTTGTGCAAACAGCTCGATGTCGCCGATCACGGGTGTGCCTCGGGCAGCCGCCTGCGCCACCAAGGGCTCGCTCACCGGGACCCCGGGGCTCACCACCAGCAGCTCCGCGGCGTCGAAGGCATCCGGATCGAAACCACCGGTGAACAAGGCCGTGTCCGGCATCTCAAGGCGCGCCTGTTCCATACCGGGCGGATTGGACCGGGAATCGGTCACCGCCACCGAAATCCCCTGGGCGCGCAGATGGCGGGCCACCGACAGCCCCGTTTTCCCGAGGCCCACGATCAACGTCTTGGGGGCCTTGGCCTGAGGGGTCTTGAGGGCGGCATTCATCATCTGATCTTCAGGCTCGCCAGGCCCACCAGGACCAGAATCACGGTGGCGATCCAGAAACGAACGATCACCCGGGGCTCGGGCCAGCCCTGGAGCTCGAAGTGGTGGTGCAGCGGCGCCATGCGGAAAATGCGCCTGCCCGTGAGCTTGAAGGAGGCCACCTGCAGCATCACCGACAGCGTCTCGGCGACGAACACCCCTCCCATGATCAGGAGCACCAACTCCTGGCGCGCGGTCACGGCCACCACGCCAAGAGCGGCCCCCAGGGAGAGGGCGCCGACATCGCCCATGAACACCTGGGCCGGATAGGTGTTGAACCAGAGAAACCCGAGGCCCGCCCCGACAAGCGCGCCGCAGAACACGACCACCTCGCCGACGCCGGGGATGTGGGGAATCTTGAGATAGTTGGCAAAGTCGACGTGTCCGGTAGCGTACACGAAGACGCCGAGCGCCCCGCACACCAGCACCGTGGGCAGCACCGCCAGCCCGTCGAGGCCGTCGGTCAAGTTCACGGCATTGCTGCTGCCGACAATGACGAGATAGGAGAGAAGGACGAACCAGGCGCCCAGCTGGAAAGAGACGTCCTTCAGATAGGGGACAAGCAGAGCGGTCTCAGCCGGCGTCGAGGAGATCCAATAGAGGTACAGGGCCGCGGCAAGGCCCGCCACCGACTGCCAGAGGTACTTGTAACGTGCCGCCAGCCCGCGCGGGTCCTTGAGCACCAGCTTCTTGTAGTCGTCCACCAGACCGATTGCCCCGTAGGCGAGCGTGACCAGGAGCACCAGCCAGACATAACGGTTGCCGAGGTCGGACCACAGCAGCGTGCTCACGCCCACGCTCACCAGGATCAAGGCACCGCCCATGGTGGGCGTACCGGCCTTTGAGAGATGGGAGCGCGGACCGTCGTCACGCACCGTCTGACCGATCTTGAATCGGGTTAGGCGGCGGATCATCGCCGGCCCCACCGCGAATGAAATGACCAGCGCCGTCAGCACCCCGAGAATCGCGCGCAAGGTCAGGTAGCGGAAAACGTAGAAGGCGCTGTCGATCTGTCCCAGCCAATCGGTCAGATAGAGCAACATGTCAGCGCGCCCCCGCCGCGCAGAGCGCATCCGCGACCCGATCCATCACCGCCAGGCGCGACCCCTTGACCAGCAGGCAGTCGCCGGCGCCCAGGTCGGCCTGCAGCGCTGCAAGCAGGCTCTCCTGGTCCGGAAAGTGCCGCCCTCCCGGCCCGAAGGCGGTCACCGCCTCCGCGCTCAGGGCACCCACGGCGTAGAGGCCATCGATCCCGGCAGACCGCGCCATGGCGCCAATCTCACGGTGCAGGGCACGGGCGTCGAGACCCAGCTCGCCCAGGTCTCCGAGCGCCAGCCAATGACGCCCGGGCAATCCGGCAAGCACCTGGATTGCAGCCTGCACCGAATCCGGGTTGGCGTTGTAGCTATCGTCGATCACCCGCAGACCCTTGATGCCCAACCGCGGCTGCAGGCGACGAGGCACCGGCCGCAAACCCGCCAGGCCCGCGCGGATGCCGTCGACCGGGATGTCCAGCGCGATCGCCACGGCGACAGCGACCAGGGCGTTGCGCACGTTGTGCATCCCGGCAAGAGGAAGCTCCAGGTCGATGTGGGAGTCCCCGACGCTGACGCCAAAGCGGGTGCGGAAGCCCTCGGCGTCCCATTTGCTGCTCAGGCCGTCGGCCCGGACATGCACGTCTGCGCTCGCGTCCGGTCCGCAGGTGAGCATCCGCCTGCCCGCAGCCAGCCCGCGCCAAAGGTCGGTCCAGGGTGAATCGGAAGGGACGATGAAGACACCGGTCGCCGGCAGCCCCCGCGCGATCTCTCCCTTCGCCTGGGCGACCCCCTCCACGCTGCCGAAGCCCTCGAGATGAGCGCGTCCGGCATTGGTGATCACGGCCACCTCGGGCCGGCCGATGTCGGTGAGATAGCCGATCTCCCCCGCGTGGTTGGCACCCATCTCGAGCACCAGAAAGTCCTCGTCCCGGGCGGCGAGCAGGGTCAGCGGCATACCGATGTCGTTGTTGAGGTTGCCCTGGGTCGCGCGCACGCTGCCGACCTGGCCGAGGACCCCGGCGATCATCTCCTTGCAGGTCGTTTTCCCGTTGCTGCCCGTGACCGCGATCACCCGGCCCGGAAAGCGATCCCGCCAGGCCGCGGCCATGCGTCCTAGCGCCAGACGCGTATCCTCCACCACCCATTGGGGTATGGGCGCAATCAACGGATGATCCACGAGCACGGCCGCTGCTCCGGCGGCGGCGGCTTGCGCGACGAAGTCGTGGCCGTCGAAACGCTCCCCGCGCAGGGCCACGAAGAGCTGTCCAACCCCGGTCTTGCGACTATCCGTGCCGACGGAGTCGAAGCCGACATCGGCGCCCAGGACATCGCCGCCGACCAGCCGTGCAGCCTCGGACAGGGTCCACATCATGTCCACTGCCCTCCGCGCTCCTGCAACGCCTGCACCACTTGGGCGCGATCACTGAAATGCACCTTGAGCTCACCCATGTCCTGCGTCGTCTCGTGCCCCTTGCCGGCGACCAGCACCAGGTCGTCGGGGCCGGCGGTGGCGATCGCCATGCGAATCGCTAACGCGCGGCGGCGCTCGACCCGAACCGCCTCAGGACGCTCCATCCCGGTCAGGATCTCCGAGATGATGGCCTCTCCGTCCTCGCGCCGGGGGTTGTCGTCGGTGACGATCACCTGGTCGCTCAAGCGTTCCGCGACCCCGCCCATCACGGAGCGTTTGCCGCGATCGCGATCGCCCCCGCAGCCGAACACGCAGATCAAACGCCCTCTGACATGGTCGCGCAGGTTGGTCAGCGCCTGCTCCAGGGCGTCCGGTGTATGGGCGTAGTCCACCACCACCTGGGGCGCCGCACCGCCGCCGAAGGACTCCATGCGTCCGGGCACGCCGCGCACCGCGGCGATCTCTCGCAGCGCGCGCGACAGAGGCAAGCCTCGCGACAGCAGCACGGCGAGCACCGCCAACAGATTCGCGGCGTTGAAACGGCCGAGGAGGCCGATCTCGAGTCCCCCTTCGCCGACGCTGGTCTCTACCCGCAGGGACAGCCCCCGCGATCGCGGCGCTATGTCGCGCGCCCTGAGCCACAGGTCGCAACGACCGGGGAGTGGCGCGTCGGGCCGCAGGCTGTACCAGGCAACCGAAACCGCGGGGCTCAACTCGGCGAGTATGGCGTCGCTCAGCGGCTCGTCCTGATTGAGCACCGCCCATGAGAGCCCGGGCATTCGGAACAGCCGGCGCTTGGCTGCGCCGTAGCTGGCCATGTCGCCGTGATAGTCCAGGTGATCGCGGCTCAGATTGGTGAGCACGGCGTGGCTGAAGCGCACGGCTCCGACCCGGCCCTGCTCCAGGGCATGGGAGGAGACCTCCATGGCTACCGCCCCGGCACCGCGGCCGCGCATCCACGCGAGGATCTCCTGCAAGCTGACCGGGTCCGGCGTTGTGTGCGTGCCCGCTACCAGGTCACCGGGGAATCCGGCGCCGAGCGTGCCCAGGATGCCGCAGGTCAGCTCGGGAGCGAGTGCCTGCGCCAAATAGTTGGTCACGCTGGTCTTCCCGTTGGTGCCGGTGACGCCGATGACCTCCAACGCCGCGCTGGGGTGGTCAAAGAAGCGGTCCGCCAGCGCGCTGGCCACGCGCCCGAGGGTCGGCACCGGGATCAAGGGGACGCGCAGCGTTTGCGCGAGCGCCGACATGGTCTCCGTTGTCCAGCGTTCGCTCGGCTCGGCGACGATGGCGCAGGCGCCACGGCGCTGCGCGTCAACCGCAAAATCGAGCCCGTGGAATGACCCACCGTCGCAAGCCAGAAACAAGCCGCCGGCCTCCACCTTGCGGCTGTCCAGGGTCAGGCTCGACACCAGCACGTCGGCCTCGACCCGGGCCGGGACGAAACCCTCAAGAAGCTCACTGAGGTACCAGGGGCGCGAGGCGCTGACGAGCGGCATCATGGATGCTCCTCCACACCAGCCAGACGCAGCGTCTGCAACGGGTCGTCCGGCGCCACGTTGAACAGGCGCAAGGCCCCCTGCATCACCCGCGCGAAGACCGGCGCCGCCACCTTGCCGCCGTAATAGTGCTTCCCGCTGGGCTCGTCGATCATCACCACCATGGCGAAGCGCGGCCGTGAGGCCGGTGCCACGCCGGCGAATACCGCCTGATAGCGCTTGGCGGCATACCCTCCCTTGGCGGCCTTCTTCGCGGTGCCCGTCTTGCCGGCCACCCGATAGCCCTCGATCGCCGCCTCCTTGGCCGTACCATCGGCGGATACCACCGTCTCCATCATCGCCCGTACCTGGCGCGTGGTCCGTTCCGACAGTACGCGGCGCCCCTCGGGCACCGCGTCGCGCTTGAGCAGACTGACCGGACGCAGCAGGCCGTCGGCCCCCAGAACCGAATATGCCTGGGCGAGCTGCAGGGAGGTGACCGACAGCCCATAGCCGAAGGCGTGGGTGGCGTGCTCGAACATCGACCAGTCATCGTAGTGGCGCAACCGACCGGCAACCTCACCGGGGAAATGGCTGTCGGTGGGCTTTCCGAAGCCGAGACTCTCGTACAGCGTCCAGAGCACGGCCTTGTTCATGCGCATCGCCAGCTTGACCGATCCCACGTTGCTGGACTTGGTCAATACCCGGGTCGTCGTCAACGTGCCGTAGTTACGCACGTCCTTGACCCGATTGCGGCCCACCCGGAGGGTGCCGGGTGCGGTGTCGATAGGTGTGTCGGGCCCCACCAGACCGGCCTCGAGGGCCGCGGCCACCACGAACGGCTTGACCGTCGAGCCCGGCTCCATCACGTCGGTAAGGGCGCGGTTGCGGCGGGTGCTGCCGGCACCTTCGAGCTTGCCGTTGGGGTTGTAGGCAGGCTGATTGACCATCGCCAGCACCTCGCCCGTGTCCACGTCGAGCACAACGGCGGTTGCCGAGCTGGCGCGATGGTCTTGCACCGCGCGCTTGAGCTCTCTGTAGGCCAGGAACTGGAGGCGCCGATCCAGGCTGAGCGTCAGATCCCGCCCGTGGCGCGGCGAGCGCGTCCGCTCCACTTCCGCGACTACGCGCCGGCGTCCGTCCTGAATGACGCGCCGCAGACCAGGCTCGGCACGCAGCCACTTGTCGTAGAGCAGCTCCATGCCCTCGATCCCCCGGTCGTCGATATCGGTGAAGCCGATGATGTGCCCGAAGATCTCGCCGCTGGGGTAGAAACGCCGGTATTCGCTTTCCATCCCGATCGAGTCGAGACGGTAGCGCTCGATGATCTCCTCGACCGCAAGGGTCTCGTCCGGACCAATGCGCCGCTTGAGGTAGACGAAGCCGCGGCCGGGACGGCTTTCGATCTTCTCGATCAGGTCCTTCGAATCCAATTGCAGGGCCGCGGCGAGCTCCCGCATCACGTCCTGGCGGCCCGTCAGCTTGCGCGGATCGGCCCAGACGGTCGCCACCGGCGTGCTGACCGCCAATGGCTCGCCGTTGCGGTCCAGGATCATGCCCCGCCGGGCCGGGATCTCCGACAAGCGCAGATAACGGCGCGCACCCTCATGCTGCAGGAACTCGTTGTCGATGACCTGGCGGTACAGGGCGCTTCCGACCACGGCGACCAGAAAGACACCTAGAAAGCCCAACAGCACACGGCGGCGCAGGCGGGAGCTTGGCCTGCGCTCGGCGAGCCGCTGGGCGCGCTTGAGCCTGCGCGTCTTACTGGCCATGCTCGGATTCCGCCTCGATCACGCGCACCTCGCCACGCTGCGGGAGGTGCATGCTCAGCAGCTTGCGCGCCCGCTCCTCGACCCGCGGATGAGTGGTCAGCGCCGCCTCCTCGAGGCGCAGCTGCCCCCACTGCACCTCCAGCGCCTGGCGCTCGGCGATCAAGGCCTGCAGCGCCACGAACTCCATGCGACTCAGGAACTTGCCGTAGACCACGGCGACCGCCGAGGCGATCACCGCCAGGGTCAGGATCAGCGCCGCCCGCAGTTCTCCGCGCGTCATGCCAACCGCTCCGCCACTCGCATGACGGCGCTACGCGCGCGCGGATTGACCGCCACCTCGCCAGGAGAAGGGCGCACGGGCGTGCCCACCGGACGCAGGCGCCCACGGGAGTCGCCCGCGACCACGGGGACCCCGCGCGGGAACTGCTCACCGCGAACCTCATCGCGAATGAACCTCTTCACGATCCGATCCTCCAGGGAGTGGAAGCTGATGACCACCAGGCGTCCGCCGGCGACCAGGAGATCGCACACGCTGGCGAGACAGGCGCGCAACTCGTCCAGCTCACCGTTGACTTGAATCCGCAGGGCCTGGAAGGTGCGCGTCGCCGGGTGCTTCCCTGGCTCGCGGGTCGGACACGCCGCCGACACGATCTCCGCCAAGCGGCGTGTGGTCGCGATCGCCGACTCGCGTCGTGCGCGGGCGATGGCCCGCGCGATGCGTCGGGAAAAGCGCTCCTCCCCGTACTCATGCAGAATCCTCGAGATCTCCTGCTCCGTGGCGCGGGCCAGCCATTCGGCGGCCGTCTCACCGCGGCTGTTGTCCATGCGCATGTCCAGCGGACCTTCCGCGGTGAAGCTGAAGCCACGTTCCGGCTCGTCGAGCTGCGGAGAGGAAACGCCGAGATCCAGCAGGAGCCCGCTCAAGCGCCCCGTCAGACCGTGACGGAGGGAGACTCGCCACGCTTCGGAAAACGGCGCCTGCTCGATCGTGAAGCGCTGGTCGTGCCGCGCCAGGGCCTGACCGTCGGCGACCGCGCCCGGATCCCGGTCCAGGGCAAACAGGCGCCCGGCGGCGCCCAACCTCGCCAACAGCGCCCGCGAGTGACCGCCGCGCCCATACGTGCAGTCCAGGTACAGGCCATCCGCCTTGATCGCCAATGCCTCCAAACTCTCCTCCAGCAGAACGGGCTTGTGCGCCGCGTCGCCCATCTTGTCGTTTGTCAGATCGAGAGCGACGCAAAATCAGTGGCGGTCTCCATTTGCTGCAGATCCGCCTCGTTCAACCACTCGTCGCGGCGCCCGACCCAGGCGTCTTCGTCCCACAGCTCGAACTTGTTGCTCTGCCCCACCAGAGCGACCCGCTTGTCGAGGGAGGCGAAGCTCCGCAACGAAGGCGGCAGGAGCACGCGACCCTGGGCGTCCATCTCGACGTCCTGCGCATGACCGATGTAGAGACGCTGGAGCTTCCTCGCGGTGGGATTGAAGGACGGCAACCGCTCCAGCTTGCGCTCAATCTCCACCCAGTTCGGCTCGGGGTAAATCAGCAGGCAGTGGTCAGCGTCGACGGTAATCACGAGACGGGAGGCACAGCACGCCTGCAGCTGCTCGCGATAGCGGGCGGGAATCGCCAGCCTTCCCTTGGCGTCCAGATTGAGAATGGATACCCCGCGGAACAAATCGCGCCCCCCAAATGGGAATTACTCCCCTTTCTCCCACTTCCTCCCACTTGCGGCTCATGGTAGGCAAGAATCCACAATGCGTCAAGGATCATCGGGTTGTTTTCTCTTGCTGCTCAGGGACTTAAGAAGGCGTAATCAAGCGATACGCCAGGTGAGACAAAAATCATTCTAATCAGCGCGATGCGCGCTGGAATTAGAGTTTTACCTAAAGTAATGCGGCAAACGCTGGGAGCGTGGTGGGGAGTGGTGGAGGAAACGAGACGAAACAAGGTGGGAGCCGGCCTGTAAGCCGGGTTCTGTCGAGGGCAGCCATTCATCTGGGACGCGCGTCGCCGCGCGCCTCGAGCGACCTACCCGGGAACACGTACGGGCAGCACGTCGCGGTCGAGACCGCGTGTTCCCCTATTTGGTCTTGCTCCGGGTGGGGTTTGCCATGCCGCTGCTGTTACCAGCAGCGCGGTGCGCTCTTACCGCACCATTTCACCCTTACCGCTCCGCGTAACGGAGTTTGGCGGTTTGTTTTCTGTGGCACTTTCCGTGGGCTCGCGCCCCCCAGGCGTTACCTGGCACCCTGCCCTGTGGAGCCCGGACTTTCCTCCCCTCCGAACACGGAGGCCGGAGGAGCGGCTGCCCGGCCGACTCCCAGCCCAAGTGTACCACGCCGCCGCCGGCCCTCCTGCTCCCAGGTGCATAACGAGGCGCGGCTTGCAGCCGGTGAGGCCGTCCTTGTCCAGACGGTCCATCATTCGACGCTCTCTCCGCGCCCGTTCGGCCCGTTGTCGGCGGCATCCCGCCACGCCAAGGCGAGGGCGTAGAGCCGGTTCTTCTTGCCGCCCGTGATCCGCGCGGCCAGGGCGGCGGCCTGCTTGAGCGGCAACTCGGTAGCGAGCACACGCAGGACATGCTCCTCATCGCTCCGCGCCGCGCCGGTGTCCTGCTCGCCTCGCCCCTCGACCAGGATCACGAACTCGCCCATCTGCTTCTGCGCGTCTGCCTCTACCCTGCCGGCCAGATCCCCGAGACTACCGCTGAGAAAGGTCTCGAAGCGCTTGGTCAGCTCGCGCGCCACGGCGGCCCCGCGCCCCGCACCAAGCTGGTCGCGCAGCGCCGCGAGGGTGGCGAGTACCCGGTTTCCGGCCTCGTACATGACCAGGGTCCCGCACTCGCCGGCCAGGCCTGCGGCCCACTCGCGGCGCTTGGCGGACGTCCGCGGGGGAAAGCCGACGAACAGGAAGCGGTCGCAGGGCAGCCCCGCCGCGGATAGCGCGCACACCGCGGCATTCGCACCTGGGATCGGAACGACGCGGATGCCGAGGTCGCGCGCCCCCTTCACCAGCTGAAAGCCGGGATCGCTGATGAGGGGGGTGCCCGCATCCGACACCAAGGCCAGGCTTTCGCCCTCGGCCAAACGCCTCAGCAAGCGGGGAACCACTTGCGCCTCGTTGTGATCGTGACAGGAAAGGAGCCGGTTGCTGATGCCGTAATGGGCCAGCAGACGACGGGTGTGACGGGTGTCCTCGGCGGCGATCAGGTCCACCTCGGCAAGCACCTGCCGCGCGCGATAGGTCAGGTCCGCCAGATTGCCGATCGGTGTTGCCACCACGTATAGTAGGCCTGACGATGTCGACATACAGGTTGTTCTCCACCCGGACATAGGCCTACGGCAAGATGCTGACGAGACGTCCCAACTCCCCGATCCCCTCGCGAGCCTGGCTCAAGCTGGCCGTTCTGGCAACGGTCGTCGCGGGCTGCGCCGGTCCGATGCAACGTGATTCCGATCTGAGCAGCGCCCGCAGCGGCGGTTATCGCGGGGGAGAGATGGTGGCGGTGCTGCTGCCGCAATCCGGCCGATTCGCCGGCGCCGCCCAGGCCTTGAAGGACGGCATTCTCGCCGCCCAGGCCGCGGACGAGCAAGGCAAGCGGCCGCAGCTCCGTTTCTATGACACCAGCACGGCCGAGTCGGCCAACGCCCTGGTGCAGCAGGCGGCGGCGGACGGTGCCAGCTTTGTCATCGGACCGCTGCAAAAGGAAGCCGTTGAAGAGCTGGCGCGCGGAGCCAGTCCCTCAGTGCCCGTGCTTGCCCTCAACCGGGTCTCCACCGGCAGGTCGCCCGCTAATCTCTACCAGTTCTCTCTGTCGCCCGAGGACGAGGCAGCGGAGGCGGCACGCAAGGCATGGGAAGGCGGTCACCGCTCGGCCCTGATGCTCTACCCGAGCGGCCCCTGGGGCGAACGGATGGCAAAGGGCTTTCATCAGCAGTGGCTTGCCCTCGGAGGCCGGCTGGCAGCGACCGAAGTGTACGACACGAACGGCTTCGACTTCACCCAGCCAATCGGCAACTTGAGCGCGCGAGCGGATGACGCCGATTTCCTGTTTCTCGTGGCGACATCGCAAATGGCTCGCGAGATCGCACCGCGGGTCCGTGCAATCTCGGCCTACGATTTCCCGGTCTTCGCGACCTCCCACATCTACGGGGGCCGCTTTGACCCGGTGGCGGATCAGCCTATCGTCGGGACCTACTTCGTCGACATCCCCTGGTTGCTCGCTCCCGACGCGGGTGACCCGCTCTCGCGCGAACGCGTCCGACAACGCACGCCTGGGATGCAGGACGGCCTGACCAGGCTCTACGCCATGGGCATCGACGCCTACCGCTTGGCGCCCCGACTCGCCTGGATGGCGTCGAACCGGGCCGCCGTCGTGCAGGGTAAGACCGGTGAGCTCCGATTGGACAGCCAGCGGAACGTCGTGCGCGGGTTGACGCTCGCACGCTTCAGCCCCTCCGGGCCGGCCTTGGCCGGCGTTGACACGCACCTCTGGGCGCCCGAGAAGGGATTTGATCCGAAAGGCCCGCTACTGGCCGCCCGAGGCGCCCCCCGTCTTGCCGCGATTCCCCACTAGAGACGCGTCGGCCGTCGGCGGGGACAAGGAGCGCCTCGCGGGCGTTTATCTGCAGCAGCGAGGCCTGCGCCTGATCGCCTGCAACTACCGCTGCCGGTTCGGGGAGATCGATCTGGTGATGCGAGAGGCCGAGATCCTGGTCTTCGTCGAGGTCAGGTTCCGCAAGAGCTCGCGCTACGGCACCCCGGCCGAAACCGTCGACACGCACAAGCAGCGGCGTCTGGCGGCAACCGCCTCCTGCTACCTGCGAGAGCATCCAACCAACTCACCCTGCCGCTTCGACGTCCTCGCCGTAAGCGGTAACAACGACATCGTCTGGATACGGGACGCCTTTCATGCGGAATAGAAGCCATAAACGCCCAACCCATCCTGCCCGAATCGCCGTACCGGCGGCGCTGGCTGCGGCACTCGTCGCGATCTCCAGCCTGCCTCTGCTGCATGGATGCGCCGCCGCGGTGGTCGCCGGCATCGCCGTCGGGGCAGGCGTCGCGCACGAGCGACGCGACGCGAAGACCGTACTGGAAGACCAGCAGATCGAGGTCCAGGCCATGGCGGCCGAGTTCAACGACCCGGATATCCGGGCGAAAAGCAGTATCAGCGCTACCAGCTACAACCACGTGGTGCTGCTGACCGGCCAGGCGGGCACCGAAGAGATCAGCCAGCGCTTCGCCGACAAGGTAAGCCGTCTGCCAGGCGTCAAGCGCGTCATCAACGAGGTGACCATCGGCCCGTCTGCGGACCTCACGCGCGAGAGCCAGGACACCGTGATCACCTCCCAGGTCAAGTTTGCCTTGACCAAGATCGACCTCCCCGGCTTCGACCCGACACGGGTCAAGGTCGTCACCGAGATGGGCGTCGTCTACCTCATGGGTCTGGTGAGCGCGCAGGAGGCGGACGCCGCGGTGGAGAAGGCCCGCTACGTGTCCGGCGTCAAGAAGGTGGTCAAGGTCTTTGAGTACGTCGAGCCCACCCCCGCTTCCGCCTGAGGCCGTACGCAAGCTGCGCGCGATCGCGGGCAGCGAGAGGGTACTCACCGATCCCGCCGACTGCTGGCCCTACGGCTACGACAACAGCAGACGACAGGCGCTGCCGCAGGCGGTGCTCTTCATCACCGAACCCGCGCAGGTCGAGGCCACGCTAACGCTGTGCAACGAGCTCGAGATCCCGGTCACGGCGCGCGGTCGGGGCACCGGCACCACGGGGGCCACGGTGCCCGACCGCGGCGGCGTCGTTCTGTCCTTCGAGCGCATGACGCACATCCTTCGCGTCGATCCGAGCAACCGCCTCGCCGTCGTCGAGCCCGGCGTCACCAACGAGTCGCTGCAGCAGGCAGTGGCACGGGAGGGATTCTTCTGGCCCCCGGACCCCACCAGCGCGGCAGTGTGTACCGTGGGCGGGAATCTGGCCTACAACGCGGCCGGTCCCAGGGCCGTAAAATACGGCACGCCGCGGGAGAACACTCTCGGGCTGCGTGCCGTGACCGGTGCCGCCGAGCCCATCCGCACCGGTGTCTCCACCACCAAGGGGGTGGTGGGCTATGACCTGACGCGGCTGATCATCGGGTCCGAGGGCACCCTGGCGCTGATCACGGAGGCCACCCTCAAGCTCACGCCGCTGCCGGAGGCTAAACGCACTCTGCGCGCGACCTACGGCGACATTCACGCGGCCGCCGCCGCGGTCGCCGCGATCATGTCCCAGCCCGTCATTCCCTGCGCCCTGGAGTTCATGGACGGGGCGGCCATCGAGATGGTGCGCGGCTTCTCCGACCTCGGGCTGCCACCCGGCACGGGCGCGCTGCTCATGATCGAGGTGGACGGTCCGGTGCAATGCGTCGACGAGGCCGCCAGGGCGGTCGCTCTGGCCGCGAGCAACGCCGGCCTGAAGGACCTCCACACCGCCGCGGATGCCGCCGAGATCGCGGCCCTGTGGAAGACGCGCAAGGCCCTGTCGCCGGCGCTGCGACACATCGCGCCCAAGAAGATCAACGAGGATGTCGTGGTGCCGGTCTCGCGCATCGGTGCCTTCATCGACGGCCTGGAGCGATTGTCGCGCGATACCGGCATCCGCATCGTCAACTTCGGCCACGCCGGCAACGGGAACATACACGTCAATCTGCTGGTGAACCCCGAGGACCGCGACGAGATGGCCCGCGCCGAACAGTGCCTCGACGCCGTGTTCTCGCTGGTCATCGCGCTCGGGGGCACCCTTTCGGGCGAGCACGGCGTGGGCTTGGAGAAACGCGACTTCATCGCCCGCGAGATCGATGCGGCAACCCTGCGCCTGATGCACAACATCAAACGTCAGTTCGACCCCCGGGGCATCCTCAACCCAGGTAAATCACTGCCCGCCGAGGGTTAGGCAATCACCGGGGCGGGCGACCGTCACTTCCCCGGTCGCACCAGCCCACCCAGACCCACGTCTTCCAGGGCCTCGAGCAGCAGGCGGCGAACGCACTCGGCCTCTTCGCAATGCAGCGCCACGCCCAGAAGCTCCCGCGCCTTTGCGCGGCTGACACTGCGGATGACCCACTTGACCGGCAACAGGCTGCCGGCCCCCATGCTCAGGCTGTGCACGCCCATCCCAAGGAGCAGAACCGCCGCCAGCGGATCGCCCGCCATTTCCCCGCAGATACTCACTTCGCGTCCGTAAGCGCGGGCGCCGGCTACGATCTGAACCAAGGCGCGCAGCACGGCCGGATGTAGCTCGTCGTAGAGCTTCGCCACGTGGGCATTGTTGCGGTCGACCGCCAGGAGGTATTGCGTCAGGTCGTTGGTGCCGATCGAAAAAAAGCCCACCCGCCGGGCCAAAGCCTCGGCCTGGTAGACCGCGGCCGGAACCTCGACCATGACCCCCACCGGCGGCATTTTGACCCGGTAGCCCTCTTCCAGCAGCTCGTCGTGAGCCCGCTGAATCAGCAGCAGGGCCTCGTCGACCTCGCTCACCGTGCTGACCATGGGCAACAGCACCTGGAGGTTCTCCAGCCCGATCGATGCACGCAGCATCGCCCGCACCTGGGTCAGGAAGATCTCCGGATGGTCCAGCGTGATGCGTATGCCGCGCCAACCGAGGAAGGGATTGGATTCGGAAACCGGGAAATAGGGCAGCGGCTTGTCGCCGCCCACGTCCAGGGTGCGGATGGTAACCGGACGCGGGGCAAAGGTCTCCAACACCTGCCGGTAGTTGGTCATCTGCACCGTCTCGCCAGGAAAGCGATCGCGCACCAGAAAGGGCAGCTCGGTGCGGTAGAGGCCGACGCCGGCGGACTCCTCGATGCCCACCGGACGCGCCTCCGAAACCAGGCCGGTGTTGAGGTAAAGAGGAAGCGTATAGCCGTCCGGGGTCTCGGCGGGAAGACGGCGCAGGTTCTCGAGCTCGTTGGTCAGGGCCAGATCATCGTCCATGAGCCGCCGATACTCGGCGCGCACCACCGCACTGGGCGCTGCGTAGACACGTCCCCGGTAGCCGTCCACGACCATCTCCAGCCCCTCGATCCGCCCCACTGGCAAGTCCGTCACGCCCATGGCCGCCGGCACCCCCATGCCGCGAGCGAGAATGGCTACGTGGGAAGAGCTCGAGCCGGTGACCGACACGATTCCAGCCAACGCGGCCGGGGGCACGTCCGCAATCTGCATGGCGCTGATCTCTTCACCGACAAGGATAGTGCCCGGCGGATACTCCACGGGCCGTGACTCCAGGTTCTGCAGGTGCATGAGGATACGCCGACCGAGGTCGCGGACATCCGACGCGCGCTCGCGCAGGTAGGGATCATCCATGGAATCGAACACCCGCGCATGCTCCGCGATGGTCTCGCGCAGGGCTCCCGGCGCCCAGTTGCCCTGGCGGATGCGCTCGACCGTGCCATCGATCAGGGTGTCGCTCTCCAGCATGAGCAGCCAGGCATCGAACAGCGCCCGCTCCTCGGCCCGCAGGTCCGCTGCGGTGCGCACCGCGAAACGCTCGATCTCCTCCATCACGTCCGATACCGCGCTGCGGAAGGCATCCTCCTCCTTGGGCACGTCGGCTGCGGAGCGGTCGGGAACCGCATCGAGGTCCGCCGGGGGGTAGACCACGACAGCGAGACCGATGGCGATACCGGGCGCGGCAGGAATCCCTTGTAGAAAGTGATTCGGGAGACCGCCCGGCTCTTGCAGGCGCGCCAGCTCGCCGCTGGCGCGGGCGTGGGTTATGGCCCCGGCGAGCTGGGACGCCAGGGTCATGACCAGGGTAACCTCGTCGTCCTCGAAGCGGCGCTTGGCTCGCTGTCGCAGCACCAGGACGCCCAGCACCTTTCGGTTCTGGATGATCGGGACACCGAGGAAGCCGCGGTAACGCTTCTCCCCGGTCTCGTGAATGAACAGGTATCGGGAATGTGTCGAGGCGTCGTCCAGATTGACCGGCTCGGCGCGCTCGCTGACCCAGCCGATCAGGCCCCGGTGCAGGGGCAGGCGAACCCGCCCCACCGCCTCTGGACGCAGTCCGTCCGTGGCTTGCAGCACGTGCTCGCGGGTATCGAAATCGGTGAGATACACCGAGCAAACGTCGGCGCCGATGGTCTCCTTGACGCGCCGCACGATGACTTGCAGCGCCTGCTCGAGATCCGGCGCGTTGTTGACTTCTTGAACAATACGGTGGAGATGGTCGAGCATATTACGACTCGGCCCGCTTGCGTGGGGGTGCCGCCGCTGGACCGGGGCGCTTGGGTGTCAGCGGTGCTTCTGCCGGAGAAAGCGGGGCTGCCCGCCGACGGCCAGTTGCCGTGTCGGAGCCCCCTCGGGGTACAAGAGTGGAGCCAGCTCCTCGAGCGCCTGCTCGTAGACCCGGCGCTTGAAGTAAACCACCTCGCGGACGGGCTGCCAATAGCCGACCCATCGCCAGGCGTCGAACTCCGGCTTCTCGCATTTGTCGAGGCAGAATGCATCTTCGCCGCAGTTCACCCGCAGCATGAACCAGACCTGCTTCTGGCCGATGCAGATGGGCCCGCAGTTACGCCGAATGAATCGCCTGGGAAGACGGTATCGCAACCAGTGCCTGGTCGCGCCCAGAACCGTCACTTGGTGGGGGAGAAGCCCGACCTCCTCCTGGAGCTCCCGAAACATGGCATCGCGCGGAGTCTCGTCCGATCGGATCCCGCCTTGCGGAAACTGCCACGCATTCTGCCCCACGCGCCTGCCCCAGAACAGGCGGCGTTCTCCGTTACTCAGAATGATGCCGACATTCGGCCTGAAACCGTCCGGGTCGATCAAGGCAGGATACCTTGCGCAATCTCATTGCCCATTTTTCCATAAGGACATAGGCCGGGCAACCCGCGCAGGCGCATAAGCTTCTGCTAATAAAGAAAATTCGCTATAGTGGAAAGGTTCGGACGACGACGAGACCAGACGCGTCCAAGTGACGCGGAGAGACCCCATTGGCCCTGGCGATATTCGATCTCGACAATACCCTGCTCTGCGGTGACTCAGACTACCTCTGGGGAGTCTTTCTTGCCGAGCGCGGAGTCGTGGACGCCGAGGAGTACGACCGCGAAAACGAGCGCTTCTATCGCGCGTACCGGGAGGGCCGGCTGGACATCTTCGCGTTCCTCCGCTTCTCCCTGAAACCACTGCGGGACAACGATCCGACCGCCTTGTTGCGCTGGCGAGAGGACTTTCTGCACGAGAAAATCGATCCCATCATCCTGCCGGCCGCCCGCCGGCTGATCGCAGAACACCGCGACCGGGGCGATACGCTCCTGATCATCACGGCAACCAACGAGTTCGTGACGGCCCCGATCGCGGAGCGCTTGGGCGTACCAAACCTCATCGCCACGGTTCCCGCCCGCGCGAACGGGCGTTACACGGGAGAGGTGGCGGGTACGCCCGCCTTTCAGGAAGGCAAGGTCCAGCGGCTCCACGCCTGGATTCGGGAGTCAGGCGAAACCCTCGCCGATAGCATCTTCTACAGCGATTCCCACAATGACATCCCGTTGCTGGAGCGCGTAGACCACCCGATTGCGGTCGACCCGGACGAGCACTTGGAGCGGCACGCCAGCGAGCAAGGCTGGCCGGTTATCTCGCTACGCGGGGGGAGGTAACTCGAATGACCGTACCCGCGCTACGCGCGACCCAGGCACCGCCCTGGCGGAGTGCGCGCATGGCGAGAGCCCCGCGGTCAGAACCAAGGGCGGACGGTCTAGGGATAGGAAAGAACGGGCGATCCGGCCAAACGAAAACCGCGCCCGTGACGGGCGCGGTTCGGGACGCACATCCTTGTGCGTAGCCCCGTCAGGCGGGAAATCCTTACTTGGTCTCGGCGGGAGCCGGAGCCGCGGGAGCGACCGGAGCGCCGTAGGGCGCCGCGTAGGGGTAACCGCCGCCGTAATAGGGGGCGCCGTAGCCGTAGGGGCCGCCCCAGCCGTACGGGCCGTAGCCATAGTAGTCGTTCCAGCGGTTGTAGCCGCGACCCCAACCACGCCCGCCACCGGACATGTTCATGTTGAAGTCACCGTAGCCGTCGCCGAACATGTCGTTCCACCAGTCGTTGGCGCCGGAGCCCCAACCCGGGCCACCCCAACCGGGGCCGCCCCAGAAGGCGGAAGCGGAGGCGGAAGCACCGAGCAGAGCGGCGACGGCGGCAGCAGTAGCGAGCTTTTTCATTAGGTCTCTCCTGAATGTCGATTATCTTTTGGTACAGCAAGCGAGGGCGCCGATCAGCGCCGACGGTGGACATAATATTAGTATTTAATTATTTTTAAAATCCATTTTTTGAATTGGAAAAATATAATCAATAGTATTTCTCTATAACCGCACGCGTCAGCTATCCAGTCCTTCTCCCCGATCACCGTGCGCTGGCCCCATTCTCTGCGCAACCGCCAGAAGATCATGCCACGCTTTGCCCTTCTGCTCCGATGCGCGTAGTAGGTAGGAGGGGTGGTAGGTCACGCGCAAGGGGATACGAGCCGGACCGAATTCGAACCAACGTCCGCGCAACCTGCCCACCGGGTCGTCCGACTTGAGCAGATGCTGCGCCGAGATCCTCCCCACCGCCAGGAGGACCCGGGGCCTCACCAGCTCGATCTGACGCAGCAGGAAGGGCTCGCAGCGGAGCGCCTCTTCCGGTCGGGGATCGCGGTTGCCGGGCGGACGGCACTTCAGGATGTTAGCGATGAACACCTGATCGCGCGCCAACCCGATGGCGGCCAGCATACGATCTAGGAGTTGACCGGCACGACCGACGAAGGGCTCGCCCTGTCGATCCTCATCCGCCCCCGGGGCCTCGCCGATGACCATGAGATGAGCCTGGCGCTCTCCAACCCCGAACACGGTCTTGTTGCGGGTCTCACACAGAGCGCAGGCACGGCAGGAGGCGACCGCCCGCTCCAGGGAGGTCCAGTCCATCCCCCCGACCGAGTCGTCCCGGGGCTTCGCGGGCATCGCTGGCGCTTCCGCGTGGAGGAGACCTTCGTCGTCCGACGCTTGCGGCCCGGGGTCCCGCGAGCGCCAGACGGTCACGCCCATCGCTTCCAGGTAGCGGCGGCTGCGGCGAACATCCATTGGCGGTGGAGCTCAGACGTCGCCGGTCTGGGGGTGGGCACGCTCCCGCGGCTGCAGGATCTTGTTGCAGGCATTGATGTATGCCTTGGCGGAGGCAATGACGATATCCGTGTCCGCGCCCTGCCCGTTGACGATGCGCCCGCCCCGCTCGAGCCGCACCGTGACCTCGCCCTGGGCATCGGTCCCGCTGGTGATGCTGTTGACCGAGTAGAGCTTCAGGATGGTACCGCTGCTGACGATCGACTCGATTGCCTTGAAGGTGGCGTCCACCGGACCGCCGCCGATCGAGGTGCCTGGCTCCTCCTCGCCGTCCACGCACAGCACCACGTCGGCCCGCGGGGTCTCGCCCGTCTCCGAACACACGCGCAGCGAAATCAGCTTGACGCGCTCGTTGGTGGCATCCAGGTTGGCGTCGGTGACCAACGCCTGCAGATCCTCGTCGAAGATCTCGTGCTTCTTGTCCGCCAGGTCCTTGAAGCGCGAGAAGGCGGCATTCAAGTCCTCTTCCGTGCCAAAGGTGACGCCAAGCTCCTGCAGCCGGGTGCGGAAGGCGTTGCGACCCGAGTGCTTGCCGAGCACCATGCGGTTCTCGGTCCACCCCACGTCCTGGGCGCGCATGATCTCGTAGGTCTCGCGGCTCTTCAGCACCCCGTCCTGGTGAATGCCAGACTCGTGGGCGAATGCATTGGCCCCGACGATGGCCTTGTTGGGTTGAACCGCGAAGCCGGTGATGCCGGAAACCAGGCGCGAGCAGTTGACGATCTGGGTGGTGTCGAGGCGCGTATCGCAGTCGAAATGGTCCTGGCGGGTGCGCACCGCCATCACGATCTCCTCCAGGGCGGCGTTGACCGCCCGCTCCCCGAGCCCATTGATGGTGCACTCCACCTGGCGCGCACCATTGCGCACTGCGGCGAGGGAGTTCGCGGTCGCCAATCCGAGATCGTTGTGACAGTGCACGGAAAAGACCGCCTTGTCGGAGTTCGGCACCCGCTCGATCAGGGTGCGGATGAGATCCCCGAACTGATAGGGAACGTTGTAGCCCACCGTGTCCGGAATGTTCACCGTGCGCGCGCCTGCATCGATCACGGCCTCCAGCACGCGGCACAGGAAGTCCGTCTCGGATCTGCCCGCGTCCTCGGGGGAAAACTCGACGTTGTCCGTGAACCGCCGCGCCCGCCTGACCGCGTGCACCGCCTGCTCGACCACCTGGTCCGGCGTCATGCGCAGCTTCTTCTCCATGTGGATCGGTGAAGTGGCGATGAAGGTGTGGATGCGCGCCGAGGCGGCGCCGGCCAGCGCCTCGCCGGCCCGGTCGATGTCCTTGTCCAGCGCCCGGGCGAGCCCGCACACCGTGCTGTCCTTTACCGCCGCCGCCACCGCTTTAACCCCCTCGAAATCGCCAGGACTGGCGATTGGGAATCCCGCCTCGATCACGTCCACCCGCAGCCTCTCAAGGGCCTTCGCGATGCGAACTTTCTCTTCCTTGGTCATGGAGGCGCCCGGACTCTGCTCGCCGTCGCGCAGCGTGGTGTCGAAGATAATGAGGTGCTCTTTCTCGCTCATGGGTTCGCTCTTGGGTCTGACGAGTCACTCGGTGCGGTGACGACGCGGTCCGAATCCGGATCGATCGGGGATGACGCTTGCTGTACGGCCGCAGCGGGGTTTGGGTACCTCAGCCGCCCTGCGGCTCGGCAGCGGGCGGACGATCGGTCGTGCAGGTCGACGCGGAGAATGCGCCCTGCCCCCGGACGGGGGATGAATGCAGCAAGACGGCCGCAGGTTCCCAACGGTTCCGCGGGCCGGTCGCGGCACCGCCGGGACTATATCCCATGGTCTCTCCCCTGCCAAGAAGGCGACGGACGGGCGAGCGAGGGAGTAAGGCGGGCGCGCATCCGTTAAGATGCGGCCTAGGATCGCTTCCCGGTAACGCGCCACACATGACGGACCTGCACGATCTCGAGCTGCTGTTGCGCTCGGACACGCCCATCCTGCTCATCGAGTCCCTGGAAGAGCCGCGCATCGTCGAGCTCGCCGCGCGGCTCGCCTTGCGCATCAACGAACCGGCGTTCTGTTGGGCCGTCACCGAGGGACTGCGCCGCATCGACCTCGACGCCGGGGTCCAGCGTCACCTGGCTGAGCCGGCGGAAGTCCTGCGCCACATCAAGGTCACGCCGCAGGGAGGAGTCTACATCCTGCTGGATTTCCACCCCTTCCTGGACAACCCGCTGCATGTGCGCTTGGTCAAGGAGATCGCCCAAGGCTACGGCGAGCTGCCGCGCACCCTGGTGCTGGCCAGCCACGCCCTGTCTGCGCCGCCCGAAATCCGCCACCTTTGCGCCCGCTTCGATCTGCGCCTGCCTGACCGCAACCGCATCCTCGCCCTGGTGCGGGAGGAGGCCCAGCGGTGGCAGCACGAGCAGGCCAAACGCCCATTCCGCGCCAATCGCGAGGCGATAGAACGGCTGTCGCGAAATCTGCTCGGCGTCACCGAGTCCGACGCCCGCCGGCTGATCCGCAACGCCATCCGCAATGACGGGGCGATCACCAGCGATGACGTGGAGACAGTCACCCGCGCCAAATACGAGCTCCTTGGATCGGGCGGCATCGTCCATTTTGAGTACGACACAGCGAGCTTTGCCGATGTCGCCGGGCTCGACAACCTCAAGCAATGGCTGGAGCGCCGCCGCAACGGCTTCCACGGTGAAGGCGCGGGAGCGGATCGGCCGCGGGGCGTATTGCTGCTGGGGGTGCAAGGCGGCGGCAAGAGCCTGGCCGCCAAGGCGGTAGCGGGGCAGTTCGGTGTACCCCTGCTGCGGCTCGACTTCGGCGGCCTGTACGACAAGTACTACGGCGAGACAGAGAAGAACCTCAGGCGCGCCCTGAAGACCGCCGAGATCATGGCGCCCAGCGTGCTCTGGATGGACGAGATCGAAAAAGGCTTGGCCGCGGGCAGGGAGGACGATGGCGTCGGCCAGCGGGTGCTGGGCACTCTGCTCACCTGGATGGCGGAGCGTAAGACCGCGGTCTTCATCGTCGCCACCGCCAACGACATCTCGCGCCTGCCCCCCGAGCTGCTACGCAAGGGGCGCCTCGACGAGATCTTCTTCGTCGATCTTCCGAGCGCGGAGGTGCGCGCGCGCATCTTCGAGATCCACCTGCAGCGCCGCGGCCTCGACCCGGCCCAATTCGACCTGAACGCCCTGGCGACGGCCAGCGATGGGTTCTCGGGCGCGGGCATCGAGCAGGCGGTGGTCTCGGCGCTCTATGCGGCCCAGGCCCAGGAGACGCCGGTCACCACCGCGACCGTGCTGACGGAGCTGGAGCGCACGCAACCCCTGTCCGTGGTGATGGACGCTCAGATCCAGCAGTTGCGGGAGTGGGCGCGGGAGCGTACGGTTCCCGCGCACTGAGGCGCAGGGTTGCCCGCTGCCGGCAGGATGGCGGACGAGGCCTTCGCATCGCCCAGGCCACCCCCGGAGGATTCGGGGCCTCATGGTAGGCCGCCCCGAGCATCCGGCGGTGTTCTCTACGGACATCTTGTAACCCTAGGTGACGGCACCTCACCTCCTGGCCCAGTTCGGTGACCTGCACCCGATGACGCGCGGGCTTCTCGCCAACGTTCCGCACCGGGACGCCAGCACCCACTTCCGTCCGGAGCTCGCGTCCCTCACCTGGTACCTCGGGCGGGGCGTGTTCCGCGAGACCTACTGGCTGCGTGAGATTTGGCGACGCCGACCTAACCCAGCGCGTCCGCCCGCTCTTCCCGGCGCGCGCTGAAGACCTGGACGAGAAGTACGCGGCGTTCGCTCCACCCGATCATCTGCTCACCTGGGCGAAGGAGATCCAGGACGAGCACCTGAGGCGCCTGGCGACGCCGGAAGCACTGCCCGGCCATTTGCTCCTCAACCAAGACCGCCTGCAACGGTTCCTGTTGCAGAAGACCGCGCGGCACCGGGCTGGGGAGTGAAGCCGTCGAGGGGAGAGGTTCTCGCGGCAACGTCCTCAGGACGACAGGAAGCGCATCGATAGATCAACCGCCTCCACGTCCTTGGTGAGGCCGCCGACAGAGATCTCGTCGATGCCGGTCTCCGCGATGGCCCGAATCTCCTCCAGTCGAATACCGCCCGAGGCCTCGAGCCGCGCCCGGCCTGCGGTGATCTTCACCGCCCGACGCAACAGATCCAGATCGAAGTTGTCGAGCAGCAGGTGAGTAGCGCCGGCGGAAAGGGCCTCCTCGAGATCCTCGAGGGACTCGACCTCGATCTCGACCGGGATCCCAGCCGCCACCGAGCGGGCCGCGGCGAGGGCGGCAGCGATGGAGCCTGCCGCCAGGATATGGTTCTCCTTGATCAGAATGGCGTCGAACAGGCCCATCCGGTGGTTGAAGCAGCCGCCGCAGGTAACCGCGTATTTCTGCTGGACCCGCAGCCCCGGCAGTGTCTTGCGCGTGTCGAGCACGCGCACCGGCAAGCCCGCGACCGCGTCGGCGTAGCGCCGGGCGCGCGTGGCGGTACCCGAAAGGGTTTGCAGATAGTTGAGGGCGGTCCGCTCGCCGGTGAGGAGGGCGCGCGTCGTCCCCTCCAGTCGGCAGATGGACTGTCCTGGGGTCACCCGTTCCCCGTCGGCCACCTGCCAATGGACCGCAACGGCGGGATCGAGCTGGCGGAACACCTCGTCGAACCAGGCGCAACCGCAGACGACGGCGGCCTGACGAACGGTCACCTCCACCCGCGAGCGCTGCGCCGGCGGCAACAGCGAGGCGGTCTGGTCGCCGGATCCCACATCCTCTTCCAGGGCCGCGCGCACCTGGACGGATATCTGGTCCGGAGACGGCAGCCCGCCGGGGGCCGAGCCCGATTCGGCCTGTTGCTGGATCATTTCCGCTTCAGCGATTCCACGACGACCTCCATGGCGCGGTCCACCAGCGGCGCGTCCAATCCGCTGAGCTTGATCACCATGCCGCGCCGGAACAGGGCGGCGAGCTCCTTTCCGGAGAGCTCCAGCGCCTTGAGGCCGCGACGGTCCACGAACAGGTGCAGATCCGTGTCCGGACTGCGCCAAGCGAGCTTGACGCGCAGCACGCCGACATCATCGCGCCTGACTTCCAACCAGGTGCCCAGCGCCAATTGCGAGCCGACGGCATCCTCACGCCCGGCTTGGTCGTCGGAGGCCAAGCCATGCGCTCCCGGCTCCCCACTCGGTCCAACCTCTCCCCGCCCCAGGTCATCCGAGGCGGCAAGGTGCAGGAAACTGCCCGTCTCCGGGGCGGGTCCGGCGCCGCGCAGGGCGCTGATATGCAGCGCCTGCAGCTCGCGGAACCAGCGTGACAGGCGGCGTTGGTCGAAGGCGACCGCGGCCAGCGACTCACGCAGGTCTCGCAGCAGCACGGGTATTCGGCGCAGCAGCTCGCGGCGGTCTTCGTGCCAGATCTTGGGCCGGACACTCCACAGAAGAAGCTCCATCGTGGCCAGGGAGTCGCGCCACTCCGGCCCGTCAACTCCGCCCTGCAGATAGGCGCGCAGGAGCACGTCCCGCCAACCTTCGCGCAGCAAGCTGGAGACTACCTCCGGTACCCGGGGGCCGCCGCGCAGACGTTCCTCGATGGTCTCGCGCACCTTGGCGCGGGCGCTGCGGTGGCGCTCCTTGCCTTCGAGCTCCTCTTTGGTCCGCGCCTCGCGGCTCTCGAACTGCGCGCGTTGGCGTTCGAGCTCCGTGGTCAGCTCCAGGTCGAGCTCGACGAAGATGGCGGGATCACGGTCGTAGTCGTCGAGCACACGGGTCACCGTGTGCTCGATGCGCGCGTAGGGGCTATCCGCGGAGCGGTCCCCGTCGTCGATCCAGCCGACGGCGTACTCGGCAAGGTGGTTGAGCAGGCGTCTCGCCGGATGCTCCGTGTCGTCGAAAAAGGACTTGTCGGACAGCGCAACCTTGGCGATGGGAATCTGAAGCCGTCCGACGAGCGACTTGAACGCATCCGGCAAGTCGTTGGCGTGCAGTATGCTCTCGAACAACAGGAACACGAGGTCGAGCGTATCCTCATCGCGCCGGTCAAGAAGCGGACCGCCGTCGTAGGCGCGAAGCAGTTGGAGCTCGGCCCGGAGCTGGCGGAACAACTCCTTGGGGCTCAGCTCGCCAGCCGCGCTCTCTTGAGCACGCGCCTGCAGGCGGGTCAGGGCCGACATCAACTCACCGCTGGCGACGATCTCGCCTCCTGGGCTGCTCTGCCCGCTGGGCCGCCGAGCCTCCAGCAGATGCTGCAGATCCTCGAACACTGCCGCCCCGCTCGCTGCCGTCGCCGGCGAATCGGACGCGGGCTCGGGCATTTCGGCCGTGTCCTCGCCCATATCCTCCGCCGCCTCGACCTCAGGATCCTGCCCCGGCTGATCGACGTCGACTCGCGGGTAGAACCCTTCCCATTCCGCCGCGGGGGACGAGCCCAAGAGCTCGAGGCAGCGTGCGTAGGCATGTCCCAGGTGATCCATCACCTGCTTGTCGAACAGCTTGTACACCACGAGCCTGAGGTCCAGGTCCACGTGCTCGCCGACCGGCTCAAGCGCGGCGCGGAAGGCGTTGCAGATCACATGGGGGCCCAGGGGATCCGTGCGGCTGTCAATGGTCTCGCGCCCGATCAAGGCGGCTTGCTCCCGGCGCAAGGCGAGCAGCGCACCTCGGTGGCGGCTCTCGGCCTTCGAGATGAGATTGGCTACCGCCAGGGATTCCTCCAGCTCCTCATGCTCGACCAAGGCGAGCCCCTGCTCGCGGCGCGTTCCGGCGTCGGCGCCGGGCTCTCCGCCCAGGGAAATCGCCCAGGCATCGCCTGCTCTCGTCAAATTCCTGAAGAACTCGATCTCGATCGCTTCGCGTTGCCGCCGCAGCACGCGCATCGCCTGAAAATATCTGGTGTGAAGGTGGTTGTTCTCGGACTTGTCCGCGAGGTCGTAAAAGGCATCTTCGACCTTCAGGAACAGCCGCTTGAGCCGATCGGAAAGCTCCCGTTCGAGCACCTCGTGGCACTCCGCGAGTGAAGGCTCGCGAGCGTTCAGCGCAACGTCGTTGTCCCCGTTAACCGTCATTCTGTTTTTCCGCGCCATCGCCACGTTCGGACTCGGTGACGGCGCTTACGCCGGATCGCGGGCGAACACCGAGATACGGCAAGGAGTGGCTCCCCCGATGCGCGCGCCAGGGGCGGCCTGTCTCGATGACGCGTGCCGGACTGGCGCGAGACCGCGTAGGAGCAGACCACGGATACCGATCATCATGATTCTGTTCGTCTTCCGAACCGCCCTAGGCTCCCGGACACGAGATGCCCGCAGACTTCGTTTGCCCGGGTGCCTCAAACCGCCATATCCAGCGCGGATCTATTCGCCGCTTTAACCGAAACAATCCTTGTTGATACTATGCCGCAAAAAATGTACCCGAGCCGCCTGGCGAACTGTTCGCGGCACTCTAACAGATTGATCATCGCGAGAAAATCACGCAACACGCCCGATGCCGAGCCACGCGGTTCAATGAACGCCCTCATCCGCCAACTGTTCATATCTCTGACAGATAGCGTACGCGATCTGCTCCCGATCATCGGCGTCATTGCCTTCTTCCAGCTCATCGTTCTCGGACAGCCGATACCCAATCTGGGCGAGCTGCTGTGGGGCACGATCCTGGTCGTAGCGGGGCTGACGCTCTTCGTACAGGGCCTCAAGCTCGGCCTGTTCCCCATCGGCGAAACCATGGCGTGGGACTTC
>CAYNBI010000024.1:0-39018 GCA_964395315.1 uncultured Chromatiaceae bacterium | reverse complement strand
GCCGGTGAGGGCGATCCAAGAGAGATCGATGGCCATGTACTGGAGGGGCCTGAATATCGGGTCAAGATCGACGGCCGCACCGGTGATATCATCGAAAAAAGGGACTGGCTATCCCGGGATGGCTTCGATAGTTTTTGCGCCAAGCTCCTTGCTTAACTAGACTTTCACGGTGTGTACCGGCGCGCATTGACGCCGAAAGGCAGGTTTCGCGCCTGCCAGCGAGGGACAGACCATCCATGCCGAAAGACGAGTTCGAACTGCTGGAACGCCGCTGGCGCGAGCGCCCACTGTTCCTGGAGCGGCGTTCGCGCGGCGCGCCGATGTGGGTGCTCGTCCTGCTCGCGTTGGGGGTTACCCTGCTCCTGGGCATGGCGGCGATCGAGCCGGACAGCCGGGAGCGCCTGGTCGAGCGGGTCATGAGCATCCCGGGGGAGATGACGGTCGACGATGCCTCCGATGCTCCCGCCGTGCGCCTCGGCATGCCCATCCTGCTGAACGGACCAAGCCATGTCCCCGCCGCCCGTCACCCGAATAAACCCTGACGCCCTGCCGCGCCGGTCAACGCGCGACATCAGCAGCGCAGCTACAGCGAGCGCGGATGCTGGACGCGCAATCGGAGCGGTCAGGCCGCCGCCCCCGCCGACGCGCTCTGCGATCTCCAGCGCGGATGCTCCGTGGGACAGATGACGACCGCCGAGGCCAAGTTTCGCGTCGGACAGTTGGTACACCATCGGCTATTCGATTACCGCGGGGTTATCGTGGATGTGGACGCCGTCTTCCAGGGCGGCGATCTCTGGTACACGCGCGTGGCACGTTCACGGCCGCCAAGGGACAAGCCCTGGTACCGGGTGCTGGTCGACGGCGCGGAGCATGAAACCTACGTCGCCGAACGCAATCTAGAGCCTGACCTGTCCAGGGCGCCCGTCCGTCACCCGCTGATCGATGAGTACTTCGCCGGTCTCAACGAGGACGGATACCTCCCGCTCACGCGCCGCAACTGAGGGTCCGTCCCGGTCAAGCGCGGATCCGCTCGTAGATTTCCACGTATTTCTGCGCCGGGTCCCGCCAGGAATGGTCCGTCGCCATGCCGTTCAGGCGTAGCTGGCGGAAGTATTGCGGGTATTCGAACCAGAGACCGATGGCCCGATCCAGCGCGGACTCGAGCCCTTGGGGCTTTGGATCATCGAACAGGTATCCGTTGCGCCGCTCAAAGGGCTGGTCGCAGAAATTGGCGTCGAACACGGTATCGCCCAGACCGCCAACCCGACGCGCCACCGGGACCACGGCGTACTTCATTGCGATCATCTGGGTTAGACCGCATGGTTCGTAGAGACTCGGGATCACGATGATGTCCGCGGCGGCATAGATCTGGTGAGCGAGCCTCTCGTCGTACCCGAGCTCCAGGTGGCAATCTGCGTTTCCGTGCAGCTCGCCCTTCAAGGCCAGGAACCGCGCCGCGATCGCGGGTTCCTGCGCGCTGCCGAGCAGCACCACCTGGCACCCGCGGGTTAACGAGTGGCGCACGGCGTGCGCGATCAGCTCCACTCCCTTCTGGTGGTCGAGGCGGCTGATCACGGACACAAGAGGCTTGTGCGCATGTTCGAGCCCAAACCTGTTTCTGAGCTCGGACTTGTTCACCGCCTTGTCGGGCAGGCTGTCCGGCCCGAAATGACGCGCGATGTAGCTGTCGCTTCGTGGATCCCAGGTCGCGCCGTCGATGCCGTTGAGGATGCCGGTCAGTTTTTCGCCATGGATGCGCAGCGTCTCCTGCAGCCCCATTCCCTGCTCGGTGAACCGGATCTCCCAGGCATAGCGGGGCGAGACGGTCGTAACGTGGTTGGCATAGACGATGCCGCCCTTGAGCAGGTTGGCGGTATGGGGTTGCTCAGGGTCGAGCAGACGATCCGGAGTCATGACACGCTGCGGATCGAGCCCGACCTGATGGCAGACGAACTCCCCCGATCGGCCCTGGTAACCCAGGTTGTGCAGGGTGAAGCACACCCTCGGATGGGTCATCCCGAGCCCGGAATAGACCTCGTAGAAAAGAACCGGCAGCAACCCGGTGTGCCAGTCGTTGCAATGGATGATATCCGGGTGCCTCCCAGAGCGGTGCATGACCTCGAGGACGGCGCGCGAGAACAAGGCGAAGCGGTCCGCGTCGTCCGGCTCCCCGTAGATGGCACCCCGGCGGAAGAAGCCTTCCGGGGACTGCGGATCAACGAACAGACACCTGATGCCCCCGCTCCAGCCGCACTCCACGTCGCAGCGGATCCAATCGGCGTAGAAGGGCACCTGTAAGCCTTCATAGACCTTGTGCAAGTCCGCGACGCTCTCGAAGCGCAGGCAGTCGTACCTGGGTAGAAAGACCTCAAGCTCGTGACCGCCGGCGGCGAGCTCACGCGCCAGTCCCTGGACGAAGTCTCCCAGGCCGCCGACCTTGGCCGCGGGCGCGCACTCGGCAGCGACGATTGTGATGTACATGAGAGCCATCCTCGACGAGCTGACCCCAAGGGTGCGCAGCCCACTCGCCCCATCATGAGAAGTGGGCGAGATCGAGCTCCGGGAACAGGTTGTCCATCTGTTCGAGCACCCCGAGTCGCCGCTCGCACACCTCGCCGGCCCGCAGCGCCTGGACAAGATAGCGCACGCGCGCCAGTTGGTCCCGCAGGCGCGTCCGCGCGTAATCCGTTCCACCTCCCCGCCCGAGGTGAAATGTCCAGTCCGAGCTCTGGGCCAGCAGCAAGGAGCGGGCGGCCTGACGCAGCACCCGCCCGGCGTGTTCGTCTCCCATGCGGCCCAGGTGCTGACGCACCAACCCCTGCAACTCGGCGCCGGCCTGTTGCAGCTGCAGGTAAACCCATCCCGTTTCCGGGCGCAGCCAGGCCTGATTATAGCCCCCCTCTCCCCAACTCGAGGCCGCGGGCTGCGCGACCGCCGCCGTGCCGTGGAGAGCCAGATATTCTCCCAGGGTTACCGGATCTGGTCCCTCGCCCGCGTCCAGTCTGCGGATCATCGCTTCGAGGAAGGCCGGGCCCTCGAACCACCAGTGCCCGAAAAGCTCCGCATCGAACGCCGCGACCATCACCGGCGGATGCGGGCACCCGGTGAGACCAGCGAGGAAGCGGCGGCGCGCCTCCAGAAATCGGCCGGCATCAAGCCGCGCCTGGCGCAGTGCGGGGGCGGGCTCGTAGAGCGCCTTGTGCTCCGTGTTCCCGGTCACACGGAAGTACTTGATTCCGGTCGGTGCCTTCGCCACGCCCGGGGGCAGGAAGTCCCGCACGCCCCTGCCGCCATCCTCGAGACCCAGGTCCCTGTGGTACTCGCGGTAGAGCGGGTTTCCAGGAAAACCGCGCTCGCGGCTCCAGACCTCCCGCACCGACAGCGGGTCACGCCCGAACACCACGATCCCCTCCGAGCCCACCGGCGCGTAGGCGCCCTGCGGTGGCCGCGGACGCGCCTGCTGCAGCCCGTGGGCGTCGAGCAGGAACCAGCGAAATCCAGCACTCACCACCGCCCGCTCGAGGCCCGGATAGTAACCGCACTCCGGCAGCCAGATGCCATCCGAACGATGGCCGAAGGTGACTGCGAAGTGGTCGGCGGCGACACCGAGCTGAGCCTTTACCGCGGTCGGTACCTCCCGCAGCAGGGGCAGATAGCCATGGGTCGCGCCCGTCGTCATCAGCTCGACCGTTCCAGCACGCTCCAGCCCGGACCAGGCGGCGATCAGGTCGCCTCCAAGCTCATCCAGGTAGAACGATCTCAGCCGCACCAGGCGCCGGTGATAGTAACGGGCCAATGAACGACGGGCGCCGTCTGCTCGCAGACGGTCGGCCTCGCGGACGCAGAGCCTCTCCAGGCGATCGAGATAGTCGAGATACCTCAGCCTGAGGAACGGATCCGCCACCATGGACAACAGGGTTGGGGAGAGCGAGAGGGTGAGCCGGAAGCGCGACTCACGGCTCGCCGCGTCCCGGAGCACGGAGAGCAACGGCAGGTAGCAATCGGTGATGGCCTCGAACAGCCAGTGCTCTTCCAGGAAGCGGGCGTGCTCGGGGTGACGGACGAAGGGCAGGTGCGCGTGGAGCACGAGCGCGAGATGGCCGCGTGGACTCACCCCTGATCGGACTCCGGCGATGGCCGGTCGGAGTGCATGAGGGCGATGTCGAGGGACGAGGGGGCATCGACCGGATGGCGCAGGGAGAAGCGCCCGTCCTTCCCCGCCCGGACCTCATGGCCGAAGATCTTGATCAGGCTACCGGGTGGCGCGATTCCCCACACGAGAAGCTCAGCGTGTAGCGCAGCCGGCGCACAGAACTCTCGGCTGGAGATGGATCCTCGAGGGTCGTAGAAGGTCATGGCGGAAGACCAGTCGTCCGGTCGTGTCCTCTCCCCGGAGGGCAGAAGCGGGGGCGCCAGGTTTGCCCAGTCTCCCGTGGCGGCGACCCCGAAGGGAGGAGCGGCCGGCTGCGGGTTCGGGGGTGGAGTGCCAACCCGTCGCGGAGACGGCCCTGGCTCGTGGCCGTCCGGGTCGAGGCCGGGCGGTCCGACGGGATGGCTCCGCGGCGCCGGATCTCGGAAGGCCCGTGGCAGTGGAAACACGGGATGCAACGGCACGCCGACTGCCGCCAGCGCTGGCTCGACCTTGGTGCCAACCGCCTCAGACGAAGACGCCCGTTGATCGCCAACACCCTCCCCGTGGGCAATGGCGTGACGGACTGACGCTTTCGATGCCCGGAGGCCGTGCCCTTCGGCGGCCCCGCTTTCGGTGGCGGAAGTCGGCGGGCGCACTTGGCTCGATCGCGCCAAGAGCAGCCAGCCCCCATCGGCGGATGCGAGGCCGAGTTCCGCCTGGAAGGAGTCGGCTCCGCCCTCGACACCGAAAACCACCTCGCCCTGCACCCCAGATGCGTTGGCCTGGCGTCTGATCCTGGACTCTTCCCGCGTGCCATCGTTTGCGGTGAGGCGAAGCAGGCGCAGGCAAACCTCGGCATCACCACCATGGGCAGAAAACGCGCTCCGCCCGTTTGCCAGCTCGTCTGGTGCGATCTGCCATTGGGCCTGCAGATGATGGGGATCGACCTCGCACAGCATCAGCGCGGTGCGCGAGGGCGCGAACGGAAAGCCCCGTGCGATCTCTTCAGCGACTGCCCTGAGCTCCTCGGTTTCTGGTGCCGTGGCGTCCGAGTCTCCGGCGCCGGAGGCATCTTCCGTTCGCCGAGCGGCGCCAGCCGGGAGCTCCTTTTGGGTTGAATCGGTTTTCGTTGTCAAATCGATGCTCACTGTCCGCGGCCGCATCCGGGTGTGGCCGGTCAGGGCCCTGGTGGCTCGTCGCCGGCGCCAGGCTCCTCGGGGCGTCCGGTCGTGGCAAGCGCTTGCTCCGCCGCATCGAGCTCGCGCTGCGCTGCAACCGCGCGTTCGTAGAGCCGGGGAATCCAATCGTCGCCCCAGAACAGGAAGCAGCTGGTTTCCGCCTCTAGGATCAAATCGCGGGCGTACGCCAGCGCATCTCCGGCCGCCCTGTTGAGCCTCAGCTCCCGGCGCCGCAGATCCCAGTAGCGCCGACTCAGGTCGCGGACGACACCAACCGCCTCGCGCTGGCTTTCCGACCCCGCCCATTGGCTTAGATCCTCGCCCGAGACGGTGCCGACGTTCCAAGCGCCGGTTTGCACTTGAGCGCGCGCCGTGGGCCCATGCGCCTGCAGATAGCGCGAGAGTGCAGTCGGGATCACGCGGCTCTTCCCCTCACGCACCTGCTGCATGTAAGGGGAGAAGAAGTGACCGAAGAAGCCCGACTCCTCGTGGGTCTGGCGGAACCAGCCGCCGTTCTCGCCGTCCGACCAGGTCGTGACCAGACGTGGGTCCCTCGGGCGCGGCGATCCTGCCGTACGGCGCTGGCACTCGGAGGCGAACCAGACGGGGTCGAGGCCGCTCTCCTGGCCGTTGGAGATCGGGCGGTCCCGCGGAACAACCGTGATGCACACCCCGTCGTGGCAGGCGAGGTAGGGACGATAGATGTCGCTCAAGCCGTCCTCGGGGCGCACGTGTACCCCGTCGACGACCACGTACTCGTAGCCCGCCTCCACAAGGTGGGGGACCATCTCCATGGTGAAGGCCATCTCCGGCGGCCAGAAGCCGCGCGGGGCGCGACCGAAGGCCCGCTCGACCACGGCGCGCCCGCGGCTGAGCTGCTCGCGCCAGTCCGCCTTGGGGATGAGGGGGAATATGGGGTGGTAGAAGCCCATGCCGATGAGCTCTACGTTCGCTGCATCCCGGTAATGCGCGAGCATCTGCGGTATGTCCAGGATATGCCGGTAGGCATCGACGATCGACGGATCCAGCAGCTGCTGCAGCAGGGTCCCCGAGAACCCCACGTGGAGATGGGCGACATCCTGATAGGCCAGTGCGTAGCGGACGGCCCGCTCGTAGCACCGGATGATCTGCTCCGCTTCCCAGGGGTTGGTGTCGATCAGCAGCTTGAGGTTGCCCGGGGGCTGATGCATGTGCAGCCCCAGGGCGTGGTAAAGGGTGGTTGCGCCCGCCAGTTCGTTCTGCGACATCAACGCCGTTCCAACACCACCAGGCTGCGCGCCTGCGCACGATAGCTGCAGCCGTCGACGATGGGCTGCTCTTGGGGCATGAAAACGTCTTCCGGGCTCGGCTTGGCCGTATCCACTGCGAGATGCCAGGATCTATCGGTGCATTCGGACAGCTCAAACACTTGCGGATCATCACTCATGTTGAATATCACATGAAGATCCTCCTCACCCTGCTCCGCGGCGGCCAGGGTGAAGGCCAGCATGCGGCAGTCCGGGTCATCCCAACCTGGCTCATCGATCTTCAAGCCGTGCCACTGGATGTCCGCGCGCCCCCGTCCGTTCTTCGGCAAACCCGTCAGGAAACGCCTTCGCTGCAGGCTGGGGTGGCGCTTGCGCAGGTGGATCATTTCGGCGACGAAACGCAACATGTCGGCGTTTTCTGCCGTCAGATGCCAGTCGAACCAGCCGGTCGGGTTGTTCTGACACCAGGTGTTGTTATTCCCTCCCTGGCTGCGCAACACCTCGTCCCCCGCCAACAGCATGGGTACGCCCTGGCTCAGGAACAGCAGTCCCAGAAAGTTCTTGGCCTGACGCCGGCGCAGGGCGAGGATGTACGCGTCCTGCGTCGCGCCCTCGACACCGCCGTTCCAGCTCAGGTTGTGGCTGCAGCCATCTCGGTTTCCCTCCCCGTTGGCGTCGTTGTGCTTCTGCTCGTAGCTCACCAGATCCCAGAGCGTGAAGCCATCGTGACAGGTCACGAAGTTCACGCTGTTGATCGGGAGGCGCAGGTTCGCCTGGTAGAGGTCGCTGCTGCCGGAGAGGCGGCTCGCGACCTCACCCACGATTCCGGGATCGCCCCGCACGAAGCGGCGGACGCTGTCGCGGTAGCGCCCGTTCCACTCCATCCAGCGGTATCCGGGGAAGGTGCCCACCTGATACAGACCGGCCGCGTCCCATGCCTCGGCGATGATCTCGCTCTGGGCGAGCACGTCCGAGAGCTCGATTCCCCACAACAGCGGCGGGTTGTGCATGGGCTGGCCGTTCTCGTCCCGCGCGAGGGCACTCGCAAGGTCGAAGCGGAAGCCATCCACGTGCATCTCCCGCACCCAGTACTCCAGGCACTCCAGGATGAACCGCACGACGAATGGGTGATTGGCGTTGACGGTATTGCCGCACCCGGTGAAGTCGAGATAGATGCTTTTGTCGAGATGATCGAGCAGGTAGAAGGTCTCGTTTCCGAACCCCTTGAGATTGAGTACGGGTCCGCCCGCCGCCCCTTCCGCCGTGTGGTTGAATACGACGTCCAAGATGACGCCGATGCCAGCCCGATGCAGGGCCTTGACCATGTCCCGGAACTCGGTACGCTGGTTTCCCTCTCGTGGCGCCACGCAATAGCCGGGGTGCGGGGAAAAGAAGCTGTGGGTGCTGTAGCCCCAGAAGTTCATCAGGCCCAGGTCCCAGACCTGCTCCGGAACATCCTGCTCGTCGAAGGCCATGACCGGCATCAGCTCCACGTGCGTGATACCGAGCGCTTTCAGATAGGGGATCTTCTCGACCAATCCGGCGAAGGTGCCGGGGAAGCGCACGCCCGAGGAGTCATGCCGGGTGAAGCCGCCCACGTGCAGCTCGTAGATGATCATCTCCTCCGGCGGGACATGCAGAGGGGTGTCGCCCTCCCAATCGTAATCGTCGGCGAGCACGACTGCACGCGGTGAGTCGTGGGGCCGGACCCCGTCCCGCTGCCGCTCCCACCGATCCCAATGACAGGTGTTGACCGCGCGCGCCCAGGGATCGACCAACTCGACGCGCTGATCGAAGCGCCAGCCGTGCTCCTTGGGTTCGTACGGACCCTCCATGCGCCAGGTGTAGTGGGTCCCCGGCGGCAAATCCACCACCAGGACATGCCAGGAGAAAAAGGTGTGATTGAGATCCGGTTCCAGGCGGATGACCTGGAACGGTTCCGGGCTCTCGGCGTGCTCGTACAGCAGGAGCTCGGCACCCGATGCGTGGCGACTGTAGACCGAGAAATTGACGCCCTCGTCCTCAACCGTCGCTCCAGACGGATGGCGGCGGCCGGGACGAATCGCATAGGGTCCGGGAACGCGGTTCATGTCGGGCTATCGGCCTTCATCAGGGGTATTCAGGGTCCCCGGGGATCCGCACGCGGGCCCGGTGCGAAACGCACGGGGACGGAATCGGCCGGCCCGACGTTCTAGCCCGTGAACCTGCCTTCGCGCAGGATCTGGGCCTCCATGATCTCCAACTCGCGGGCGCCGGAAATGACGATCTCCGGATCCGGGACGAAGTTCAGGTCGCGATCCAGGCGCTCGTAGGGAACGGCGTTCAAGATCACCTTGATCGCGTTGAGGCGTGCCCGGTACTTGTTGTTGGAGCGGATCACGGTCCAAGGTGCGTGGGTGGTGTGCGTGCGCTTGAGCATCTCGTACTTCTGGCGCGTGAATTCATCCCACCGATCTTGGGCCTGCACGTCGATCTCGGAAAGCTTCCACTGGCGCAGCGGGTCGGTCTTTCGGCGCTCGAACCGGCGCGCCTGCTCATCCTTGGTGACGCTGAAATAGAGCTTCACGAGGATGGTTCCCTGGCGCACGAGGTCTTTCTCGAAGCCGACGACGCCATACATGAAGTTCTTGTATTCCTCTTCGGTGCAAAAGCCGAAGATCGGCTCCACGATGGCGCGGTTGTACCAGCTGCGGTCGAACAGGACCATTTCGCCGCCGGTAGGGAACTGCTGCACATACTTCTGGAAGAACCACTGGGTGCGCTGCTGCTCCGTGGGCTTGCCGAGTGCCACCACCTGGTAGTGCTTCTCGTTCATATACCGGGTGACCCGGCGGATGGTGCCGCCCTTGCCCGCCGCATCCCGCCCCTCGAACAGAATGATCATGCGGGTATGGGTCTCTTCCAGATACTTCTGCAGCCGGATCAGCTCGGCCTGAAAGGGCTTGAGGCTCTTCTCCTGCCGCCGCCGCACCACGGCCCTGCGGTTCTCGGTCTTAAACCTCGCCAATTCATGGCGCAGCTCCGCGCGCTCGGCGAGCAAGTCCTGGATAGAAGCTTGTTCTTGCGCGACGTCCGTCGTCGTCGGTTTCGTTGTCTGTTTCGCCATGTTCTCCCCACACACCAATTGTCCGGCCACGATGTCCTATGTTAACACGCCATGTCATTCGCTTAGACGACTTGTCTTACACCTCGTCGAGGAGCGCAAACGCCGCAATCAAGAGGTAGCGCGGAGCGCTGTCACCAGGCGATCGCCGACTACCCCATAAGCGTCGAGAACCAGGTTCCGGGCAGCGGATGCATGGGCGATGTGGATGACGAGGTCAGGCGGCGGCAGAGCGCCTGCCCCACGTTCCGGCCATTCCACCAGCAGCACGCTGGTCGCCTCGAGCAGGTCCCGCATCCCCAGGTACTCAAGCTCTTCCGGATCGCCGAGGCGGTAAAGATCGAGGTGGTAAAGCCGCATGCCGGCGATGTCGTACGGCTCGACCAGGGTATAGGTCGGGCTTCTGACGGAGCCGGTGTGCCCCAGGCCACGCAGGATGCCTCGCACCAGGGTGGTCTTGCCCGTGCCGAGATCGCCCTCCAGATAGATCACGCAAGGCGCCGCGAGGGCGCCCGCCAGACGGCGCCCGAACGCATCCTGGGCCTGTTCCCCGACGAGATGGAACCGCGCCTGGGTCATGCCGGATTGGCCAGGATCGGCCGGATCTGATCGATGAGATCCCCCGCCAGCATGCCCCGTTCGCCGCCGACCGCCGCCGCGTCGCCCGCCGCGGCATGCAGGCAGACAGCGGCGCCGGCGGCGTCCTCCGGCTCGAGACCCTGGGCCAGGAACGCGGCGACGATGCCGGTCAGGACGTCGCCCGTGCCCCCGGTCGCCATCCCCGGGTTGCCTCCATCGCAGACGCCGGGCAAACGGTGCGAGGGCCCCTGAACCAGGGTCCCGGCACCTTTGAGGACAGCCACGCCCCCAAAGCGCTCCTGCAGCCGGCGGGCGCTCGTGAACCTGTCCGCCTCGACGTCCTGGGTCGCGCACCCGAGCAACCTCGCCGCCTCCGCCGGATGGGGCGTCAGCGTCCAGCGCTCGCGCCGACAGGGTGCGGCGGCAAGCAGATTGAGACCGTCGGCGTCGACCACCATTGGCAATCCCGTAGTCTCCAGAACCTTCCGGAACAGGGCCTTGCCCCACGCGTCCTGTCCCAGTCCGGGTCCCAGCGCGACGACCGTCGCTCGCGCAAGCAAGGGTTCCAGGTCGCTTGGGCTGGCCGCGCCCTGACACATGAGCTCTGGGCGGGTTAGGTTGAGAAAGGGCGCGTGCCCCGGGTGAGTTGCAAGGGTGACCAGGCCCGCGCCACCCCGCAGAGCCCCCTCTCCTGCCATGCGCGCGGCGCCCGCGAAACCGGGTGCGCCGCCGACCACCAGGACGTGCCCGAAATCCCCCTTGTGGGCGGTCCGCCGCCGAGACCCCAGAACGCGGCTCTCCCTTTCCCAGTCGAGCCGGCGGGCCGATGGGACCTGGTCTGAATAGACCACTGCCGGGACTTGCAGGGCGTCGAAACGCACCTCGCCGCAGCAGTCCGGCCCCTCGCCGGTGAACATCCCCTGCTTGAGTCCGATGAAGCTGACGGTGACATCGGCATGCACCGCGGCACCGAGAACCCGGCCCGTGTCCGCTTGCAGACCGGACGGGATGTCCACCGACAATACCGGTGCCGGATGGGCATTGATCACGCCGATGGCCTCCGCCCACTCGCCCCCGACCTCCCGCTCCAACCCGGTTCCGAGCATGGCATCGACGATCACGCCGGAGCGCGGCGGCAGCGCCCGGAAGGGCTCCACGGCACCGCCTGCCGCGCGGTAGGCCTCGGCCCTTGCCAACGCATCGCCGCGCAGACGCGCCGGGTCACCGAGCTGCAACACCCGGGCGGACAGCCCCTCTTGCAGCGCGAGACGTGCAATCACATAGCCGTCTCCGCCATTGTTGCCGACCCCGCACAGGACGGTCAGGCCATCGGCCCCGGGCCAGCGCTCACGCAGTATCCGGTAAGCCGCGCGCCCCGCCCTTTCCATCAGCTCGGCTGCGCTGATGCCATGCTCCTCGATGGCGCAACGGTCGAGCTCGCGCACCTGCTCGGCGCGATACAGGGCATGGGGCAGACGGTCTGTGTGAGGCATCAAACGGGCCAAACGGCACCTCCGTTCGAACGGCATGTCCGAACTTGGGCGTGCATGCCAAGGTCGGTTAAGGTTTGCACTCGGCTATCCATCGGGACGTCGAGCCCCCTGGCTAGCGCATCGATCCGCGCCACCAAGCATACCAGCGTCCGGCAGAAAGGAGGCGTTCCTACTCCGCTATGGCTCGCGCGACTTCCTCCAGAGATCCGGCGGGCCTGGACGCTGGGCTCCTCGCGGAGCGCATCAAGCGCTGGGGCCGCGAGCTGGGTTTTCAGCAGGTGGGTATCGCCGACACGGACTTGAGCGCCGACGAGGAGCGCCTCGATGAGTGGCTGGAGCGCGGACGACACGGAGAGATGGGATACATGGCCAGTCACGGGAGGAAGCGCAGTCGCCCCGCCGAGCTGGTACCCGGCACGCGCAGCGTGATCTCGGTGCGACTGGACTATCTGCCCCAGCCCCAGGAGCGCTTCGACGCCGTGCTGCAAGACCCCGGCGCGGCCTTCATCTCGCGCTATGCGATCGGGCGCGACTATCACAAGGTCCTGCGGCGCCGACTTCAACGGCTGGCCGAGCAAATACGGCAGGCAGTCGGCGAATTCGGGTACCGGGTGTTCGTCGACTCGGCCCCGGTTCTGGAGAAGCCCTTGGCGCAGAAGGCAGGACTCGGCTGGATGGGCAAGCACACGAACCTGATCAACGCGCGTGCGGGCTCGTGGTTCTTTCTTGGCGAGATCTACACCGACCTAACCCTGCCGTCCGATGCCCCGGCCGCTGACCATTGCGGAAGATGCCACGCCTGCATCGAAGTCTGCCCCACGGGAGCCATCGTCGCTCCCTATGAGCTCGATGCCCGCCTGTGCATCTCCTACCTCACCATTGAGCTGAAGGGGTCCATCCCGGAACATCTGCGTCACCTGATCGGCAACCGGATCTACGGCTGCGACGACTGCCAGCTCGTATGCCCTTGGAACCGCTTCGCGCGGATGAGCGCGGAGCCCGACTTCTTGCCCAGATACGGTCTTGAGGCGGCAGCCCTGATCTTGCTGTTTTCCTGGGACGAGCAAGAGTTCCTCCGGCGCACCGAAGGGTCGGCCATCCGGCGCATTGGCCACGCCCGCTGGCTGCGCAACCTGGCGGTTGGACTCGGCAACGCCCCAGCCTCGGCCAAGGTGCGGCAGGCGCTTCGGGACCGTGCAGACCACCCGAGCGAGCTGGTCCGCGAGCACGTGGGCTGGGCGCTTGCCCGTCAATCCAGCGGAGCCGATGAGGACCCATCATCGGCGCGGACAGCTGGCCGAAGGGGCGATTAGGACAATCAATGAAAATTTATAAAAAATATTGTCTTAAAGTATTTTATTAATCTTATATATTAGGTTTTGCTAAGACCTTGGATTGGTTGACCCGGTGCCCCGCGCGCGCATCGACGGACACTGGACTCAGACCCGAAGCAGATGCTCGCGGTAATGGCGAAGCTCCGCGATGGACTCCTTGATGTCCTCCAAGGCCCGGTGCTCGGATTTCTTGCGGAAGGACTCGGCGACATCGGGCGCCCAACGCTGAGCGAGGATCTTGAGGCTGCTGACGTCCAGGTTACGATAGTGAAAGAAGGCCTCGAGGCGGGGCATGGACCCCGCGAGAAAACGCCGGTCCTGACAGACGCTGTTCCCGCACAGGGGCGACTTGCCGGCGCCCAGGTGCCGCTCCAGAAATGCGAGCGTCTCCCTCTCGGCAAGCCCCTCGTCGTAAGCGCTGAACCGCACCCGCTCCAGCAGCCCGGACTGCCCGTGGTGGGTCCGGTTCCACTCATCCATGGCGGCCAGTGCCCCCTCCGACTGCGCGATGGCGATCACCGGCCCCTCCGCGACGACGTTCAGGTCGCTATCCGTGATCAGGGTTGCGATCTCGATGATCCTGTCCTCGGACGGGTCCAGACCGGTCATTTCCAGGTCGAGCCAAACGAGGTTGCTGTCGTCTCTCGGCATCGGTTCGTATCCCGCGTCCATGGATTTGCCCCAGTGTACCCCGATTTATTGCCATGAAGGCATGGAATGACCTGTGCTTTCGGTACGCGTTTTCCCTAGAATCTCCCCGACATCCTGGAGCATCTAGCATGAGCAAGCACTTTTACCTCCCCGGCTTGGCCTTGATCTTCGCCCTGCCTGCGGCCGCGGCCCCCGCGGACCAAGGTCAGGCACTCTATGACCAGCACTGCGTCGGCTGCCACGGCCCCGAGATCTACACCCGCGATGACCGCAAGGTTACCTCCCTGCAGGGTCTGGAGCGGCAGGTCCAGCGCTGCGAGCTGGCGCTCGGGCTCAAGTGGTTCGACGAGGAAATCGAGGATGTGACCAAGCTGCTCAACGAGCGCTTCTACCGCTTCGAACCCTGAGCATGCGGAGCCGGCGGCTGTCCGAGCGCCAGATCCAGCGCATCAGGACCATTCAAGATCGCCGCCGACAGCGCCTGGAGGATCGCACCCAAGACGTCCTGTCGGACCTCGACTCCCAACCGCCCCAGGAAGGGGCGGTGGTTGTCCGCCACGGCGCCAATCTGGCGGTGGAAGACGCCGCGGGCCGCGTCTGGCACTGCCTGTCGCGCCGAAACATCGGCCATCCCGTTTGCGGGGATCGCGTGGTTTGGCAGGTCAGCGGCCAGCATCAAGGGGTCGTGACCGCGATCCTGCCGCGCCAATCGGTACTTTCGCGACCGGACTACAGCGGGCGGGACAAGCCGCTCGCCGCCAACCTCACCCAGATGGTGATCGTGGTGGCACCGCAGCCCGAACCGAGCGAGTATCTGGTGGATCAGTATCTGGTGGCGGCCGAGCTGATGGGCGTTGCGGCGGCGATCGTCTGCAACAAGACGGACCTGCTCGGAGGCCAGGAACGGCGGCTACTCGAGGGGCGCCTGGCCCGTTACCGCACCATCGGTTACCCCGTGATCCCCATGAGCCTGCGGGACGAGGAGAAGCTGGCGCACCTTCGCGATCTGCTGAAGGGGCAAACCAGCATCCTGGTGGGGCAATCCGGCGTCGGCAAGTCATCCCTGGTCAAGGTCCTGCTGCCGGACCGGGAGGTGCAGATCGGGCGCCTGTCCGAGGCGACGGGGCTCGGCCGCCACACGACGTCCGCGGCGACCTGCTACCGCCTCGACTGCGGTGGGAACCTGATCGATTCCCCCGGCGTCCGTAGCTTCAGACTCGGCGCAATCGGATTCGACGAGCTGGAGAAGGGATTCCGCGAGCTCGCAGGCTTCGTCGGTCAATGTCGTTTTGCCGACTGCCGCCATGACCACGAGCCGGGCTGTGCAGTGAAGCAGGCGGCGAAGAGTGGGCTGATCCAGATCGAGCGGCTGGTCAATTTCCGTCACCTGGCGGTGTCGATCGAGCGTACGTCAGGACAATGACAACTGCCGAACACGCGAGGAGCGAACATGAACCATTGGCTGATGAAATCCGAACCCGACGTGTTCGGTATCGACCACCTGGCCGCCAGGCCGGGGCAGACCGAACCCTGGGACGGCGTGCGCAACTACCAAGCCCGGAACATGCTGCGCGACCAGATGCAGGTGGGCGACATGGTCTTCTTCTATCACTCCAATTGCGCCGAGCCGGGCGTCGTCGGCATCATGGAGGTCACGCGAGCGGGATATCCAGACCATACGGCCTTCGATCCCGAGGCGCAGTACTACGATCCGAAGAGCGATCCCGAAAATCCGCGCTGGTACATGGTGGACGTCCGCTATGTGCGGCACCTGAAACGCAATATTCCGCTCGCGGAGCTCAAACAGTACGCGGACGGTCCGCTTCAGGGCTTGCCGCTGGTACGCAAGGGCAATCGGCTCTCGATCATGCCGGTCACGCCCGAGCAGTGGGAATTCATCCTGGCGCTGGAGTGAGTCGCCCAGGAAGCGCTGAGCAATCCGGCGCTCGCCGTGACACATGGATGTGACATCATTTTCCAAGCGCGCAAGAGATTGGAAGTCGACGCGTCCAGAACCCGCTTCTTGGTGGCGTCCCCGTTTCGTCCCGGATGGCCGGTATCCGGCGTCGTCTAGAGCAGCCGCACTGGTTGCTCCCGCTGCAATCCCAGGGTCTGGGAACCGACACGCAGACCCTGCTCGGCGAAGGCGTCGAGATCACCCCAGCGATCGTCTCTGTCCACCACTTCGGACATCGCCTCGTTGATCACGCGCAACTGATACCTGCCCGCCGCGGAACCATCTCCCGCGGTTGGTTCAACGCAGACGTAGAGGCTCGGCTCCTGCCGCCCCATCGGCACGAAAGCCATGATGAAGCGGAACTCGCGCTGGTCGCCACTGGCGATTTCCCCCAGCAGGGTGACGGAGTAATCGCCAACCTGAAAGCGGCGCTTCGGGATTGCGGTTCGGATGTTCGGCTTGTCCTGCATGGCACTCTCCTCGACAGGTGTTTCCCCTGTACTTGGTGCCATCTCGACGGATCGGAAGGGCAAAGGTCAAGCGCGGTCGCCGTTCATCCAGCACCCGCGGAAGGCTTCCCGTACCGCCGGAGCAAGGTTCGGAGAGCGATGAGGCAGATCGGTGCGCTGATGCGCTCCGGTCGCATGCGTCGTCGGAGGCAACGCGTGGGATGGTACGCCTAAAGTTGCGGCCACCGTCATTGTGCTGGTTGCTGGACGGGACCCATCGCCACCAGGCTCAGCGTCCGAACCCGCCGAATCGAGGGGGTGGCGAGCCTCACTCCCCAGCGGACGCGATGATCGCGATGCGCTGCCTGACATCCGCGTTGTCGCTCAGGAAGATCACCATGACACCGACCGCGCGCAGGCGCTGGTAGAGCAAGACCAGCAGGGCCATGCCCGAATCGAACACGCGGCCAACCCGGGTCAAGTCGACGATGCATGCCTTAAGGTTCGGCGGCACGCGCGCGCAGGTGTTGCACACCTCTAGCCAGACGGTCACGTCCAGGTTGCCCTCAAAAGAGATCTCCAACCGCCGTTCGTCCGGGGTGAACGAAATGCTTACGGCCATGCTGACGCCTCGCTACTCACTGAACACCCGATCGCCGGGAGTCCGGCGGCGCGCCCGGGCTGGCGCACCCCAACATCACCGTTCCTCCGACGACTCCAGGCTACGGCTTGGCGGGTCGCTAGGTGAATCGGAAGAGCGCCTGGAAACGCGTAGGCAATCTCCGAGGAAAGGCGCTGATCATTGGCCATCCTGCCCGAGATCAGCGCGACCGTTCCCAGCGAAGGCATGGTCGCTCGGGACCGCCGCCACCGGGAAATCCGCGCCGCGGTTAGACTATGATGATGTGGTCCCACCGTGTCGGGGTATCCCCGATCCGCGGAATCGGCAAGCGAAGGTGTCAGATCATGGGAGCGAACGACATGTGCAAACCACTTCTCGCGATAACCCTCGTCCTCTCGACTCTGGCCTCGGCCACGGTCACGGCCGACACCATCCTGGCCTCGGTGCAAAAGAAGGGCTTCCTCCATTGCGGGGTCAACACCGGTCTGCCGGGCTTCTCCCACGCGGACGAGAAAGGCAATTGGACCGGCCTCGACGTAGATCTGTGCCGGGCGGTCGCCGCCGCGGTACTGGGGGACGCGGAAAAGGTCAAGTACACGCCCCTCACCGCCAAGGAGCGTCTGACGGCGGTCCAGTCCGGCGAGGTCGACCTGCTCTCGCGGAACACCACATGGACTCTGACCCGCGACACCTCCCTCGGCCTCAACTTCGCCGGCATCAACTACTACGACGGCCAGGGCTTCCTGGTCTCCAAGGCGCTCGGCGTCAAGGGCGCCAAGGAGCTCGACGGAGCGGCGGTGTGCATATTGGCGGGCACCACTACCGAGCTCAACCTGGCGGATTACTTCCGCACCCACGGAATGGCGTACCAGCCAGTGGTGTTCGACACCGGCGACCAGACCGTCAAGGGCTTCGAGGCGGGTCGGTGCGACGTCCTGACCAGCGACCAGTCCCAGCTCTATGGACTGCGCGTCAAGCTCGCCAAGCCCGAAGAGGCCATGGTCCTGCCGGACGTGATCTCGAAGGAACCGCTCGGACCGGCCGTGCGGCAGGGCGACGACGCCTGGTTCAACATCGTCCGCTGGACGCTGTTTGCCATGATCAATGCCGAGGAGCTCGGCGTCACCTCCGCGAATGTGGAGGAGATGAAGTCCAGCTCCAATCCGGAGATCAGGCGTTTGCTCGGGCTGGAGGGCAGCCCCGGCAAGGGTCTCGGTCTGGCGGAGGACTGGGCCTATCAAGTCGTCAGGCAAGTGGGCAACTATGGCGAGTCCTTCGAGCGTAACGTCGGCGGGGGCTCGCCGCTCAAGATCGAGCGGGGGCTGAATGCCCTGTGGAGAGACGGCGGGCTTCAGTACGCTCCGCCCATTCGCTGAGCCCCGCCCCAGATCGGCGTGAACCGGCAGAGGCGGTTGAGTGCCCCCGGCCAGGGTCGCTCGGCCTGGAACCGGCCCCAGGTGCGCGCGCTGGTGTTCCAGGCGCTGTTCCTCGGGGCGGTGCTCGCCTTTCTCGGCTTCATCCTGCACAACACGCTGAACAATCTCGAGAGCCGCGGCATCAGCACCGGCTTCGCCTTCCTCTCCAACGAGGCAGGTTTCGGCATCATCCAGACTCTGGTCGATTACGCCGAGACCTCGAGCTTCGGCCGCACCTTTCTGGTCGGGCTGCTCAACACGCTGTTGGTATCCGCACTGGGCATCGTCCTGGCGACCGTCGTCGGATTTCTCATCGGCGTGGCCCGCCTGTCCGGAAACTGGCTAATCTCGCGCCTGGCCGCCGCCTATATCGAGACCTTCCGCAATATCCCCCTGCTCCTGCAGATCTTCTTCTGGTATTTCGCCGTGCTCCGCGCCCTGCCCCACCCGCGGGACAGCCTTGCCGTCGGCGAGGGCGTGTTCCTCAACCTGCGCGGGCTCTATCTTCCCAGGCCCGTGTTCGAGCAGGGGTTCGCTCTGGTCGTCGCGGCGCTCGGGGTTGCGCTGCTGTCTTCGTTCATGCTGGCTCGCTGGGCGCGCCGGCGCCGGGAGCTGACCGGCCGGGAGTTTCCGGCGCTGCGCACCAGCCTGGCGCTCGTCCTGGTCCTGCCGACCGCCGCCTTTTGGCTCGCCGGCTCACCCGTCTCCTGGGAGCTGCCGGTCCTCCGTGGCTTCAACTTCCGCGGCGGCATCGCCGTCATCCCTGAATTCACCGCCCTGCTGGTGGCGCTCTCGGTCTACACCGCCGCCTTCATCGCGGAGATCGTGCGCGCCGGCATCCTGGCGATTCCAACCGGCCAGACCGAGGCCGCGGCGGCCCTCGGTCTGCGGCGAGGCAACATCCTGCGCCTCGTCGTGATCCCGCAGGCGCTGCGGGTGATCATCCCACCGCTGACCAGCCAGTATCTGAACCTCCTGAAGAACTCATCCCTCGCCACGGCCATCGGCTACCCGGACCTCGTCAATGTCTTCGCCGGCACCACGCTCAATCAGACCGGCCAGGCGGTGGAGGTGATCGCCATGACCATGGCCGTCTACCTGACCGTGAGCCTGGCCATTTCGCTGCTCATGAACTGGTACAACGCCCGTATCGCCCTGGTGGAGCGCTGATGGCCAACCCCTCCAGAGCGGTCCGTCACGAGCGCCCACCGCTGGCGACAGTCGGCACGCTTGGCTGGCTGCGGAGAAACCTCTTCTCCTCACCCTTCAACACGGTCCTCACCCTGCTCGCGCTCTGGCTGCTGTGGCTGAGTGTCCCGCCGTTCGTGCAATGGGCCTTCCTCGACGCGGACTGGGTGGGGACCAGCCGCGAGGACTGCGCGAGCGGCGGCGCATGCTGGGTGTTCGTCACGACCCGACTCAACCAGTTCATGTACGGCTTCTATCCCGCGGATCAGCAGTGGCGGGTTGACGTCGGACTTCTGGTCCTCGCGGCGCTCATGCTCCCCCTCTTCTTCAAGGGCTTCCGTCACAAGGGGGCCCTGGGGCTCGGCCTCGTCTTTGGCTACCCGGTGGCGGCCTACGTGCTCTTCCATGGCGGCGTCTTCGGGCTGCCGGAGGTCGAAACCCATCGCTGGGGCGGACTCATGCTCACCCTGGTGCTGGCCGTGGTCGGGATGGTGCTATCGCTTCCTTTCGGCATCTTGCTGGCCCTCGGCCGAAGATCGCGGATGCCCGTGATTCGCGCCGCATGCGTAGCCTACATCGAGCTGTGGCGGGGGGTTCCCCTGATCACCGTGCTGTTCATGGCCTCGGTGATGCTGCCCCTTTTCCTTCCCGAGGGGATCACGCTCGACAAGCTTCTGCGAGCCATGATCGGCATCGTGCTGTTCCAATCCGCCTACATGGCGGAGGTCGTGCGCGGTGGTCTGCAGGCCATGCCCAAGGGCCAGTACGAGGCCGCCGAGGCACTCGGTCTCGGCTACTGGAAAGGCATGGCGCTGATCATTCTCCCCCAGGTCCTGAGGCTAGTGATCCCGGGCATCGTCAACACCTTCATCGCGCTGTTCAAGGACACCACCCTGGTGCTCATCATCGGGCTGTTCGACCTGCTAGGGATCGTTCAGCAGGCCTTCGCCGATCCCAACTGGCTAGGCTATTCGGTCGAGGGCTACCTGTTCGCCGGGTTGGTGTTTTGGGCCTTCTGTTTCGCCATGTCCCGTTACAGCCAGGCCCTGGAGCGGGAGCTGCATCGGGGCCATCAGGATTGATGCCCGGACCAAGGGACACGGAGCTGCCCTCACGCAAACCGCGCGCGCAGCGCCCGCAGGGTGCACACAGCGAGTGTCAGGATCGTGAGTGGAATGACGAACGCGACCATGACGAAGGCGAGTCCCTCGCTCCCGGCGTGTTCGGTGGCGTCCATTACCAGGTAGCCGACGTAAGCCAGGTAGTAGAAGACAAACAGCCCCCCCTCCCAACGGTCGATGCGGAAACCCGTGAAAAAAATCGGCAGGCAGGCGGCGGCCACCGCGATCATGATGGGCATGTCTAGCGCCAGGGCAGCGGTGGAGACCGGCACGCCCCCTGGAGCCACCAGGCTGGCTAAGCCCAAGACGCCGAGGATGTTGAACAGGTTGCTGCCAACGATGTTGCCGACCGCAAGATCGCGCTGGCCTCGGCGCACGGCGAGCAAAGAGGTGATCAATTCCGGCAGGGAGGTTCCAATCGCGACCACGGTCAATCCGACGACCAGCTCCTGCACGCCGAGGAGACTGGCGATTCCAACCGCACCCTCCACGAGCCAGCGCGCTCCGAGCCACAAGAGGCCCAGCCCGGCCAGGACCAAGAAAAGCTGAATCGCTAAGTGCCGCGCCCCCTCCCCAACCCCGGGCACGGCGGCCTGAGAAGGCTCGTTGGCCGTGGCCTCTGCACGACCCTGCAGGAAGGACCATACCGTGTAGCCGGCAAGCAAGCCGAGCAGCAGCGCTCCGTCCCAGACCCCTATCGCGCCGTCCAGCCCCATCAGCAGCATCAGGACCGAGACCGCGACCATCAGCGGCACATCGAAGCGGACGAGCTGGCTCGACACAGCCAACGGCGCGAGCAACGCCGACAGCCCCAGAATGAGCAGGACGTTGGCGATGTTGCTCCCCACCACGTTTCCGAGCGCCAGATCGCCGCTGCCAGCGTGCGCCGCCTTCACGCTCACCGCGAGCTCAGGGGCGCTGGTGCCGAAGGCGACGACCGTAAGCCCAATCACAAGGGGACTGATGCGAAGTGCCGTCGCCAGCGCCGCCGCACCCCGCACCAGGGACTCGCCCCCGGCGATGAGCACGATCAGACCGGCGGCCACAGCGGCCGCGTGAACAGCGAGTTCGTGCATGGAGAGAGGACCTCAGGACAAACAGACTAGGATCGAAGCGAATGCGCGCCGAGGTTCCGCGACAAGCGAACCTCGATCGAACACGGATAGCCGCTGCAGTGTAGTGGTCCGGAGTCGAGAATCAACAGGTGACAGGAGGAAAAACGCCCACAAAGATCGCGAACCCATCCGCGTTGCGCGGCTTGGTTCCGGTGGGGGTGCGAGGAGGACCATCGGCCGCGAGGGCTTGAGAAGCACCAGCCTATGACGCCGCAAGACCTCGGGGGCACGTCGGAGATCTGACTAGCGGAGAAGACGCTTTCGTGGGTGCGCTCGAGTGGGGGCTCGGCCGCTGGCGGATCCCTGGATGCGCTCCACCAGCGCGCCGCGCTCGAATCGCGGTGGCGATCACTCGTCCCCGCCGCCACCTCCGTCGCCCCCGGCATATCCCACGGGGTATACGGCAGGGGCGTCGGTTCGGCACTTGGTCAGAAAGGCTTCACGCTCATCGCCGGCAAGACCGTGATCGTCCGCCCAGTTGGCGCACATACCGCCGTAGAAGGCGATAACGCGCTCGTCGTTTTTGTCCTGCGCACCCGCCGGCCAGACCGGCGACTCGGCTAAGGAAACCGCTGGAGCGGCAAGGGCCGCAGCCACGAAAGCCAAAACGAACTTAGTCATAATGGGGGAACTCGGGTAGATGGAGCGCGGAACATCCCGCGGCGCGAAACTTGCGGGCGAGGCGTATTCCCTGTACAGCGAAATATTTAGATCGTCTCGATCTCTGTCGATCATGATGATGGCTGCGGTAGGGTTGGGAGAGCGCGCGGCTACCCCGCCCGCCGCGCATGATCGCATTGCCCCTTGGGTTGCCAGACGAGCGCGCGTTCCCCAGTATTCCGACAAACGCCCCATCCGGATGGGGGCCGATCGCGACCGCGGCCCGAGCCCCGGTCGCCCCGGAGACCGGCAAGTGGTTCGATCTACTATGAACAACCAGGGAACACGCCAGCCACCTGGCGACGCGCTGATGATCGAAATGCGCGGTGTACACAAATGGTTCGGAGACTTCCACGTACTGAAAGGCATTGACCTGACGGTGCGCAAGGGTGAGCGCATCGTCATCTGCGGTCCCTCGGGCTCCGGCAAATCCACCTTGATCCGCTGCATCAATCATTTGGAGTCGCACCAGCAGGGCCGCATCGTGGTTGACGGCACCGAGCTTGGCGAGGACGTCAAGAACATCGAGCGGGTGCGCAGCGAGGTCGGCATGGTGTTTCAGCAGTTCAACCTGTTCCCGCACCTGACGGTGCTGGAGAACTGCTGCCTGGCACCCATCTGGGTGCGCAAGATGCCCCGTGCCGAGGCCGAGAAGGTAGCGATGGAATACCTGACCCGCGTACGCATCCCCGAGCAGGCGGACAAATATCCCGGTCAGCTATCCGGAGGCCAGCAACAGCGGGTAGCCATCGCACGCAGCCTCTGCATGAGCCCGCGCATCATGTTATTCGACGAGCCTACCTCCGCGCTCGACCCGGAGATGATCAAGGAGGTGCTGGACGTGATGGTCGAGCTCGCTCAGGAGGGCATGACCATGCTCTGCGTCACGCACGAAATGGGTTTCGCGCGGACGGTCGCGGACCGGGTGATCTTCATGGACGAGGGAGAGATCGTGGAGCAGAACGATCCCGAACGTTTCTTCGACGATCCCCGTCAGGAGCGCACCAGGCTGTTCCTGAGCCAGATCCTTTAGACCTGGACTTTTTCACGTTCACAGCGTGGCTTTACTCTAGTAGACTCCAACATCGAAGGAATTCGGACTAGCCGCGGAGCAAAATCACCCATTGCTCAAATGGTTATTTACTCCCCTGCCGCGTTTTTCCCCTTGTTTCATTCGCCCCCCGGCTGAAAACTACAGGACTGGAGGATATCGAAGATGATCGCCTTTTCCGAACTGCACACCCAGAACCACAAGATTACGGAGCTCTCCAACGTGTTCCGCTACCTGATCCAAGACCGGTCCATGTGCGACACCCAGACCGCCTGTGACCTGTTTTTCGATCTCTCAGGCAAGGTCAAGGAGCATATGGAGCTGGTGGACCGCGAGTTGTGCGGCCGACTGATTTCCCATTCGGATCAGACGGTGAAGAACACCGCCGACCGCTTTCTCTCGGGCTCCTCCGAGATCAAGCGCATCTTCGCCGATTACTTGAAGGAATGGTGCTCAAGGCGCCATGGTCAGCTCACCATCCGCGACCACGCCCATTTCGTGAAGGAGACCGATGAGATGTTCGATCTGGTCCTGGACCGCATCCAGCGCGAGACCGAGCACCTCTATCCCCTGATCCGCAAGCTCGAGGGCACGGGCCAGGTAGCGGCCTGAATTCGACCCAGGCAAGCCGCCGAGCCGCGCACTGCGGCTCGGCGGCTTTTTGTTGCCCAGCAACCGCTATTCTTGCCCCGAGTTGCGACCGGAACGGGCCCGCGAAAAGGCAGCTGCCAAGGCGCCACCTGCAACGGCAGGTTCCTTCGTCCCGTCCCGCCGCTGCTGGGGCCGCGTCGAGCGCCGCTCGGACACCGGACGTTGCGCCCTGGGCTCGGGCCGGTCGCCGAGACGCATGCTGAGCGCGATGCGCCGGCGTTCCAGATCCAGATCGAGCACCTTGACCTTGACCAGGTCACCAGTCTTGACCACCTCGTGTGGGTCCTTCACGAAGCGGTCGGCGAGCGCCGAGATGTGCACCAGGCCGTCCTGATGGACGCCGATGTCGACGAATGCGCCGAAGTTGGTGACGTTGGTGACGGTGCCCTCCAGGACCATTCCCGGCTCGAGGTCGGTCAGCTTCTCCACCCCGTCGAGAAACTCCGCAGCCCTGAACTCGGGGCGGGGATCCCGCCCGGGCTTTTCCAGCTCCGCGAGGATGTCGCGGACCGTCGGCAGCCCGAACTGGTCGTCGGTGAGCTCGGCGGGATTGAGACGACGCAGGGTAGCCGTGTCGCCGATCAGCTCGCGGATGCCCTTTCCGGCCTTGACCAGGATACGGCGCACCACCGGATAGGCCTCGGGATGCACGGCGGACGCGTCGAGGGGCTCCTCTCCGTCCGGCACGCGCAGGAAGCCGGCGCATAACTGGAACGTCTTGTCTCCGAGGCGGGGAACCTCCTTCAGACCGGTGCGGCGACGAAACGCCCCGTGCTCGTCGCGGTAGCGCACGATGTTCTCCGCGAGTCCGCGACTGAGGCCCGAGACCCGCGCCAGCAGCGGCACGGACGCGGTGTTGAGATCCACGCCCACCGCATTCACGCAATCCTCGACGACATCCTCGAGGGCGCGGGCGAGTTGGCCCTGGTTGACATCGTGCTGATACTGACCGACGCCGATGGACTTCGGGTCGATCTTCACCAGCTCCGCCAACGGATCCTGCAGGCGCCTCGCGATGGATACGGCGCCACGCAGCGAGACGTCCAGCTCCGGAAGCTCCTGGGAGGCGTACTCGGAGGCCGAGTAGACGGAGGCCCCCGCCTCGCTGACGACAACGGAACGAAGACCGAGGTCCGGATGGAGCTTGATCAGCGCCCGGGCCAATTTGTCGGTCTCGCGCGAGGCGGTGCCGTTGCCGATGCTGACCAGCTTGGCGCCATGCTCCTTCGCCAGCGCCGCGAGCCGGGCCACCGCGGCATCCCACTGATTCCGCGGGGCGTGCGGATAGATGGTGTCCGTCGCGGCCACCCGCCCCGTCGCATCCACGACCGCCACCTTGACACCGGTGCGCAGTCCCGGATCGAGCCCGATGGTCGGCAGCCGCCCCGCCGGCGAGGCCAGCAGCAGCGCTGACAGGTTGCGCGCGAAGACCCGGATGGCCTCCGATTCCGCCGCATCCAGCAGGCGTGACTTGATCTCCAGGTCGAGGCGCACCAGCAGCTTGATGCGCCAGGTCTTGCGCACGACCTCGCGCAGCCAGGCGTCCGCCGGCCGGCCCTGGTCCCTGAGCCCGAATTGCCGGGCGATTATCTGCTGGCAGATCCGGTCCGCCTCCTCGTCCTCGGGTCCGGGTTTCAGCTCGAGGGCGAGAATACCCGCATTCCGACCCCTGAAAAGCGCGAGCGCCCGGTGCGAAGGGATCTTGGCGACCGCCTCGCGGTAATCGAAGTAGTCGGAGAATTTGCTGCCTTCCCTTTCCTTGCCTTCGATCAGGCCGGACACGAGCACGCCGTTCTCCCACACGTAGTCACGCAGCCGCCCCGCGAGAGCCGCATCCTCGGCGAACCGTTCCATCAATATCTGGCGGGCACCTTCCAGGGCCGCATCCCTGTCCGCCACACCCTTAGCCGCGGACACGAAGGCGGCGGCTAGCGTCTCCGGGCTCTGCGCCGGGTCCTCCAGCAAACCCAAGGCCAGCGGCTCGAGCCCCGCCTCGCGTGCGATCTGCGCCTTGGTGCGGCGCTTCGGCTTGTACGGCAGGTAGAGATCCTCCAGCCGCTGCTTGGTGTCGGCGGTCTGGATCTCCGCGGCAAGCTCGCTCGTCAGCTTTCCTTGCTCCTCGATGCTCTTGAGAACGGTCGCCCGGCGATCCTCGAGCTCACGCAGGTAGCCGAGGCGCTGCTCGAGCTCGCGCAGCTGCACGTCGTTCAACCCTCCGGTCGCTTCCTTGCGGTAACGGGCGATGAATGGCACCGTCGCTCCCTCATCGAGTAGCCGGACCGCCGCCTCGATCTGCGGGACAGCGGCCTTGAGTTCCTCACTGATCGTACGAACTATGGTCTTCACTTCATTGTTTTCCTTCAGTTGTATTCTTGGTGTTCTCAGGGTGCATAGGCGAATCCCCGGTTCCCCGCGCGGGTCGGAGCCGGCACTGCCGAAGAGGGACGAATTCAGGAAGGATCAGTCTGCGGAGCAGCGGTCGCCGTAAACCGCCATGATCTGCTTCAACTCGGCGAGGAGCCAGCGACGCTCCGTATCGTTCAGGCCCTTGGTTTCTTTCAGTTCCTGGCCTCTCTCCAGGGCATCGATGTCGTGCCATACGTGGCGGCAGCCCTTCTCGCAAAGGGATTCCAATCTCGCTTCCAATCGCAGTTTCTCGTACGACTCCACGCTCGATACCTCGTCGCTGGTACCCGAGAATTATAGAATCCGCCAATGTCATGGGCCACCCGGAAATGGCGCGAGACGAGTCTCGCCGCCACCCCCGCGAGCGGCGTTGGTGAAGGAGCGGAATTGAGCGATCCCTCAGAGGTGCTGCACTGGCGGTCGGTGGCCGTTTCCCCGGGGCTCGGTGCCGGGGACCTGCATCTGTGGAAGCTGGATTGTGGTCCCCACGGTCCGTCCCTGCAGACACAATGGCATCTGCTGTCCGATGGGGAGCGGTCGCGCGCCCAGCGCTTGCGCCAGGCTCACCATCGGCAACGCTACGTACTCGCCCATGCGGGTCTCCGCAAGGTACTGTCCTTTTACACGAAAAACGCTCCCCATCTGCATGTTTTTGAATACGGATCTGCGGGAAAGCCAACCCTGGCCGATCGGCGATCCTGCCTGGAATTCAATATGACGACCAGCGATGACATGGCCCTGGTCGCCGTCTCGTCCGGGCGCCCCGTGGGCATCGACTGCGAACGGATACGTCCGCGCGCGGACCTACTGGCTATCGCGAGGAGGATGTTTCCGCAGGCCGAGGCGGAGCGGATCGCTTCGGCGCCAGAAGAGCGCCGGCTGGAGCTCTTCTACCGTTCCTGGACGGCGCTGGAAGCCGACGTCAAGGCCGATGGACGCGGCCTGTCGAGGCGCCAGAACACGACCTCGGTTGCGGCACTCGGTGTCGCCCACTGCTTACCTGCCCCCGGATTCATGGCCGCGGTTGCGCGCGCTTGTCTACCGCCGGTTCATCGCTGGCAAACCTTGCAGCTGGCAGAGCCCTGGATAAACGTCGACGCCAGAAGCGGTGGGACCGGCGATTCGGTAGGTTGATCGAGGCCTACGGGGTCCGCTTCCGAAGCCCGGGGGCGCGCCCTTTCCTCGCGGCCCCTCGTTGCCGAGTGCTTGAGGCGTCGCCGCACAAATCCCGCACCCCGCTGTTACAATCGCGCGTTGTTCTGAAGGAGCCCGCCGCCATCGATACCGCCCAGATCATCCTGCTCGCACTGGTACAGGGATTCACCGAGTTTCTCCCGATCTCCAGCTCCGGCCATCTGGTGTTGACGCCCCTCCTCTTTGGCTACGAGCTGCAGAGTCTCGCCTTCGACGTCGCTGTGCACTTGGGGACCCTAGGCGCGGTGGTCACCTACTTTCGCCACGAGGTAGCGGCGATGACCGTCGCCGTCCTCGACTCCATAGCAAGCAGACGCATCGATTCTCCGGACGCGCGCCTAGGCTGGATGATCCTACTGGCGACCATCCCGGTCCTGATCCTAGGACTTCCCCTCAAAGGCCTGTTGGAGATGCTACGGCAGGACGAACGGCTCGTCGCCCTCGTCATCGCGGGCACCACCATCGGGTTCGGCCTGTTGCTCTGGATCGCCGATGCCCGTGGCAAGCGCGTCCGAGACGAGTACTCGGTGCGCTGGACAGACGCGCTCTTCGTCGGGTTGCTTCAGGCCATCGCGATCATCCCCGGGACATCACGCTCCGGTATCACCATCACTGCCGGCCTTTTCCTTGGCCTGAGCCGGAAGGCGGCGTCACGATTCTCGTTCCTGCTCTCGATCCCAACCATCCTCATGGCCGGGGCGCTGGAGACCCTGGATCTGGCCCGAACCGCGGCCCCGGTTGATTGGACTTCCCTCTGGCTGGGTGCCGCGGTGTCGTTCGTCGTGGCCTATCTGAGCATACACTTCTTTCTCAAGTTTATTGAGAAAGTAAGCATGCTTCCTTTTGTTATTTATAGATTTTTTCTCGGTGCTCTGATCCTGTTTCTGGTTGTCTGAGCCTCTGGTTTCGGTGCACGGCCAATGTGGGCATTGGCTGAGTTGAACCAACGAACAGCCCAGCCTTGCGGCCCCGGCGCATCAGGCCTTCGACTCGTCGCCCGCGACCGGACTGGCGGCGGCCGGCGGCGCTGAGGCATGAGCGCCGGGTCGATCGTAAAGCCAGGCGAGGAAGAGCTTGTATCCGACAACCAGCACCACCGCACCGACGAAGAGTCCGATGATGCCCGAGGTGATGAAGCCCCCGATTGCCCCGATGAAGATCACGGCCATCGGGACATCCACGCCCCGCCCGAGCAGGATGGGTTTCAGGATGTTGTCGACGGAACCCGCAAACAGGCTCCAGATCAGGAAGATCACCGCCGGCCCAGTGTCGGCGGTCGAGAATACGTAGAACAGGACCGGGAGCACGACCGGAAACGGGCCAATCTGAATTACGCTGAGGATCAGGCACAGCAGCGCCCAGAGCCCGGCGCCGGGAATGCCCATCACCAGGAATCCCAGGCCGATGAGCACCGATTGGATCAGCGCCACGCCGAGGATCCCGCGTGTGACACTGCGCACCGTGACCTCCGCCAGCTTTGCGAACTCGGCTCCCTTCTGGCCGGCGAGCCGGGTGGAAATCGCATAGGCAGTCCTGCCGCCCGCCTCGGCGTTCGCCAGCAGCACGCCTGAAATGACGATGGCAATCACGAACTTCAGGATGCCGAAACCGGCCCCCGCCGCCGTGGATAGCAGCCAGGCACCCGCCGCCTTGAGCTGGGGCGCGATTTTCGCCGCCGTTGCCGCCAAGTTCTCCGATGCCTGGCGCCAGAAGATATCCAGCGCCTCCCCGACCACCGGCCACCCCTTGACGCTCTCCGGCGGTGAGGGGACCGCGATGGTCCCTTGCTGCAGGCCCTTGGCCAATCCATGGGCGCTGTCGATGAGCGTGCCGCTGAGCAGCACGGTCGGCACGATCAGGATCAGGAGCCCCAGGAGCGTGATCAGGATCGCGGACAATACCCCGCGTCCCCCGAGCCGCTGCCGCAAGGACAGGAATGCGGGGTAAGTACCGATCGCGATGATGATTCCCCAGACGATCGGAATGATGAAGGGACGGACAATATCGAAGCACCAGGCAACGAGCAGAAAAAGTATCCCGATACGGATGGTCGCTTCGAGGGCGTTGTTTACGAAAACGTCTTGATCGGTCATTGCTTGATCCTTTTCGCTCGCTCGTTCACCAGGCAACCACCAACGGGTCCCCCACACAAGAACGGCTACCTGTTGCAACCGAGGTCGACAAGAAGCCCGGAGGTCTGCGGTTGGCCTAATCCACCGGTCGCACTCGACGGGTTGCTGCACGCAGGTCGATTGCCCGCGGCAGGGGTCAAGATCGCGGCCTTTCCGCTACCAAAATGGCGACATCACGGGTGCCGACGGTATGCTCACCGAGCCTCCCTTCTTCCCGGTAGACACGCACGATGAGCCTCGGAAAGAGCTGCAGAAGCTCGTTGACCCCGAGCCGGTATTCGGGGTTCGAGGGGCCGCAGGCAGAAACCGCCTCGCGGGTGAAAGTCTGGTAGAAGAGCAGCGCTCCGGGGCGCAACGCCTGGGCGATCCTCGCTGCCAACGCCCGATCCAGGAAGTGGGCCACGACGATCACGTCGAATGTGCCAGGTTCCGGGGGATGCGTTTGTAGATCGCGCACTTGGGCGTCGATCCGCAAGCCCCGTGCGGAAGCCGCGTCCTTCAGGCGATCGATGGCAACCGCCGACAGGTCCCAGGCGGATACCTCCAATCCGAGCTCGGCGAGCAGTAGGGCATTCGCGCCGAGTCCGCAGGCCAGATCGAGCGCGCGGCCCTTCGGCGGCAGCAGATGCAGGTTTTCGAGCAGCACGCGCGCGGGGACGAGCTCGTGGTCGCTGTCGCGGTAGCGGGCGTCCCATTTCGCCCGCAGCTCTGCATCCGGCGACGCCGGCAATTGATCTTCGCTATGTCTCATCCGCGGCGCTTCCCATTTCCGACCGCATTCTGAACTGGCTGTCGGACGGGCTGCGCCCTCAGCCGGGACTGCCCGAGAGAGCGCTGAGGCCCCTCGCCAGATCAGACTCGATGTCCTCGACGTTCTCCAGGCCGACCGCGACGCGGATCAGGCCATCCCCGATCCCCGCCGCCGCTCTCTCCTCCGGCGTAAGCCGCCCGTGGGTCGTGGTCGCGGGATGGGTGATGGTGGTCTTGGTATCCCCGAGGTTGGCGGTAATGGAGAGCATGCGAGTGGCATCGATCACGCCCCAGGCGGCCGCGCGCCCTCCCCCGACGTCGAAGGCGACGATCCCGCCCCCGGTGTGCTGTTGGCTGCCCACCAGGTGGTGCTGGGGGTGGACATCGAGGCCTGGGTAATGGACCCGCTCGACAGCGGGCTGCTCCCGCAGCCACTCGGCGAGGATCTGGGCATTGCGGGCGTGGGCCAGCATACGCAGCTCCAAGGTCTCCAGCCCCTTGAGGAACACCCAGGCGTTGAACGGGCTCATGCTCGGCCCAGCGGTACGGATGACCCCGAACACCTCCTCTCCCACCAGCTTGCGGTCGCCCACCACCGCGCCCCCCATGCAACGGCCTTGCCCGTCCAGGTACTTGGTGGCGGAGTGAACGACCAGATCCGCGCCGAGCGACAGCGGTCGCTGCAGCGCCGGGGTGCAGAAGCAGTTGTCCACCGCGAGCAGGCACCCGCTGGCATGGGCGAGCTCCGCGAGGGCGCGGATATCGGCCATTTCCGTAAGTGGGTTGGATGGAGTCTCAACAAAAAGCAACCGCGTCTGCGGCCTGATCGCGCTTCCCCAGGCATCGAGATCCGCCAGAGGCACATAGCTGGTTTCGATCCCGAAACGCGCCAGGTACTTGTTGAACAGCATGGTGGTGCTGCCGAAGATGCTGCGCGAGGAGACGATGTGACTTCCCGCCTCGAGCAGGCCCAGGCAGAGCGACAGGATGGCCGCCATGCCTGAGGCGGTGGCTATGCAGGATTCTCCGCCCTCCAGGGCCGCCAGCCGCGCCTCGAAGGCCTGCACCGTCGGATTGGTGAAGCGGGAGTAGATGTTCCCGGGCTCGTCCCCGGCGAAGCGCGCCGCCGCCTCGGCCGCGCTGGAGAACACATAGCTCGAGGTGACGTATATCGGCTCGCTGTGCTCTCCCTCCTGGGAGCGCGCATGGCCAGTGCGGATGGCGAGCGTTGAGAATCCCGGACCGTCCCTGTGCTGCATGTGCTGTTCGCTTCCCCGGTCGAGCGCCCGATCAGGCGGTGTTGTAGAGCTCGATAACGGTTTCGCTGTGGCTGGACCGCTCCTCCTTGGCGCTGTCGTTGCGCTGAGCCTCGAGCTGCCTGAGGTAGTCTGCGGTCACGTCGCCCGTCACGTAATCGCCGTTGAAGACGGACGTGTCGAAGCGGTCGACGTGGCTCTTGCCCTTCTTCTGCACCGCATCAATGAGCGCGTCCAGATCCTGGAAGATCAGGCCATCGGCGCCGAGCTCGCGGCAGATCTCCTCCTCTGTGCGGCCATGGGCGATCAGCTCGCTGGCGGCCGGCATGTCGATGCCGTAGACATTGGGGAAGCGGACCGGCGGCGCCGCGGAGGCAAAGTAGACCCGCTTGGCGCCGGCGTCCCGCGCCATCTGAATGATCTGCTGGGAGGTCGTGCCGCGCACGATGGAATCGTCCACCAGCAGCACGTTCTTGTTGCGAAACTCCAGATCAATGGCGTTGAGCTTCTGCCGCACGGATTTCTTGCGTACCTTCTGCCCCGGCATGATGAAGGTGCGCCCGATGTAGCGGTTCTTGATAAAGCCCTCCGCGTAGCCGATGCCGAGCGCGTTGGCGAGCTGCAAGGCGGCCGTGCGGCTGGTGTCCGGCACGGGGATGACCACATCGATGTCGTGGTCCGCCCACTCGCGCCTGATCTTGTACGCCAGCTTGCGCCCCATCCGCGAACGGGCCTTGTGAACCGAGATGTTGTCGATGAAGGAGTCCGGCCGCGCAAAATATACGAACTCGAAGATGCAAGGCGAGAGAATCGGCTGATCGGCGCACTGGCGGGTGTAGAGGTCTCCACCCACATCGACGAACACGGCCTCGCCCGGAGCCACATCCGAAACCAGCTTGAAGCCGAGCGTATCCAGGGCGACGCTCTCGGACGCGATCATGTACTCGGTACCCTGCTCCGTCTCCCGCTTGCCGTAGACCAGCGGCCGAATGCCATGCGGATCGCGGAAACCGAACACGCCGAAGCCCGGAATCATTGCCACGGCCGCATAGCCTCCTCGGCAGCGCCTGTGGACCCCCGCGACGGCGCGGAAGACATCCTGCTCGTCGATGCGCAGCTTGCCCTCGGTCTGCAGCTCGTGCGCTAGAACGTTGAGCAGGATCTCCGAGTCCGACTCGGTATTGATATGGCGCAGATCCTCGGCGTAAAGGTCTCGCTTGAGCTCCTCGGCGTTGGTCAGGTTGCCGTTGTGGGCGAGCACAATGCCATAGGGAGAGTTGACGTAGAACGGCTGGGCCTCTGCGGAGTTGGATGCGCCCGCGGTCGGGTAGCGAACATGGCCTAGCCCCATGCTGCCCCGCAACTGAATCATGTGACGGGTGCGGAATACGTCCCGCGCCAAACCGTTGTCCTTGCGCAGGTGAAGCTTCTCACCCTCGCAGGTGACGATGCCAGCAGCGTCCTGGCCGCGGTGCTGAAGCACCAGCAAGGCATCGTACAGTGACTGGTTGACTGGACCCTTACCGATGATTCCTACGATGCCGCACATGAAGCACCTCGTAGTTGGCAGAAGCAGATGCCGTTCGCCCCGGACACGGACGCGGAAAACACCGCCGTCTCCGCTGCTGGGCGATGATCGACCGAGCCTCCCAGGGAAACGCTGAGCAATTCAGGGCTTCCCGGGACATAGGGACGTGACGCCATCCAAGAACCGCGCTTCTTGGGTGGCGCGCTGATTCTGGCCACGAAGGCCAATCATCAGCATCCTAGAAGCTCTTGATCTTGTCCGCCACGTCCGGCGGGATCTCGCCGAGTATCCGCTCGGCCAACACCTGGAAGCGGCCGAGCAATGCCGACTGCTCCCACCAGGGGTCATCGGGAAGGGGCGTCAACCCGCCGAGGAAAACCAGCATCGCCACGACCAGTATCCCGCGGGCACCCCCAAACAGCACGCCAAGAAGTCTATCGGTGCCGGTAAGCCCCGTCTTCTCCACCAGCAGCGTGAACAGATGACCGACGATCGCCCCTAGGATCAAGACCGCGAACAAGATGATCAGGAAGGCGACGCCAAGGCGCACAGAAGGAGTCGAGATCCAGGGCGTCAGGTGAATCGCGACCTCCTTGAAGTAGGTCCAGGCTATGAAAACGGCGCCGATCCAAATGGCTAGGGACAGGACCTCCCTGATCAGCCCGCGCACGAAGCCGATCAGTGCGGACAACACGACGATGGCGATGATGACGTAATCGACCCAAATCATGACCACCCACACCTAGGCCAAGGCCACGGGCCGCCGTCCGGATGGCGGTTACCAACGAACGAAGAGTAAGGGAGTAACTGGTACAAGGAATGCTCGGTTAGGGATACCGTTTGATCTGGCCTTCGAGGCCGGTCTTTTCCTTCAGGGATCGGGCCAGCCGCTCGATCCGGTCGCGATCGGCCTCGGGTCCGATGCGAACACGATGAAAGGCCTTGCCGTCCACGGTCGCCTCTTCGACGAATACCGGGAAGCCCTTGGATCGCAGGTCCCTCTCGAGGTTTCGCGCGCGCTCGACCTCCGTGAGAGCGGACACCTGGATCACCCAGGAGGGAACTCCCGTTGGCGCCGGGGTACGAGTCGGCGGCGGGGGCTCAGGGGCGGTCACCCGGGGCGCGGGAGCGATGGCGACGGGCTCCGGTATCGGTGCCTGGTCCACCTCGGACTCCGGCTCGGGCGCCAACTCCGGCTCCGGCGCCAACTCCGGCTCGGGCGCTGCGGCGCCGGCGCTCTCAGGTTGTTCATACAGTGCCGGCGGCGGTAGCTCCGCAGGCATTGGAATCGGCGCCGGCGCCAGCGGCGGCTCGGCGACCCGCGTGTCGAAATCGGGGGCAAACTCCGGTCGCGGCGGAATGACCAGATCACCGTCCGGCACAGGCGATGGAGCATCCTCCTCAAGCAGCATCGGAAGAAACACCACCACCAGCAGCACGATGACCACTGCTCCTGCCAGACGCCGCTTAGAGCCTTCCTCCATCCGATCTCCCACACCCGCGGTGTTTCAGGTTCGCCCAAACTCGAGACCGGGCGACACGACGCCCGGCGAAAGCGGATTATATCAGGGCTACGCGCTGAATAACGCACCGCTTGCCGAACCCAACGGCACCGCTGGCGTGTGGAACGGCGGCAGGGCGTTCGTGCTCGCCAGGTTCGGTTCCAAGGAAGACCCGAATCATCGGCCGGGCGGGTCCGTCAGTCGGCGCAGGGCCGCCTCGACCGTCGTGAAAGATCCCGACACCAGGATGCAGTCGCCCTTGCACGCCAGCGCAAGCGCGCCATCCATGGCCTGGTTCAGATCACCATAGGCATGCATGCGGTCGGGGGGCAGGAGACCGTCGAGCGCCTGCATCAGTTCCACCGCGGCGAGCGAGCGAGGACCTGATGTCTGCCCCAGGTGCCATGTTCTCACGCGTTCGGCAAGCGGGGTGACGATGGCCGCCGGCTCCTTATCCTTCAGGATGCCGAGGACGGCGTGCAGGGCCCCGCGGCATGGGAAGGCCGCCAGATTTGCGGCCAAGGTCTCCGCCGCTTGGCCGTTGTGAGCCACGTCCAGTATCCAGGTGACGTCGCCGGGGATGACCTGGAAGCGCCCCGGCAAGCTAACCCTGAGCAGGCCCTCGCGCAAGCTGGACAGAGGGACCGGCAGCCGTTCCGCGACGCAGGATATCGCCATCAAGGCCGCCGCCGCGTTGTCGTACTGATGCTCGCCTCGGAGGGCAGGCGCCGGCAGCGCGGTGGGTGGCCACCCGGGACCCAGCCAGTGCCAGCCCAGCGCGTCACGTGTCCAGTCGAAATCGCGTCCAAGCACATGCAGCTGGCTGCCGAGTTGCTCCGCCAACTCGAGGATCGTGCCCGCGGGCTTACGATGCCCAACCACCGCCGGTCGCCCGGGCCGGAAGATGCCGGCCTTTTCGGCGGCGATGCTCTCGAGATCCTCACCAAGCCAGGCCATGTGATCGCGCCCGATGCTGGTCACGACCGCGACGTCGGCATCCAGCAGGTTGACCGCATCGAGCCGACCGCCGAGCCCGACCTCGAGAATCGCGACATCCGGCCCGGCTCTCGCGAAGAGATCGAGGGCGGCAAGGGTCCCGAACTCGAAGTAGGTCAGCGTCACCGCGCCCCGTGCGTTCTCCACGCGCTGGAAGGCGGCACAGAGGTCGGCATCGCTCACCTCCCGCCGGTCGATGCGGATGCGCTCGTTGTAGCGCAGCAGGTGCGGCGAGGTGTAGCAGCAGGTGCGGTATCCGGCAGCGTCGTAGATGGCCTCGAGCATGGCCGCGCACGACCCCTTGCCGTTGGTTCCCGCGATCGTCACGACGGGGAATGGCGGGGAATCTGGCCCCAGGCGCTCCCATACCGCCCGGACCCGCTCCAGCCCAAGGTCGATCGCGTTCGGATGCAGGCCCTCCTGCCAGCGCAGCCAGGCACTCAGATCGTCGAACCGCTTGGGAGGGTCAATCGGCGTCAAGTGCGGGAAAAGGCCTCACGGTAGTCGATGGCGACCGACGCGCCGCCGGTGCGGGAACCCCGGCCGGAGGCGCAACGCATTCGGCCTCCTTCCTCGGCATCAGCATCCCGATGGCTCTGGAGCGCTTGCCACGGCACAGGGTTGTGAAGCCGTTTTCAAGCGCATGAGCCAGTGAAAATGAACCCTTCGACGAACCACGCTTCTTGGCTGGCGTGCTGATTCTGGCCCGGATGGCCAATGACCAGGGTCTAAGGACGCGGCCGATGAGTGAGGATAGCGATGGCGTCCGCGATCTGATCGCGCATGTCGCGGCGGTCGAGGATCATGTCCAGCGCGCCGTGCTCCAGCAGGAACTCGCTGCGCTGGAAACCTTCCGGCAGCTTCTCGCGCACCGTCTGCTCGATCACCCGCGGGCCGGCGAACCCGATCAGCGCGTTGGGCTCCGCGATATTGATGTCGCCGAGCATCGCCAGGCTAGCCGAAACCCCGCCCATGGTCGGATCGGTCATCACCGAGACGAATGGAAGAGCGCGCTCGCGCAGTCGGCCGAGCGCGGCGCTGGTCTTCGCCATCTGCATCAGGGAGAACAAGGACTCCTGCATTCGTGCCCCACCGCTAGCCGAGAAACAGACCATCGCCGCACCGTGACCAATGGCGGTCTCGACCCCGCGCACGAAACGTTCGCCCACCACGGAGCCCATGGAACCGCCCATGAACTCGAACTCGAAGGCCGCCGCCACCAGGTCCAATCCCTTCACGCGGCCGCGTATCACCACCAGCGCCTCCTTCTCGCCGGTCTGCTTCTGGGCCTGGCTGATGCGGTCCTTGTACTTCTTGAGGTCCTTGAATTTCAGCGGATCGCCGGACTCGAGATCCGGCGCAATCTCCTCCCGCGGCTCGGGATCGAGAAAGGCATCGAGCCGTCTGCGCGCACCCAGCCGGTTGTGGTGCCCGCACTTGGGGCAGACCTCCAGATTGCGCTCGAGCTCGGCGCGGTAGAGGATCGCGCTGCAACCCGGACACTTGGCCCACAGTCCCTCCGGCACCGCCCGCTTGCTGCTGGCCTCGGTGCGGATCCGGCTGGGCATCAATTTTTCGAACCAGCTCATGTACTTCTCTCCAGCGCCCAGAGACGCCGATTGGTTCAGCGCTTCACGGCAGCGTCGATGCCGGCCCGCAACTCGCTGAGGAAACCGCTCACCACGGTTGGGATGCGCTCGGGCGTCGAGGCAAGTTCCTCCATGCGCCCGACGATGGCGCTGCCGACGATGACCGCGTCCGACATTTCCGCCACACGCGAGGCAGTACGAGCATCCTTGATGCCGAAGCCGACGCCGACCGGGAGCCGGATGTGGCGGCGGATCTCCCTCAGCCGTTCCTCAACGGCGCCCGCGTCCAGGTTGCCCGCGCCGGTCACGCCCTTGACCGCCACGTAGTAGACGAAACCGCTCGCTACAGTGCCGATTTTGCGAATGCGCTCCTCGGTGGAGGTCGGGGCAAGCAGGTATACGAGGTCGATCTCGGTCGCGCGCAGGGCGGATACCAGATCCTGACTCTCCTCCGGCGGCACGTCCACCACCAGTGCCCCGTCAACGCCCGCTTCCCTCGCCTCCGCGGCGAAGGTGCCGTAGCCGATGACCTCGATCGGGTTCAGGTATCCCATCAGCACCACCGGCGTGTGGTCGTTGCGCGCCCGGAACTCCCTGACCATGCTCAGCACATCGTGCAGGCTCACGTGATGCGCCAGGGCGCGCTCGCTGGCACGCTGGATCACGGGCCCGTCGGCGATCGGATCGGAGAACGGGACGCCAAGCTCGATCAGATCCGCACCCGTGGCAACCATCGCGTGCATCAGCGGCACGGTGACCGTGGGCTCCGGATCGCCGGCTGTCACGAAGGGCACGAGAGCCGTTCTGCCCTGCCCCCTCAGATCGGCGAAGCGCTCCGCGATCCTGCTCATAGCTTGATGCCTTCCCGCGCCGCCACCGTATGCATGTCCTTGTCGCCCCGCCCCGAGAGGTTGATCAGGATTGTCTGATCCCGCCCCATGGTCGGAGCCAGCTTGGCGGCATACGCCAGGGCATGGCTCGACTCCAGGGCCGGGATGATGCCCTCGATGCGGGTCAGGGAATGGAAAGCCGCCAGCGCGTCCGCATCCGTCACGGCGTCGTAATGAGCGCGTCCACTGTCCTTGAGCCAGGCGTGCTCGGGGCCTACGCCCGGATAGTCCAGTCCGGCCGAGATGGAATGGGTCTCAACGATCTGCCCATCCGCATCCTCCATCAGGTAGGTGCGATTGCCATGCAGCACCCCCGGACGCCCGGCGCAAAGAGGCGCGGCGTGGTGTCCTGTCGCCAGCCCGTCGCCCGCTGCCTCGACGCCGTACATGGCCACCTCCCGATCATCGAGAAAGGCGTGGAAAAGGCCGATCGCGTTCGACCCCCCGCCGACACAGGCGACCAGGGCATCGGGCAGGCGGCCGGTGCGCTCGAGCATCTGTACCCGGGCCTCACGGCCAATCACGGCCTGGAAGTCCCTGACCATGGCGGGATAGGGATGCGGCCCCGCCACTGTGCCGATGATGTAGAAGGTGTTGTCAACGTTGGTGACCCAGTCGCGCATGGCCTCGTTCAGGGCGTCCTTGAGAGTGCGCGAGCCCGACTTGACCGCGACGACTTCCGCCCCGAGCAGGCGCATCCGGTAGACGTTGGCCTCCTGCCGAGCCACGTCCACCTCGCCCATATACACAACGCATTCGAGCCCCATGCGCGCGGCGACTGTCGCGGTCGCGACGCCGTGCTGGCCGGCGCCGGTCTCGGCGATGATGC
>CAYNBI010000023.1:20641-39342 GCA_964395315.1 uncultured Chromatiaceae bacterium | reverse complement strand
GCCAAGGGCCAGCATTACCGCCGCTGCCCGCGCGGGCGAGAGAGCATGGCGCGTCGAAATATTCACCAAGTCCTCCTCTTCTTAGAGCGACCCCGGCAGGATTAAGTCCATATCGGGAGAAAGTGCTGCACCCGGCACCTAGCAAATTACAGGCCAGTATCGCATACGGAACTCGAACCAAAGGGCAAGCTGCTCATTCAGTTTTCAATAGCGTTCTTTCCGCGACGGTCGCCCGGCCCACCATCCGGGTTTGGCGGGGACCCGCCTTGGGCGCCGATCAGCCAAAACATGGCAACGACGGCCCGAAAAATCGGTTTGGGAAGTCAAGTTGCAAGCACGCCGCCCTGTTACAGTGTCGTCTCTCCCTTACAGTTTGGGTTTCCCGAAAACGTTCCGGGATGGGCCAGCGGTGCAGGCAGCTGGTGATCTGGCGCCCGCGAGCCGCGACCTGGATCGCGCGCGATTCGAACAGCTCGAGCCGAGGAAGGCGTATCGGCTCCCGTGGAGTCCGCCTTCAGCCGGCCGACGCGGGCCGGCTCGCTCTATTCGGCTGTCGCGCGCCATCCTCCAAAGTGCGACACGGAGCCGGACACGCCTGGGCGCCCCCTTGTACCGGAACCGAATCCTGATAGATTCCTTTCGTCGCGACCGACACGGCTGCGCGACGGAACAGACCCGGGGTCCGCGGCAACAACCCCTTTTCCGCCGAGGTAGACGCCCTCGAGATGAACAGCCGATCGTTGGTTCGACTACTTCCTTTCCTCGCATGGCTTCCGATCAGCGCCACGCTCCTTCGCGGGGACCTGATCGCCGGCATCACTGGCGCCCTGGTGCTGGTGCCGAAAGCGATGGCGTACGCCCAGCTCTCCGGGCTGCCCGTCTACTACGGCCTATACGTGGCGCTGGTGCCTGCGCTGCTCGGCGCGCTTTGGGGCTCATCGCGACAGCTTTCGACGGGGCCTGTCGCGATCGTGTCTCTCATGACGGCTGCTGCAATCACCCCGCTCGCGGTTCCGTTCACCGAGGAGTTCATTGGTCTAGCGTTGGTGCTCGCCCTGATGGTTGGCATGACCCAGCTCACCTTGGGAGTGCTCAAGCTGGGGACGGTGGTCAACTTCGTGTCGCACCCTGTGATCCTGGGCTTCATGAACGCGGCCGCCGTTATCATCGCCTTGTCCCAGCTCGACATGTTGCTGGGCATCCCGAAGGGGCGCAGCGACTCCTTCCTGTACGACATTTGGGAGATGCTGGCCTACCTCCCCGAGACCGACCTACCCACCTTGGCCATGTCCGCGTTCTCGCTGGCGCTGATGCTTGGGCTCAAAAGGATTCCGGGCCTCTCGAAGGTGAGTGTTCTCATTGCCGTGGCGGTGGCCATCCTGGTCAGTGCGGCGGTGGATTTCGAGCACAAGACCAAGGCCGACCCCGAGCACATCGCGGACGCCGCCGCCCGAGAAGCGGTGAAGGCCTACGCTGCCGCGGACGCCCGCTTCGCCGATCTGTCAGCCGAGATCGCCACGCTTTCCAAGAACCTGCGCCGAGCGACAAGAGCCAACGATGGCAGGGCCGCCGCCGACCTCACACACCAGGTCGAGCTCAGGAAGCTAGACCTCGCCGCGCTCTTCGAAGAAAACAAGTCCCGCTTGCGCAGCCTACGCAAGCTGAGGTTCGCGCGCGGCAAGGCGGAGGAAGAGGCCGCCGCTGACCTATATCCGCAAGGCAAGGTGCCGCCAGGCGTGGAGACCGATGGCCGCAATTGGCGCATCAAGAAGATCGAGAAGGGCGAGATCAGCCTGATCGGCGGAGGCGATGTGGTCGGTAAGATTCCTTCCGGCCTGCCGGCCTTCCGGGTACCGCCCCTCAGTCTGGACGCTTTGCTCCACCTGCTCTCCGCCGCGGTCATCATCGCCCTTGTCGCGTTCATGGAGTCCATCTCCATGGCGAAGGCGATTGCCGCCAAGACCAAGCAGAGGCTGAATCCGAATCAGGAGCTGTTAGGCCAGGGCATCGCCAACATCGGGGGCTCTTTCTTCCAAGCCTATCCCGCATGCGGTTCCTTCACGGGATCAGCGGTCAATCTGCAGGCAGGCGCCAAGACGGGATTCGCCATGGTGTTCAACGGACTGTTCGTGGCCATTACTCTGGTGTTTCTGACCGAGTACCTCTACCACCTGCCCAAGGCCACGCTGGCCGTGATCATACTGCTCGCGGTCACCAGCCTGATCACCCCCAAGGCGCTGAAGCACACCTGGCAGGCAGACAAGCTTGACGGCCTCGTGGCCGTCACCACTTTCGTGGTCACGCTCCTGGCGGCACCGCATTTGGACCAAGGCATCCTGATTGGGGCCGGACTCGCCATCATCCTGTTCCTGTACCGGACCATGAAGCCGCGGGTGGCCGAGTTGGGCCGTTACCCGGACGGCACCCTGCGCGACATACGGATCCACCCCGATCTGCCCACCAACCCGCACATCATCGCCATGCGATTCGACGGGCAGCTCTACTTCGCCAACGTCGGCTACTTCGAGGACAAAGTGCTGGAGCTTGTTGCCAACAAGCCGTCCGCCAAGTATCTCCTGGTAGTGGGGGATGGCATCAACCGGATTGACGCGTCCGGCGAGGAGGTCGTGCACCATCTGGTCGAGCGTCTGCGCGAGAGCGATGTGCGAATTGTCTTCTCCGGCCTCAAGAAGCAGGTCCTCGACGTCATGCGTTCCACCGGACTATTCGACCTGATCGGCGACGGAAACATCTTCGCCAACGAGGACCAGGCGATCGCGGCCATCTATGAGCGGCTCGGCATCGACTCGGCGACGGATCGTTTCTGCCTGTCGCCGGTACGTGTCTGAGCTCGCGCCGAGGCTCGCTGTCAACGAACCCGACAGCGTGTGGCACATGGTGCCGACCTGAATGGTGGAGTTGGACTTCGCCTCAAGCCCCTGGCGCAGGTGTGCGATATGGCCGAAGATGGCCTCCCAATTCCGGTTTCGCGCGAAGTTGTCGTCGGTGACGGAGCGGTGGCGGATGCCGTGTGTCAGGTTGGACCGCAACAGGCTGGCGATCACCGCCGTTGACCACGCTGACGTCAGCGGCAGCCCGGAGGCCGTCTTCGCTGGGGAGTGCGGCCGGACGAGACCCCGGGGACATGGCTGTCGCTGACGCGGGGGCCATCGTCGCCATACAGGTGCCTCCGGGAAGAACCCCCCTCACGGCAACGTCGACACGTACCTGACTATCCCTTAGGCTTGGCCGTCCAAGATCGCGGAATCGGTGCCCAACATGCACGTGCCAGTTCGTGACCAATTTCAGCGGATTGCGTTGCTATTGATTCCCGCAATCGTCCTGTTGGGAGTTGTTGCCTTCATCAGCACACGCTCCGACATCGCGGTGGCGAGTTTTACCCGCGACCCGTTGGCGATCGTCGACGCTCCTCCCTATCTGGGATTGCTCTCGAATCTGGGCATTACCCTCTGGAGCGCGGCGACCGCCATCTGCCTGTTCACGGTCTCGCTTCTCGGCAAGCGGGGCGCGCCCGGAGGCGTTCGCGCCTTCGTGCTGCTGGGGGGGCTGATCAGCCTGCTGCTGTTGCTCGATGACCTGTACATGCTGCACGAATACTTCTACCCGCGCCTGGGCATCTTCGAGAAGCTCGCTTTTGCGGGCTACGGCGTATTGGTGCTTGGCTACTTGATCGGCTTTCGCAGGCAGATCGGGGATACCAGATTCGTGTACCTGTTCTGCGCCCTGGGACTGTTTGCGCTGTCGTTGCTCGTCGACAGGCTTCCCGAGACGTTGCTGCCGATGCACCACCTGTTCGAGGATGGGAGCAAGTTTTTGGGGATCGTCTGCTGGCTCAGCTATCAGGCATCGGTCTGTCTTCAATTCCTGGAGTCCGCGCGGTCCGCGCCCGAACCGGGCGGATAGGCGGGAACCGCATTAACGCCGCGCGCCCGGTTGGCATACCTCCCGCAGAACGGCCACCAGTTCGGGCCCCACGACATCCCAGCTCAGTCGGGTCGCGTACTCATCGTACGACGACAGGGCGAGCGCGTCGTATCGCGTTCTTTCGGACAGCATTGCCTGGATGAATCGGCTGTATGCCAGCGCCTCAGCGTCGCCTCCGATCGGGAACAGCTGTCCATTGATGCCGTTCTTGACAATGGTCGGAATCCCGGCATTGTCGGAGGCGAGTGCGGGGAGGCCGAAGGCATTCGCCTCGGGCAGCACGTTGCCGTAGGTGTCCACACGGGACGGAAACAAGAGGAAATGCGACGTCTCGAGAAGTTCGGTGTAGCGCCGTCGCCCTGCTTCGGTGTGAATATCGATGAAGCCGAAATCCCTGACAAAGGAGGGAGCCGCGGCTAAGCGGCCCGGTTCGGCGCCGACAACGGTCAGCCGCACTGCTACCCCGTCATCCCTTAGCCGGCGGCAAATCTCCAAGGCCACCGGCCCGCCTTTGCCTTCCCAGTCGACGCCGACGAAGAGCAGCTCACAACATTCGCGGGAACGCGATGCGATTGCCTGGGCGACCCGCTCACGCGGCGGTGCCTTGCGAATGTTGCCTCCTACCGGGATGACTCTGACCTTGTGCGGATCCACACCGTAGGTCCGGCAAGCGTCATCTGCGGCCCAATGCGACCGGAACACGGCCACCGTGCATCGTTGAAGTGCTGCTTGTTCCATCTGATGCCCGAGCCTGACCGAACGCGGTGCGAGGTTCCTGAAGTCGCGGTGCACCTTCAGCGCGCCGGCGAATGTGGAATCGCGCCATATCACAATCGGCAGTGAGCTCTTGATAAGCGCAAACGGTCTCGAGGCATTGCTCAGCAGGACGTCGACCTCAATGTCCGCCAGCTTGTGCTCGATCCAGGCCGCACGGCGCTGCAACTGGGCAGGTTCGAGAGAGCTGACGACGCGGTTCCCGAACAGATTGCGGTGAATTCTGTCGCGGATCTTTGCGACCAGGCCGCCCGTGCTGGGTGGCGACGCGAGAAAATGCAGGGGCACGCCCAGATCTTGCAGGACGCTGGCGATCATGAACGCGTTCCCGAGATGGCCGACACTGTTACTAGGCCATCCATTCGGGGTTCTGACATCCCGGCTGGTGACATAGCCCACGCGGGGCAGGCGCGAAGCCGCGCCATCAGCCCCGTACGGGGTGCAAGGCTGGTCCAATGTTCGCGTTTTCAAACGTGCGGCTCATCCAGGCAAACAGGTGGCGCTGCCTGCTCGATCGATGATCGACACCGCCCGTGCTCGCTCGCATCGCTGAGACCAGTGCAGTTCGTCCGCTGCAATTCTCGTGTGCTGACGCTTGTGCAGTCCGCTTCCGTCGGTCCTGATGGGCGGTTGGTCCCGTCGCTCAAGGAAGACGAGGCACGTCCGTCTGGCGTAATCGGGTCGGTTGTGGCGATCAAGGAGCGCCTCCCGCTCCGGCGCGGTCAGCCGATGCCGAAGCGACCTGACGCCGGTTGTGCGCGTGTAGGTTACGCCCGGTCCTCTGTTGGACATCGTGTTCTTCGCGTCTTCCTCGAATCGCTCCGGATCCACGATGGAATGGCTGACAGGGAACTGTCCACTCGCGAACTCCGGATACCGGAAATCGAATAACCCCTTTCGACACAAGCATGTCCCGTTACCTGACCAGGGGACGGAAAGACAATCCACGCAATTTAGCTGGGAAGCCACACGCCGCAGGGCATCCGATCAGCCGAGGACGCCAGCCCAGAAAGGATGATGCGCATCTTACACCGAGCTTCGCGACGAGATCCTCGGTACGCACAGGTGTGTATCGCTTCAGCACCTGCATGGACTTGAGTCCGCTTATAGCGGCAACTTCCTGATCAGATAGCCCTCGTTCGACCAGTCTTGAAATCGCCTCGTGCCTGAGGTCGTGAAAACGCGAGTTCCTTCTGCGGGCTCGTTCCAACGCGTTCGTCCAGACCTTGTTGATGCGATACGGCCGGGTTTCCCGTCCCGGCCGGATTCTAGTAGAAAACGAGATCGCTGTTGGGCTTCCTAGCGGGACGAGAGGGAGCTTCTTTGAAAACTCTCAGAGCCCGTTTGGAAATTGGGACGGGGCGAGCGCTGCCAGTCTTGGTCTCGTTCCATCGTACGATGCGACGAGCAACCTCGATCTGGTCCTGGTTTAGCGGCAAAATTTTCCCTGCCGCATTCCGGTGTAGAGAGCGATCCGGACAATCCAGCCCCAAATCGGATTCGAATGCGCATCGCAAGAAGTCAGCGGACGGCGAGCCCCCTTCCACTTAACTCGGCGCTTACGTCCCTACCCAGGTGAAGGTCTGCGCACGTTGGCGATTGCGCTATAAACGAGTCCCAATCCCCATTCTATGTGTTGCAGCCCTGTGACAGGTGCCCGCGAAACGCAAGCTCCAAGCGGACGGTCGAAACACTGTCACCCCCGCTGAGCCTATTGTCACCAAACGACGCGGCGATGTCTGGCGTCAACGCGGCAAGAGCGTATCGTCCAAGCCACTTTGTCAGCGACTTGGCGCCTCTCGTCTCACTCCTCTGGGTAGAGGGACGCTTCGAAGGCGTTACTCCATCCAAATGTCGCTTCAAAGCGGCGACGACAATCGTCGCCTCGTAGGCAGCCCGGCGAACGTTAACACGGGGGATCATCTGGTCCTCGGTACAGCGGGCCTAGTCTTCGGCGTCCCGTTTCGTTCGAAAGGTTTTTTGACACCGTCTGCGAGCCTTGGCGGCGAATCACGGCCTTCCACGCTTTGGAGGGAGCTTTGACAATCGTGGCCATCGGCACACCGGCTTCGAGCAGCATCAGTGCACCTTTATTGTGCCCGGGGGACGAAAAAAGGGGTTAGCGAACTCGCTAACCCCCTGATTTGTTGGTGGGCCGTCTAGGATTCGAACCTAGGACCAATGGATTAAGAGTCCACTGCTCTACCAGCTGAGCTAACGGCCCAAAAAACGCGACCGGAATGTTACCAGATTGGGGTGGACGATGGGAATCGAACCCACGACCGCAGGAGCCACAATCCTGTGCTCTACCAACTGAGCTACGTCCACCATTGTGCAAACCGCTTCCGCTTTCCGGTGGTCGCTTGGCACCCCGGGAGGGACTCGAACCCCCGACCCACGGCTTAGAAGGCCGTTGCTCTGTCCGGCTGAGCTACCGGGGCTCTTCATCGTGCCTGGCATGATGGTCGGGGTAGAGGGATTCGAACCCCCGACATCCTGCTCCCAAAGCAGGCGCGCTACCAGACTGCGCTATACCCCGCGTACGGACACCTGGTCCCGCGACGGAAGACCGGGAATCATACGCACTCGCCGTGAGCGCGTCAATTGGGGTCAAGAACCGGATTCGCCCGCCCCGGCTTGCAAAGCAACCCACCACCGCTATGATGCCCGCTGGCCCGACAACCCAGCCAAGCAAGCGAGCAGTCCATGAGCGCACAGATTCTCGACGGCAAGGTCATTTCGGCGGAGATCCGCGCCGGGATCAAGACGCGTGTGGAGGCCATGTCGGCGGCGGGGCTCCGCCCTCCCGGCCTGGCCGTCGTCCTGGTGGGCGACAATCCCGCCTCTGAGGTCTACGTGCGCAACAAGCGCAAAGCCTGCGCTGAGGTAGGGTTCCACTCCGAGCTGCACGAGCTCTCCGCGGAGACGCCCCAGGAAGGTCTGCTGACACTGATCGACCATCTGAACGCCGACGAAGCGATTGACGGCATCCTGGTGCAGCTTCCGCTCCCGGACCAGATCGACGAGGAGGCGGTCATCGAGCGCATCCTGCCCACCAAGGACGTGGACGGCTTCCACCCCTACAACGTCGGGCGACTGGTGCTGCGCATGCCGCTACTGCGTCCCTGCACGCCTAAGGGCGTGATGTCGATGCTCGCGCGCACCGGACGCAGGCTGGAGGGCCTGGACGCGATCATCATCGGCCAGTCCAACATCGTCGGCCGGCCCATGGCCCTGGAGCTGTTGGCCGCGCGCTGCACCATAACTGTGTGCCACAGCCGCACCAAGGACCTGCCCGACAAGGTACGGGCAGCCGACCTGGTGGTCGCCGCGGTGGGGCGCCCACGCTTCGTTCCGGGCGCCTGGATCAAGGAGGGGGCACTAGTGATCGACGTCGGCATCAACCGCAACGAGGAGGGCAAGCTGGTCGGCGATGTCGACTTCGATACCGTTGCCGAACGCGCAGCCTGGATCACCCCCGTACCCGGCGGGGTCGGTCCTATGACCATCGCCAGCCTGCTGGAGAACACCCTGCAGGCCGCGGAGCTGCACGCGGCGATGTGACGGCAGGCGAAGTGCGCCGGCCGATCGTCGGGCGGCAGCTCCAGCCGTAAAGCGCGGCCTGGCCGATCAGTTCACGACCGACAGCTTCGAGACCACGGATCTCACCCCCTTCACCGACCCCGCCAGCGACACGGCCCTCGCCCTTGCCGCCGGGCTGTCCACAAGCCCGTGCAGATACACGGTCCCGCGGTAGGTGTCGACGTCGATGTCGAAGGTCTTGACCAGATCGTCGCCGACGAACTTGGCATTGACCTTGGTCGTGATGGCGGCGTCCTCCGTGATCTCCCCGACGCTGCGCTCGTCCTTGCCGACGTAGTAGCCGCCCGCCGCGGCGCCCCCGACCACCACCGCCGCACACCCATGCAGCAGGCTCGCGGCACTGAGAATCATCACCGCAGCCGCGAACCCGTATCGACATCGCGCGTTTTGCTCAGGCATGGTCAAATATTGATGTTCCCAGGATGTCGCTGTTGGCGAGGGGACACAGGCACTGTGCGGTCAGCCTCGCCGCCAGGTGGTTCCCGACGCGCTGTCCTCGAGCAGGATGCCCGCGGCCTGGAGCTCGTCGCGGATGCGGTCTGCCTCGGCCCATTGCCTGGACATGCGCGCCTGCGCGCGCCGCCGGATGAGGTCGTCGATCTCCGCGTCCTCCAGGCCGGCGATCCCGCCCCCGCCGCGCAAGTAGGACTCGGGCGCGTCCTGCAGGATGCCCAACACGCCACCCAGCCGCCTGAGCTCTGCGCCCAGGCCGGCGGCCAAGACCTCATCCTCCACCCGCACGCGGTTGATCTCGCGCACCAGGTCGAACAGGACGGCCAGGGCTTCCGGGGTGTTGAAGTCGTCGTCCATGGCGGCGACAAAGCGCTCGCGAAAGGCCTCGCCGCCCGTGGGCACGGCGGCGGGCAAGCCACGCAGGGCCGTGTAGAGCCTGGTGAGCGCGCTGCGGGCGTTGTCCAGGTGCTCGTCGTCATAGTTGAGCGGGCTGCGGTACTGGCTGGTGAGGATGAAGTAGCGCACGTCCTCCGGCCGGTAGCGCGCCAGGATCTCGCGCACGGTGAAGAAGTTGCCCAGGGACTTGGACATCTTCTCCTCGTTCACCCGCACGAACCCGTTGTGCATCCAAAGGTTGACGAAGGGCTCGCCGGTCGCGCCCTCGGACTGGGCAATCTCGTTCTCGTGATGTGGAAACTGCAGGTCGGCCCCGCCGCCGTGGATGTCGAAGTGGTTGCCCAGGCAGCAGGTGGACATGGCCGAGCACTCGATGTGCCAGCCGGGCCTGCCACGCCCCCAGGGGGAGTCCCAGGCCGGCTCGCCGGGCTTGGCGGACTTCCACAGGGCGAAGTCCAGGGGGTCGCGCTTGGCCTCGCCGACGTCAACCCGAGCGCCGGCCCGCAGCTCCTCCGGGTCCTTGCCGGAGAGCTTGCCGTAGCCCTGAAAGCTCGCCACTGCGTAGTAGACATCGCCGTTGCCGGCCACGTAGGCATGGCCCTTGTCGAGCAAGGCCTGGATCATGGAGAGGATCTCGCCCATGTGGGCCGTGGCCCGCGGCTCCTCGTTGGGCGGCAGAATGCCCAGCGCGTCCGAGTCCTCGTGCATGGCCGCGATGAAGCGCTCGGTGAGGTCGGAGAAGGGCTCGCCGCGCTCGTTGGCGCGGTTGATGATCTTGTCATCGATATCCGTGATGTTGCGCACGTAGGTGACGTCGTAGCCGCGCTCACGCAGATACCGGTACACCACGTCGAACACCACCATGACCCGCGCGTGACCGAGGTGGCAATAGTCGTAGACCGTCATGCCGCAGACGTACATGCGGACCTTTCCGGACTCGATCGGAACGAATGGTTCTTTGCGCCGGGTAAGGCTGTTGTGGATCTGCAGCATGGAGGGGGACCGAATCGGACAATCCGCCCGATGGTAGCAAAGCCCATCCGCTCGCGAAAACCCGAAACCGGAAGACGCTGGGCTTTCCCGCGTGGGTGCAAGCCCGTAACATGCGCGCCTCAAACCTTACAGACGGAGGAACCGACCCATGCCGCAACTGCTCGCCACCCTTGTTAGCGCGCTCCTGCTCCTCACCTCCACTGGCCAAGCGCTGGCGGACAATCCGAAGGTGCGGATGGAGACCACCGCGGGCACGATCACGATCGAGCTCTACCCGGACAAGGCGCCGAAGTCGGTGGAGAACTTTCTCGCCTACGTGGACGAGGGCTACTACGATGGCACCGTCTTCCACCGCGTCATTGACGGCTTCATGATCCAGGGCGGGGGCTTCACCGACGACCTGCAGAAGAAGCCGACCAAGGAAGCCATCGAAAACGAGGCGGACAATGGCCTGAAGAACGAGCGCGGCACCATCGCCATGGCCCGTACCGGCGATCCGCACTCGGCGACCTCCCAGTTCTTCATCAATCACAAGGACAATGATTTCCTGAATCATTCCGGAAAGAACCCCCGCGGGTGGGGCTACGCGGTCTTCGGCAAGGTGACCGACGGCATGGAGGTGGTGGACAAGATCGCAACCGCGCCGACGGGTGGAAAGGGCCCCTTCCCGACCGACGTTCCCGAGTCCACCATCGTCATCGAGAAGGTCACACGCATCGACGGCTGAACAGGAGTAATCGAATGATCAAGCTCACCACCAACCACGGCGAAATCCTCATCGAGCTGGATACCGACAAGGCGCCGGCGACCTGCGACAACTTCGAGCAGTACGTGCGTGACGGCCATTTCGACGGCACCCTGTTCCACCGGGTGATCAATGGCTTCATGATCCAGGGCGGCGGCATGACGCCCGACTTCATTCCCAAGCCCACCCGCAGACCCATCCGGAACGAGGCGAACAACGGGCTGAAGAACAAGCGGGGAACGATCGCCATGGCCCGCACCGGCGACCCCCACTCGGCGACCTCCCAGTTCTTCATCAACGTGGCGGACAACGGCTTCCTCGACCACCCTGGGCAGGATGGGTGGGGCTACTGCGTCTTCGGCGCGGTGACGGAGGGCATGGACGTGGTCGATAAGATCAAGGGCGTCGCGACCGGCTCCAAGCACGGGCATCAGGACGTGCCGAGGGAGGATGTTGTGATCGAGAAGGCGGAGATCCTCCACTGAGGATCCAGGCGCGGCCGACCGCCGCGCCGTCCCGCCGCCCTCACCGGTGTCTGAAAGCCTCTTCATCTCCGACCTGCACCTGGCGCCGGAACGGCCGGCGGCGGTGGAGCTCTTCACGGCGTTCCTCTGCGGGCGGGCGCGCGAGGCCGAGGCGCTCTACATCCTGGGGGACCTGTTCGACGCCTGGATCGGTGACGACGACTACCTGCCGCCCTACGCGGCGATCCGCAGCGCCCTGCGGGCGCTCACCGAATCGGGCACACGCTGCGCGATCATGCGCGGCAATCGCGACTTCCTGATCGGCCGCGCCTTCGCCCAGGACACCGGCTGCAGCCTGCTCGAAGACCCGGCGTTGATCGATCTGGCGGGAACGCCGACGCTCCTCATGCACGGCGACCTGCTGTGCACCGACGACGTCGCCTATCAGAAGTTCCGCCGTCGCGTCCGCAACCCCCTGGTGCAGAGGCTGTTCCTGTGGAAGTCGCTGGCCAGGCGCCGCGCCATAGCCGCCGACTACCGCAACAAGAGCGGCGCGGCCACCGCGGAGAAGCACGAGGACATCATGGACGTGAACCAGGGGACGGTTGAGGACTACATGCGACGGTTCGGCGTCCAGCGCCTGGTCCACGGCCACACGCACCGGCCCGCGGACCACCTCTTCGACCTGGACGGCAGAGCCGCAACCCGCCACGTGCTCGCCGAATGGAGCGCCGACCGGGGTGAGGCGCTGGTCGTCTCCGGCGGGAGGACGCGACGCGAGATCGTTGCTCGTTAGGCAGGCAGCTCTTGCACCCCGGGGAGAGGCCGGCTCGTTACTCGAACCTGTTCAGGTAGTCGATGAGCGACAGGATGACGACGAACAGCATCACCGCGACCATGAGAACGATGACACCGTAGGCCAGCACCAGGATGGTCATCGCCCCCCCGGTCGCTTCCTCGATCAGGAGGAGCGACCCGTAGATGCCCGCGGGGAGAAAGATCAGCACAACGGCGAACAGCACCTTGCTGCTCGACCGGTACTCCCGGTCCCCTCCGGGCAGCTCCTTGATCCAGATCCTTTTCCAGTCGGTCTTGGTCATGGTGCCTGTCGCGCGGCATCTTGCCCTAGCGGAGTTCGACGAGGCAGGAAACCACTGCCGATGAGGAGACGCTTCGATCCCCTGGAGCGGAGTCGCACGGAAGCGAGGCGCAACGTTGGCCCGGGTCTCAGGCCGGCGAGGGGTGCGGGTGGCGGGCTCCGAAAACGCCCGGCACTCTCCTCCCGACCGCGGCTCGCCGATCGTTGAGGCGGAGTATAGAAGCTCGCCGCGCATCCCGCTCCAACGCCTTCATCGATCGCAGAGATCCTGCAACCGCGCGAGCTCCCGCTCGTCGAACCCGGCGCGCATCCGGTCCACCCGGTTGAGCGGGCAACGGATCTCCCCTCCCAGATAGGTATGAACCAAGGCGAAATAGGTCTCCTCGGCATCCAGCCCCCGCGCCGCGCACAGGTGACGGAACCAGCGGCTACCGGCCGCAACGTGGCCAACCTCGTCGCGCAGGATGATAGCGAGCCGGTCGGCCGTGGCGTCGTCCCCGGCGGCGCGGAAGCGTTCGATCATCCCAGGCGTGACGTCGAGCCCCCGCGCCTCCATCACGCGCGGTATCAGAGCCATGCGCGCCAGGGGGTCGTGCGCGGTGCGCACCGCCATCGCCCACAGGCCGTCGTGAGCCGGGAAGTCCCCATAGTCGTAGCCGTCATCCCGCAGACGTCCCCGCATGAGATCGAAGTGATAGGCCTCTTCCGCCGCCACCTGCACCCAATCGCCATAGTACGCTGGCGGCAGTCCCTGGAAGCGCTGGACCGCATCCCACGCGAGGTTGATGGCGTTGAACTCGATGTGGGCGACGGCGTGAATCAAGGCCGCCCGACCCTTCACACCCCTCGGTGAGCGCTTGGGCAGGTCGCGCGGACGCACCAGCTCCGGCCGGTCCGGGCGGCCCGGCTCGGCGGCCGGAACCACCTGCCCCCTGTTCGTGATCTGAAGGAGCCCTGCGTTCCACGCGTCCGCCGCGCGCCGTGTGAGCTCGACTTTCTGGTCCGGCTCCCGCGCCAGCAAACAGGCGGCGGCCGCCTCGAACAAGCCGCTCCAGGGGACAGGGCTCACAGCCGCAGCCCCAGGATCAGGTCCATGACATTGGTTCCGGTCGGTCCGGTGTCGATCAGGTCGCCGCTGGCCGCGAGCAGGGTTCCCGAATCCGCATTGGCCAGGCATGCGTCGGCGTCGAGCCCGTCCAGCGCGGCGCGCGCCAAGGTGCCCCCGTCCACCAGGGCACCGGAGTCGTCGGTCGGGCCGTCCGTTCCATCCGTGCCGCAGCTCAAGAGAAAGCAGTCGTCCCGGCCGGCGATCTCCGTCGCCGCCGCCAGCGCCAGATGCTGATTGCGCCCGCCCCGCCCCGGTCGCTCCGGCAGGCACACGGTGGTCTCGCCTCCCCAGACGCGGACACCCCGCGGACCCCGCGCCAACGCCCGTGCCAGCTCGCGCCCGCGCGTGGCGGCGTCGCCCTCCACCAGGTCGTCCTCGACCCGCACTGCCAAGCCCAGCTCCGAGGCCACCTCGGCGGCCGCTCGCTTGGCCATGCCAAGAGTCGCCACCAGCTCGATTGGGGGGCCCTGCCCCGGTATCCCCCGGCGCTCGGCCAGACCCAGATCGACCATGGACCTCAGCCAGTCCGGCAACACCAATCCGCCCACCCGTTGGGCGAGACGCGGCTCCGGGACCAGCAGCCCGGAGCCGATCGCCGCCGGATCGTCCCCAGGCACGTCGGAGATGGCCAGCACCCGCACTGCCCTGCCCGCAAGCAGGCTCAGCAGACCACCGCCCTTGATCCGGGAGACCGACTTGCGCACCAGGTTCATGGCCTCGATGGCGAGGCCGCTGCCTAGCAGCCAGCGGTTGATGCGCTCCAGATCGGCCAGGCCCAGTCCGGTCGCCGGCACTTCCACCAGGCTGGAAGCGCCACCGGAAATGAGGAACAGGAGCCCGGCGTCGTCCGTCCGCCCAACGGCGTCGATCAACCGGTGACCGGCCTCCAGGCTGCCTGCGGTGGGGATCGGATGACCGCCGACTGCGGTCTCCAACCCCCAGCGAGCGAGCCGCTGCGGAGCCAGGTGTCCGGGCTTCGAGATCACCAGGCCGCCCCGGACCTGGGCGCCGAGGACTGCGCAGGCCCCCTCGGCCATGGCCTGCGCCGCCTTGCCCACGGCGATGATGCGCACCGGCGAGTCGATCGGCGCCGCCCCGAGAACGCGGCGCACCGCGCTTGCCCCGTGCACCGCCTGGAGCGCCCGCTGCAGCATGTCCTGCAGCAGGCGCCGGGGGTCCGGCGCAACGCTCATCCCGGGCCTCGTCGGAGACGGAGTGTGATAGCCTTCATCGGATCGAAACGCCCGGAGAATTTCGCTTGGACACGCTGGATCTGCGCCCCGGATATAGTCTGAGCATACTGCTGCGGATGGTCCTGACCGGAGCGCTCGCCGCGGTCCTGGCGGTGTGGAAATACGATCTGCTCAATGACGTATACCTGCGCGATCAGATCACACCGCTGGGCATCGCCGCCAATGGGTTCATCCTCGCCCTGTTCGCGGCCGGCGTGCTCAAGATGGTGGCGATCCTGCTGCACTATGCCCGCGAGGAGCGCGCGCTGCGCCGCCTGCTCGACAACCTGGAGGCGGGCGCGAAAACACCGCTCGACGGCGTCCCGCCCCACAGCGCCATTCACCGACGCTACCGGGTTCTCGCGAGACTAGCCGAGAGCCATGCGCCGATCAACCAGGGTGCCCTGGCATCGGCCCTGGTGGCAGGTGAAAGCACGCGCGCGAGCTTCCCGCGCTTCGTCGCGAACATCCTGATCCTAACCGGCGTCCTCGGCACGGTGCTCGCCCTGTCCATCGCCCTGGTCGGGGCATCGGACATGCTAGAGTCCGCGGTGGACAGCGGCGGCATGGGCCTGGTCGTGCACGGCATGTCCACCGCCTTGTCCACCACCATCACGGCGATCCTCTGCTATCTCTATTTCGGCTACTTCAACCTCAAGCTGGGCGACGTCCAGACCCGCTTTCTCGGCGACGTCGAGCATGTGACCACGGTATACCTGGTGCCGCGTTTCGAGGTTCGCGTCGAGGGCGTTCTGAACCGGTTCGCCGAGCTCATGGTGTCCATCGCCGAGCTCGTCAAGCGCATGGAGCAGTCGCAGCGTACCTTCGAGGCCATCGAGCTCAATCTGCTCAACACCCTCACCAGCCACCGCGAGAAAATGGGCAGCGTGGCCGGGGACGTGCGCAAGATCGAGGACATCCTGCGCGCCGGCTTCCGCCTGCCAACGGAACGGGGGCCATGAGCGGTCAGGGATTCGCGGACCTGCGGCTGAACCACCAGCGGGACCAGACCGCCGAGAGCTTCTGGCCTTCTTTCACCGATGTCATGACGGTGATCGTCATGATCTTCCTGCTCGCCATGCTCACCCTGTTGGTGCGCAACATGGACCTGGTGACGGAGCTGCGCAGCACCATGGAAGCGGAGCGTCAGGCGGCCGAGCAGCTTCGCGCCAGGGAACGGGAGCGGGCATCGTTAGCAGAGGGCCTCGCCACCGCCACCGCCGAGGTCGGCCGCCTGCGCGGCCGCATCGACGCATTGGAGGGCGATCGCAAGACGCAGGAACGGGCTTTGGCCACCGCGCACGCCCAGATCCAAGCCCTGACCGACGAGCGGCAAACCCTTGCCGACAACCTGGAGACACAACGCAGACGCGCCGAGGAGGCACGCGCGGAACTCGGCGAGGAGCGAGAGCGGGTAGCGTCGATCGAGGTCGAGCACGCCGCCGCGAGGGATCTCGCGCAAACGCGCCGACAGGCGCTGGAGCGCGCGAAGGGGCTGACCGAGGCGCAGGCCCGGCAGATCGAGGAGCTCGAGGCCGTTCGCCGGCAGCTGCAGGCGCAGCGGGATGCGCGCGAGGCCGAGCTGGCTGAGTTGTCCGCCCGCCTCAGCGACAGCGAAGCGAGCCTGGCGCGGCTCCAGACCGAGGGCGAGGCGCAGGCGAGGGAGATCGACCGGCTAGAGGCCGCCCGTCGCGAGCTGGCCACCCTCCATGCCGCGAGCCGGGAGGCGGCCGAGCAGGCGGACACGAGCCAGCGGAGGCTGGAGGACACGCTCGAACAGCTTCGCGCCGATTATGCAGAGCGCGTCGCTGAGCTTTCCCGGGTGCTCGACAAGCTCGAGGCCGCCGAGCGCGGCCGCGCCGAGATCACCGAAGACTACGGTCAGCTCCAGCAGCGCTACGAGCGGCTCGTGCGTCCGGCACGCTCACCGACGGGACGCTACGTCGTCGAGGTTCGTTATGCGAAGACCGGCGGACGGACGGATATCCGCATTCGCGAACCGGGCGAGAACGGCTTCCAGCCCGTCTCGCGGGACGAGCTGGACCAGAGGCTCGCCAAGATCAGCCGCGAGCATGAGGAAGGCCTGTATATCAAGGTCATCTTCCCCGAGGACAGCGGACTGAGCCACGATGACGCCTGGCGCTTCACCAATTCCTTGCACGGCAAGTACGATTACTACTATCAGGATCAGCCCGCGACGAACGGAGACCCGTCTGAAGCGACGCCCTAGGCCGGATCACTCAATAGTCGATCCGCAACGGGCTTCCCTGCCACAAGCGGAATACCGCCAGCGCCTCTTCCCGCATCAGCTGCCGCATGGGCAGACGCAGCGCCCCCTCGCCCGTCGCCAGCGCCTCCCGGATGCGTCCGTCATCGAAGCCGATCGCGGCCGCGTCGGCCGTTCCGGCGGCGAACACCACCCGATCGAGACGCGCCCAGTAAGCGGCCGCGCCGCACATGGGACAAGGCTCGCAGGTGCTATAAAGTGTGGCGCCGCTGAGTTGGAATGCGCCAATCGCCCGGCATGCATCGCGAATGGCCACCAGCTCGGCGTGCGCGGTCGGATCGCGGTCCGCGATGACCCTGTTCCAGCCACGGCCCAGAACGCGCCCTTCGCGGACCACCAGGGCGCCGAATGGCCCCCCCGCGCCCTCCCCGACGCCGCGGCGCGCGAGAGAGAGAGCCTCGCGCATGAAGGCCCGATCAGGGGCATCTTCAACAGGCATCCGAGGCTTCCCTAGCTCTTCTTTTCTCACGGGAAACGCGGCTGGAGCCTTCACCGGATCCCACTATCGGGGAACGAAACCGGAGCTGCCCCCCACTAACCAGACCAACCGACGGGGTATACACTATGGGCGTAGCCTGTGGAGTGCCAACATGAAATTTTGCCCGGAATGCAGTAACTCTCCGTGGCCGTTCGTCATGGTCTTCTTCCTAGCGAGCGTCAGCGCCTTCGTCACGTGGTTGACACTTTCCTACTCACAGCTCGGAACCCTCGGGCAGATCGCGGGCAGCGCCGTGGCCTTCACGGCGGTCGGCGGCACCCTGCTGCACTACGTGCTCAGCTGTATGCGCCGTCACTGCCGCCACGGACAGCGGGAACAAGCCGGACACAAGCAAGGGGCGGCTCACTGACGCATTGCCAACGTCGCCCTGAGAACCCGACCTAGACTCCCGCGGTCACCCGATCACGCAAGTAGACCGGTAGCGCGCGCTCGGGGGCAACGCAACGGCCCGCCGCGAAGTAGGCGGCGGCGAGCCCTGCGATGTCCCGAGCCTCGCAGATGACATCGGGAGAAACCCCCTGCAGTAGATCACCCAGACGGTCGCGCAGAGCAGCGCCATGTGCCAGCCAACCGCTGCCCGCCCCGTGCCAGAGCCCACCCCCTGGCAGACGGACCTGCGCCGGCGAAGCGACCTGCTCGATTCCGTCGGGCTCCATCAGCCCCGCGCTGCCGAGCCGATAACGACCCCAATAGACCTCGCCCATGCGAGCATCGAGGGCGGACAGGCTGAGTTCGATCCCGTGTATACGTCGATGTCCCTGCGCCAATGCCGCGAGAGTCGATACCGGGACCACCGGAAGATCAGCGCCAAAGGCGGCCCCCTGCACCACGGAGGTGGCGATGCGCACGCCCGTGAACGATCCGGGACCGCGACCGAAGGCAAGGGCGTCGAGGGACGGTAGGGAGAATTCGGCCTCGGCGAGCAGCGCGTCCATCATGCCGAGGATCAGTTCGCCGTGTCGGCGCGGCTCCACCAACAAACGCTGCCGTATCTCCGACCCCACCAACAGGGCGGCGGAACAGGCGTCAGCAGAGGTATCGATGGCCAACAGCTTCATGGGAGACGACAGGATGGCGAAGGGCGGGTACCCGACAGTTGCCGA
>CAYNBI010000023.1:0-20541 GCA_964395315.1 uncultured Chromatiaceae bacterium | reverse complement strand
GCGGCGGCGGCTTGGAACACCGGGGACCAGAGGTTGGCCCCCGGTGATGGAGGACGGCCGGCCAGGAGTCATGGCTCCTGCCCGGCGCGGGGAATGGTGTCCTACCGGAAGGTAATGCAGTCGGCGCAGTAGTCGGTAAAGTCCTGCGCGGGCTCAAGCACCCACCCGCTGAAACCCGGATCGAGCGCGGCGGCATGCTGCCGGGGTGGCTCGTCGCAGAAGATGTCCACCACGCACAGGTTGAAAGTGCCGGCGAACACCCGCGGCTCGTGCAGGAGGCTTTCCCGCGCCCAGGCCCGCAAGCGACGGTGGGGGGTGGAGGAAGGATCGATCCGGCAGCCGAATTCCTTCAGGAGCCCCATCAGCAGCAGGCGTTTGTACTCCTGTTCGGGCTCGAAGGCGCCGCCCGGAACCGTGTCGTCCGAGTCGAAGTCGATGTCCCGCCGTGAGCTCAGGTACAGATAGAGGTCGTGGATCTCGCGCCACATGGACGGCGGCCAGGCTCGGTTGCACTGGACGCTGTACTCGACCTCGCGGCCGAACAGACGGAACAGACTGCGTACCAGCCATGACCTCTGGTCGCCAGCCGCATCCGCGAATACCAGCGGCGAACGGTCGAAATCCTCGAGCGTCATCTTCAGATTCTTCGACAACAGGCGGTAGAGCCTTTGCGCGAGGGACTGTCGCCCCGCTCCGTTACCCTGAGACTGTCTGGTCAAGGCGACAAAGCTGGGTAATCCCTCGCCGGTCTTCAACACCCTCGGCTCCAGGACCTTCAGCAGCCCGATCCGCTTGTTTGGCGGACTCTTGATGCGCGCGAGATATTCGAGCTCGACGATGAGATCGACCACCGCGCGGCCGGCGGTTCGGTCATAACCCTCCCGAACACTGGGGTACGCCTCGTGATAGGCCTGAGGTCCGCCCCCGCCGGGGGCGAAGACCCGTTGATCGGGATCGGACAGATCAAGTTTCTCGTACATCGTGTGGCGCCTCGGATAGTATCGGCCAATTCCCTGGCGCGTTCTTGGATTGTCATTTTTCGATGAATGACATGCGAATACCGCGCCAGTCAGGCCGGACAAGAAAGAGCGCCGCCGGGTAGCGGTTCCGGCGGTCGAGTACGGCCGGGGGAGAGATCAAGCAGCGGCGATGCCGCCCGCCGTGATGAAGAACACCTCCACGTCGTCCAGCTCCCGGGTTCGCGCCATCGGGGGCAGGCTGTCGAGGAAGGCGTGACCGTAGGAGCGCGAGAGCAAACGGGGGTCGCAGACGACCAGGACCCCCCGGTCGCTCGGGTCGCGAATGAGGCGCCCCGCGCCTTGTTTGAGGCTGATCACGGCCTGGGGCAGCTGGAAATCTCGAAACGGGTTGCCGCCACGCTGGCGCAGGGCATCGATACGCGCGGCGAGCACGGGGTCGCCCGGGGACGCGAACGGCAGCTTGTCAATCATGACGCAGGAAAGCGCCTCGCCGCGAACGTCCACCCCCTCCCAGAAGCTCGCGGTACCCAGCAGAACCGCGTTGCCGAGGCGTCGGAAACGCTCCAGCAGCTCGGCTCGCGGGGCGCTGCCCTGGACCAGCAGCGGATAGTCGATGCGCGGCGCGAGCAGCTCCGCTGCCTCCCTCAATGCGCGGTGACTGGTGAACAACAGGAAGGCCCGCCCACGGCTGAGACCGAGGATGCGCGCGGCAAGCTCGACCACCGCGGACACGTACTGCGGAGACGACGGATCCGGCATGCCACGGGGCACGAACCAAAGGGCCTGGCTGGCATAGTCGAAGGGGCTCTCCCAGCGCTCGGTCCGGGCGTCGCCGATGCCGAGCTGACGAGCGAAGTGATCGAAGCTCTCGCCCACCGCAAGGGTCGCGGAGGTGAACACCCAGGCCGCCGGGTGGCGTTCGAGATAGGGTTGAAAGACATGCGAGACCTCCAGCGGCGTCTGATGGAGCCGAAACCCCCGTCCGTGTGTCTCGAACCAGCGTATCTCCTCAGCATCCCCCGCCTCTTCGAGCAGCGCGAGGCGCTCGGCAAGGTCCCTGCCGCGCGCGAGGCAGGAGTCGAGCCCTTTGCCTCGCCCCTGAAGGGTCTCAAGCCCTTCCTGCAAGCCGCCGAGGCGCTCGCGAACCGCAGCCAAGGCAGCCCTGGCGTCCGCATTGGCGATGAGCTCCCGCCAGGGCCCGCGTCGCGATTCCTCGGACCCCAGGGCCAGCCGCAGATCGAGCGTCGCACGCCGGAACGCTTCGGCGCGGCGAAGAAGCTCGGGGACATCCCCCGCCTCGGCGTGATACGCGGTCTCGACATCCGATGTCAGGTCGAGCAATTGCCGGCCGCTCACGGCGGTCCCGAAGAAGCCGCTGGCCACCTCCGGGAGCTGGTGGGCCTCGTCGACCAGTATGCAGTCGGCCCCGGGGAGGATCTCACCAAAACCCGCGTCCTTGAGCGCGATATCGGCGCACAGGAGATGGTGATTAATGACCACCAGATCCGCGGCCTGCGCGGCACGGCGCGCGTCCAGGAGGTGGCAACGGGTCCATTCCGGGCAGTCCTGTCCCAGACAGTTGTCGCTGGTGGAGGTTACGGCGGGCAGCACCGGCGCATCGTCGGGGAGCCCGAGCTCGGCCACATCCCCGCTCCGGGTCACCGTCGCCCAGTCCCGGACCGCCCGCAGCTGCCGGCGCATCTCCGGGTGCATGCGCCGATGATCGGCGAGCGCCAGGGCCAGCCGGTAGAGGCAGAGGTAGTTGGCCCTTCCCTTGAGCAGCGCCACCCGGACCGGGGCCTTCAGCAGGTCCCGCACCAAGGGGATGTCGCGATGAAACAGCTGGTCCTGAAGGTTGCGAGTACCGGTAGAGACCAGGACCTTGCGCCCGGATAGCAGGGCCGGAACCAGATAGGCGAAAGTCTTACCGGTGCCGGTACCGGCCTCGCAAATCAGGGTGCCGCCGCTCGCGAGCACCTCTGACACAGCCTCGGCCATGGCCTGCTGCTGCGGGCGGTGGCCGAAGCCCTCCAGCCGGGAGGCAAGGAGCCCCTCGGGTCCGAGGATTTCGCCGATCGAATCCACGGTGGAGACCGGCTCACCTCGGAGCGGCTGATCGCCGCACGATCAGCCGCCGCCCGCCTTTCGCTCCGCCTCCAGCGCACCATCGGCATCGCCGCTGGCGCGGCGCGCCCCGGCAATGATGCCCCAATTGTCCTGCTTGAGCTGGGATTGGCTTCCAGCCAGGGCGTTGGAGCGTGCCGCGAGATTCCCCGCCTGGGCGTACATCCCCTGCTCCAGGCGCACCCGCGCCAGCCGGTTCCACAGGTAGGCGTCCTGCGGCTGGATGCGCAGCGCCCGCTCGAGCGTGGCTGCGGCGCCGACGAAGTCGCCCATCTGGCGCTGTCCCTCGGCCTGATTGGCGAGGGCATCCGCCGCCGGCGGCAAGGCCGGGGACGGCACCGCGGAAGGTCGGTAGGCAACCGTCTGTGGGGGGGCGGCGGAAGGTGGGCCGGAAGCGGCCTCGGACGGCGGCGTACCGGCGGCGGGCGAGGTGGCCCGTTCGGTGGGAAGTGCGTTCATGGACGGCGACTGAACGCCCGGCGCCGGAGCTTCGGCTGCCGGACCCGTATCCACCTCCGACCCGGGTGTCCGGTAGCCGTAGGTCTCGACCGTCTCCGCGGCTGGAGGAGCCGGTACGGGGGCTGGCCGTTGCACCGGCTGCCTGGCCGCCCCGGACCCTTCGATCGGCGCCGGTGGCCCGCTCCGAGGTTGCACCGCACAGGCGGAGAGCCCAAGCACGGCGACCATGGTCAGGATCGATCGCTTCATCTAGTTCCCCAGGAAGTTGCGCATGAATTCCCCGAAGATGCCTCGGGACTTCTCCTTCTCCTCGCGCACGGACGGTTTCGCCGTCGCGGAGCTGGACCCCTGATCCGCCGCCGCGGCCGCCCCGCAGTTTGAGGTCGACGTCGGCATGCCATGGAGGTCGACGGGCACGGCGAGCGCCCGTCCGCATCCCTCACCCGCCAGCAACCCATTCGCGGGGTCCAGAAAGACCTCCTGTATGCCGTCGGGGACGAGGTCCGACAAGGGCTGATTCTCGATCGACGCCATGATATCACCCCAAATGCGCAGCGCCCCGGTCGAGCCCGACAGCTTGGTGGGCTTGTTGTCGTCGCGTCCGACCCAGGCCACCGTGACCTTGTCGCCGCTGAACCCGGCGAACCAGCTGTCGCGCAGCTCGTTGGTCGTCCCGGTCTTGCCGGCGACGGTCAAGCCCTTGGGGAGGCGCTTGTTGAGCCAGGTCGCCGTGCCCTGCTTCACCACCTGCTGCATGGCCCAGGTGACGAGATAGGCGGACTCGGAGCTCACCGTGGCCTCCACCGCCAGGGGATAGCGGTTCAAGGGCCGGCCGGAGACGTCTAGCACCTCCCGGATGGCCCGCAGGGGCGCCCGGAATCCCCCCGCGGCGATGGTCTGGTAGACCTGGCCCACCTCGATCGGGGTCAGGGAAACGGAGCCGAGCAGCATGGCCGGGACGGCGTCCACATGACGCTGCACGCCGAGACGCCCAAGCATCTCGACCACCCGCTCCACGCCCAGCTCAAGACCAAGGTTGACGGTAGCCAGGTTGTAGGAGCTGGCGAGCGCCTTGTAGAGCGGCACGGGCCCGCGGGTTTTGTGGTCGTAGTTCTGGGGCTGCCACAGCTTGCCGCTGCCGGCGCGCAGGCTCACGGCGGTGTCCGACAGGGTCGATGCCAGGTTGTAGCGTTCCGGTTCGGACAAGGCGGTCAAGTAAATCACGGGCTTGATCAGGGACCCGATCGGCCGCACCGCCTCCATGGCGCGATTGAACCCGGCATAGGCCGCATCGCGACCGCCCACCATCGCGAGCACCTCGCCCTGGGCCGACGAGGCCACGACCGCGGCCCCCTCCAGCGTACCGGTCTTAAAGCCGCGGGACTTCTCCAGTTCTGGCAATCGCTTGGCGACGGCCTCCTCGGCCGCCGCCTGCGCCAGGGGGTCGAGCGTGGTGAAGATGCGCAGCCCCTCGGAGCGCAGGTCCTCCTCCTGGTAGTCGCGCTGGAGCTGGCGGCGCACGAGCTGGAGAAAGGCCGGATAGGCCCCGGCGGGCCGCCCTCCCTTGTCGCTCACCCCCAGGGGCGCGCTCTTGGCGACCTCGGCCTGCTCGGGCGTTATCACGTCCTGGTCGCGCAGGGTGTCGATCACCAGGTTGCGGCGCTGGGTTGCCCGCTCGGGGTTGCGGCGCGGGTCGTAGTAGGACGGCCCCTTGATCAGCGCCACCAGCAGGGCGGTCTCCGGAATGCCGAGGGCGTCGAGCGGTCGATTGAAATAGAAGTGGCTGGCCAGTCCGAATCCGTGAATGGCGCGGTTGCCATCCTGGCCGAGGAAGATCTCATTGGCGTAGGCCGCGAGGATCTCGTCCTTCGGGTAGCGCAGATCGAGCACGACGGCCATGAATGCTTCGTTGATCTTGCGCGCTAGGGTGCGGTCCTGGGTGAGGTAAAAGTTCTTGACCAGCTGCTGAGTCAGGGTGCTGCCGCCCTCGACTACCGCCCCGGCCTGAAGGTTGCGCAACATGGCGCGGGCGATGGCCATGGGGTCGACGCCCCAATGATCGTAGAAGCTGCGGTCTTCCACCGCCATCAGGGTGCTCACTAGGAGGTCGGGCATGTCCTCGCGCCGCACCAGGACCCGATCCTCGTTGTGGTTGGGGTAGATGCTGGCGATCAGGGCGGCATCCAGGCGCACCAGGGCGGGATCGGCCCCGCCCGCGGCATCCTTCATGGACTCGACGCGCCCATCCGCGATGCGGATGTCCAGCTCGCGCTCCGGCTCGGCCCCGTCCCAGAAGCGAAACGCCCGCGTTCGGACCAGGAAGCGCCCGCCCTCGCGGGTGTAGGTCCCTTCGCGATGCGGCTCGTCGACCTTGCGGTACTTCAGCCGGTCGAGCTCCCGCTCCAGGGACTCCGCGCTCAGGGAGCGCCCCGCGTAGAGCTCCAGCGGACGGGCGTAGACCCGCGCCGGCAGGGCCCAGCGCTTGCCCTCGAACTTGGCGCGCACCGTGCCGTCGAGATGCAGGCCATAGAGCAACGCGGCGAGCCCACCGGCCGCCAAAACCAGCAGCAGCCAGCGCGCTACCGCGCCCCACATCCGGCGGCCGGGCCGGCGTGCGGGAGGGGCTTTGTCACGAGCGGAACCCGACGTGCCGGACCTACCCGGACGGGAGGAATGCTTTCTCTGAACCACGGGCAAGGAATGACTCTCTCGGGGAATTGGGGCGTCGGAGGCACGGAATGGCGATCGCTGGCGCGATCATCTCGATGTCGCCGATTCGGCACGACGCGCGGACGGTTGCCTATGGTCCCATCTAGCGCCGGGCGAAACAACCCGGTTGTCGGGCGCAAAGCCCCTGCTGGTTAGGTCTTGATGCCCACCCCACGGCGTAGCAAGCTCAGGCTGAAGAGCGTGAGCAGCACGATGAAGCACGCGATGATCGAGAAGGCAACCCCCAGCGGAATGTCGCTCACGCCCAGCAACCCGTAACGGAAGGCGTTGACCATGTAGAGGACGGGATTGACCAGGGACAGGTTCTGCCAGAACTCCGGCAGCAGCTGGATGGAATAGAAGACCCCGCCCAGGTAGGTCAGGGGCGTCAGCACGAAGGTCGGGATGATCGAGATATCGTCGAAGCTGTTGGCGTAGACGGCGTTGATGAAGCCACCCAGGGCAAAGAGGATCGCGGTCAGGACGAAGACCAGCAAGGTGATCCCGTAGCTGTGGACCTCCAGATCGGTAAAGAACAGGGCCACCAGCGTCACCGCGACGCCCACCACCAGTCCGCGTGCGACGCCCCCCGCCACGAAGCCGGCGAGGATCACCCAGTTGGGCACCGGAGCGACCAGGAACTCCTCCACATAGCGGGAGAACTTGCTGGAGTAGAAGGAGGAGACCACGTTGGAGTAGGAATTGGTGATGACGGCCATCAGCACCAGTCCAGGAACGATGAAGTCCAGGTAATCGAACCCGTCCATGGGGCCGATGCGCTCCCCGATGAGACGGCCGAAGATCACGAAGTAGAGGGCCGTGGTGATCGCCGAGGGGAGAACGGTCTGCACCCAGATGCGCATGAAGCGCAGCACCTCCTTGACCAGGATGGTGCGAAATGCGGTCCAGTAGCGGTGCCAGCGGCCCATGACGAGAAGCGCCTCCGGCTCAGCGGGCCGAGGGGGCGACAGCGATTGCCGCCACGAGATCGGGCCTGGAAACGAAGCCGGCGATGGTCACACCGTCTCCCTGGAGGCCCGGCCGTGGTCCACCATGTCCAGGAACAGCTTCTCCAGCCGGTTCTGCTTGTTGCGCAGGCTGATCACCTCGATGCCGTTGCGCGACAGGGCCTCGAACAGGCCGTTGATGGTGTGGTCCTTGCTCACCTCCGCCTCCAGGGTGCAGTCGTCCACGTGCTGCAGGACGAAGCCGCCGAGCTGCGGCAGCTCCGCCACCCTGCCCTTCAGGTTGAGCACGAAGGTCTCGGTCTGGAGCCTGCCTAGGAGGTCGGCCATGTCCGAGCGTTCCGCGATCTGCCCGCCGTTGATGATGGCGATGCGGCGGCACAGGCTCTCCGCCTCCTCTAGGTAGTGGGTGGTGAGGATGATGGTCGTTCCCTGGCGGTTGAGCTCCCTGAGGAAGGCCCACATGGAACGGCGGATCTCGATGTCGACCCCGGCGGTGGGCTCGTCCAGAATCAGCAGCCGAGGCTCGTGGACCAGGGCGCGGGCGATCATCAGCCGCCGCTTGAGCCCGCCGGAGAGAAGCCGCATCTCGGTGTGGCGGCGGTCCCAGAGGTCGAGCTTGCGCAGATAGCGCTCCGCCCGCTCGCGCGCCTCGCGCCGCGGGATTCCGTAATATCCCGCCTGGTTGAGCACCACCTCGATCACGGGCAGGAAGAGGTTGAAGTTGAACTCCTGGGGCACCAGGCCGATGCAGGACTTCACGCCCTCTGGGTCCTGGTCGAGATCATGGCCGAACACCTCTACCTGGCCCGCGGTCTTGTTCACCAGGGAGGAGACGATCCCGATCAGGGTCGACTTGCCGGCGCCGTTGGGTCCCAGCAAGGCGTAGAAGTCGCCCTCGGCGACCGTGAGGTCCACCCCCTTCAGGGCCTCGAAGCCGTTGCGGTAAACCTTGGTCAGATTCCTGACGGTGAGAGCAGACATGCGGGGAAGGGGCGGCGTGGCGGATCGAAGGCGCTAAACTAGCGGTCCGATAGCGGTTTTTCAACCGAGTCGCCATGGAATACCTCGACACCGCGCTGGTCCTGTTCGCGCTCGCCCTGATCGCGGGGCTGGTGGACTCGATCGCCGGCGGCGGCGGCCTGATTACGGTCCCCGCCCTGCTGTGGACCGGGCTCGAACCCGTAGCGGTGCTGGCCACCAACAAGGCACAGGGGGTGTTCGGCACCCTGACCGCCAGCGCCAACTTCATCCGCCAGGGTGCGATCGACCTGCGCCGGGCGGCGTTCCCCGTTCTCTGCACGGCGATCGGAGCGGCCGCCGGAACCCTGTCGGTCCAGCATCTCGGGGGCGAACGCCTGGAGCGACTGATCCCCTGGCTGCTGATCGCCTTCGCCCTATACTTCTTGTTCTCGCCGCGGGTATCGGACCTGGACTCGCGCCACCGCATCGGGGAGGTCGCCTTCGCCCTGACCGTGGGTCTGGCGGTGGGCTTCTACGACGGATTCTTCGGCCCCGGGACCGGGACCTTCTTCGCCATGGGCTACGTGGCGCTGCTCGGCTACAACCTCAGGCGCGCGACCGCCCATACCAAGCTCCTGAACTTCACCAGCAATCTCGCCGCCCTGACGTTCTTCCTCCCGGGCGGCCACGTTGCCTGGTCCCTCGCGCTCCCCATGGCCACCGGTCAGCTCATCGGCGCCTGGATGGGATCGCACCTGGTGCTGCGCCACGGCACCCGTCTGGTCCGGCCGCTGCTGGTCGTCGCATCCCTGGCCATATCGCTGAAGCTCCTATTCGAGCAAGCTCGAACCTTGGGATAGGAAAACGATTGGTTGCGTTTCCCGTCCGGGCCAGGGATGGTCCAGGATTTCCGACGGCTGCAAGCCGTTGAAAATGGGAAGATTGGGGAGTCGCGCCCGGCGAATCGGGAGCTGATCGATGCCAGGATGGCATCTGATCAGCATGTCCATCGGAGGCGATCCTACACCTCGCATCCGTTTCGACCCGTGTTCCTCAGATGTGTCGAGCCACCTCGACCACCTCCGAGTCGGCATGAAGGGTCCGAAAGCTGGGGCCGGTCACCTTGACCAGATGCTCATGGTCGCCCGCCTCAAAGTAGACTTCTGGCTGCTCCAGCAGGGCCTTGTCGAGCAGGCTCTTGAGCCCGTAGGCCTCGCCCACTGGCGGCACTGCACCCTCGTCGCAGTCAGGACACAGGCTCGCCAACTCCCGTTCCGTGGCAAGGCCGACGCCTCGTCCGAGCGTTCGGTGCAGCGCGCCCAGGTGGACGTGATAGTCCGAAGGGACCACCACCACCAAGTAGTCGTCGCCGTCTTTGACGATCACGGCCTTCGCCAGCCGGTCACCCGGCACGTGGGCCGCGGCGGCCGTGGCCATGCTCGATTCGCTGTGCGGATGCGGGATCAGCTCGAAATCTATCGACTTTGCCTTGAGGTGGGCTTCCAGCTTGTTGGCGATGGTCATCCGCTCTCCTCCTAGCCTTGGCTTTTCGTTCGGGTTGTGCTCCAAAGGTTAGCAGGGGCCAGACGAAGCGTTGTCGTATCACGCCGCGACGGAGGATTCCTGAACACCAAACTCCGCTTGCGGTTCCGGTCCGTTGGCTAAGTTGACAATACCCACCGGGTAGTAGGGCGACCGGTTGGACTCGACTGGCCATCACACCCGTCGGCGACCAAGCCTGTCGATCTCAAGATGCCCCGAATACATCCTCCGAGAGCAGGACGCCCACATAGGGCGCGTAGGTGAGAACCGAGCCCTGCCATAGCCCAAGACCATTGAATACCTCGACCACGCGCATCCGGTTCGTTTCACTCTGCGGGTCGTCCTTGAGCGCTTCCAGGGCTGTGATCAACGGCTCGACCTCGGGTTCGTTGACATACCGCCGCAGCATCTGAATATCGCCGTCGACGCGCTCGACGTTGATTTTGGTCTGAATTCTTGAAACCCGTATCCGCAGCGGCCCCACGTCCTCATGGGGGGCGTCGAAGGTGTTGCCGCCAAGCGGTAGCTGGACGCTTTCGGATGCGTGTCCACGGAATGCATTCTTGGCTCTTATCCTTTGCTTCAACTCGTCCACAAAGGCGTTGAACTCGCCTGGATTCGGTTTGTTCAGATACAAGGTCAGTACAGGGTCGCGTCTTACGCTGTCCAGGAAATGCAAGTAGGGTTCTTCGATCACCGGCTCGGGATCGATTATCAGCAGGGACACACTCGTTTCCTTTTCCTTTAGGAGCGTCTTGAAGCGAACGTGTACTACGTCTTCGAATATCTCGAATTCCTGCTTGCCTTTCAATAACTGCTGTTGCACGAGTCGAGTGGCCATAGTGCTTAACCAGAGCGAGGATTCTGTGCCAGAGTGGGGCCAGTTGGATGGGTCTCAAGAACTGCGTGTCGCCGTGCCGACTCAGGCTGCTGCGCAGCGGCTAGGCCCTCGCAGCCGCGTCCATCAAGGCACTGCATCATCTTCCATGCCGCGTAAGCGGGCCTCGACGCGAATCGCCGTCATCAGCTTCTCGTCAGCCACCTCGGGGTAAACCCGATAGAAGCGCTGAACCTCCAAGGCATTGTCACGGGCGGCCCGCTCCATCCGAAGTCGGTCATCGTGGACCAGACCATGCAACATCAGCAGGCGCGGTGCCTGGCGCTCCAGGTAGCGCTGGCAAAGCCGATGGTCGGCCTCATTGTCCCAGTCCTCGGTCAGAAGCAGCGGCGGAAAACGGGTGGTATCGTCCGGGCCGCGCTGAAACCAGCGGGCGCGTGGATTCCAGCCGGCGCGCTCGTTGACCAATCGCTCTACCCGGTAATTCACCGGCGGTGCACGCTTTTTCTGTTCCTCGACGGTGGCGGTCACCGTCATGCGAACCGCCGGCAGGGCCGACCACTCCGGACTGTTCGGGTAAAGCGCCATTTGCTCGGCCTGGGTGCAGGCGAATATCAGGGCCAGTGGTGTCTGGTCGCGCTCATCCAGCAGCCAGTATTCGTAGCGGTCCTCGGCCGGCAACGGCAGGCTGATCCGTGCGAGGCAGTCCGCCAACTCATCCAGCTGCCGATATATTTCTGCGGTCTTGTACACCATGGGCAGCCCCAGCCGCTGCCCGCCATCCTTGGCAATGGTGCCGATGATGTGATAGCGATGGCGTACGGAGACGCCCGGATGCTCGCCCTTGCGCTTCTGTTGTTCATCTGGCGCGAGCCGTAACTGTACCTCCCAAAGCTCGCCATCCATGGTCATGGCCCGGATACTTCCGACTTCGACGATTTGCACCTGTCCGGAATACGGGGACAGTAGGCGTTTCGAGTAGGCGTGAACCATCGGTAATGCTCTCAACCAACCGTTGATAGACGAGTATTGACCGTAAAAGGATCGCGGCGTTGCGCTGAATGCAAGACCGGCGGAGCTGCGGCCACTGCCTGGATCCTGCACACTGCTGCCCCGGGGAAAACTTCGAGGCGGAATGGCGCTGCGCCCCTTGTGAAGGCCAGTGTCCGCGAAATCGACGCCCTTGCCCTGACGACGCGAATGCCGTGGTCAGCACGAGCGACTCGGCACAACTAGACATGCTGGACGAAGCCGGTTTTCTGGCCCTGGCCTCCGCGATTGCCCGGAAGCTCTACGAAGCCGATGTTACTGAACCGGAAGCTCCATCAACTCGGACACCTCCAGCGAACCACCGATTTCCAGAAAGGGGCACGCCTGCGCCTTGGAGAGTGCCTCATCCATCGAGGCTGCTCTGATGATCGAGAACCCGGACATGGCGCTGCGGCCACCTTCCTCCACGGTGCCGTCGGAGCTTACCGTGGTGGTGTCCTTCAACGGAATGGTCGGCACGACAACTGCATCGCCGAGAGATGCCAGCCACCCCATGTACTTGTCGAAGTGATTTCTGGCTTCCTCGGGGTCGTTCGGCTGATCGCCGCCAAGATAGACTAAGACGAACTGTTTCATCGGAACTACCTCGTTGAATAATGTCCGGACCGGTCTCGGGTTAAAACGCGAGTCAGCATCTGCCCGATAGACACAGCGGACCTGCGGAATAGAGGCCCGGAGGCGTGCTTAGGGTCGACTTCATAAGCCCCGCCCGGTTCACGACCCGGCGGAGCCGGCCATACCTTGGAACGTCGCGCAACCGCGTGCTGCGCTGAACCCATCCGTGGCCTGGACGGACCGGCGCAACCTTGCCCCCGCTCCTGCGCCTCAGACGAGTCCCCGTGCCCGAGAGACGGCCCGGCTTTGAATCGGCATGGCGTCGCGCACCCAACCCAAGGATAATCCCCAGGGTGACCAATTCAACAGATTCAGCACCCGGCGCACGCGCTCGACGGCTCACGCTCGCGGGCTACGGCTTCACGGTATTCCTGAGCTCGGCCCTGCTTCTGGTGCTGGAGATCGTGGCCGGCAGGCTGATCGCCCCCTACGTCGGCGTCTCGCTCTACACCTGGACCTCCATCATCGGGGTGATCCTGGCCGGACTCTCCCTCGGTAACTGGCTGGGCGGCGTTTGGGCCGACCGGGGCGCGGATGGGCGGGGCGTCGGCCTGGTGCTCGGGTTGAGCGGCATCTGGTGCATCCTCAGCCTGCCCGCCCTCGATTTTCTGGGCGGGATGCTCCAGGAGATCGGTGTCGGCCTTTTGGGCGCGAGCTTCAGCTACGCGGCCGCCCTGTTCTTCCTGCCGGCGGCCCTGATCGGGGTCGTCACCCCGCTGCTCACCACGCTTGCGCTGAAACTCGATAGCCGTTCGGGGCATGTGGTCGGGCGCATGCATGCGCTGGCGGCCATCGGCAGCATCGCCGGAACCTTCCTCACCGGCTACTTGCTGGTTCAGTATTTCGGGACCCGCGCGGTGGTGCTGGGAACGGCGGTTGCCCTGTTCGCGCTCGCTGCCCCCTTCCTGCGCCGCGGGGGACGAGTGGCGCCGGCCGCCCTGATGATCGCCGCCGCGGCGGCGGGCGGGCTGCTCTGGCAACGCGACGGCCTGGCGACCCCCTGTACCCGGGAGAGCGGCTACTTCTGCATCCGGGTGGTCGATCATTCGGGGGATGCACCGTTCGGCGAGGCCCGCGGCATGGTGCTGGACCACCTGCTCCACGGCATCAACCATGCTTCCGTGCCGCAGATGCTCATCGCGCCCTACGTCCACGCCCTGGATGAGCTGGCCTACGCCCATTTCGACGACCGCTACGAGCAGGGACTCGCCTACTTCTTCGCCGGCGGCGGGGCCTATTCGCATCCGCGGGCGGTCGAAGCGCTCAGCCCGGCATCGACCGTTACGGTGGCGGAGCTCGATCCGATAGTGACCCTCACCGCGGTGGAGCACCTGTTCCTGCGTCCGGAGGGCATGCGCATCGTCCACGAGGACGCGCGGCAAGTGCTGGCTCGGGAGCCGGGCCCGTTCGACGTGATCGTCGGCGACGTGTTCCATGACGTGGCCATCCCGCAGCATCTGGTGACCCGGGAGTTCGCCGCCCTGGTGCGGTCGAAGCTCTCGCCCGGGGGGCTCTACGCCATGAACGTGGTGGACAGCTTTCCCGATCCGCGCCTGATCAAGTCCCTGGCGAAGACCCTGAGCCAGGAGTTCGCCCACGTGGACGTGTGGATGGAGGGCATGCCGGAGCACCCGCGCGTGACCTTCGTCCTGACCGCGAGCAACGGCGACCGCCTGCCGGAGACCGTGACCGCGCGCTGGGGCTTCGAGCGCGCCTGGCACCGGGTAACCGAGAAGCTGATGGAGATCGGGACACCGCCGGACGAGCTGCCGGTGCTCAGCGACGACTACGCCCCGGTGGAGCGGCTGATCGCCGGGCTGCTGGTCGGGAAGGACGACTGAGGGACAGACCGGAAACGCGGTCGCGCAACGAGCACCCGGCTCAACCGCCGGGGGCGGTGCCGCGGCGCAGCGCGGCGGCGGAGAGCCACATCAACACCGCGTCGGCCTCCGATTCCGGGGCGCTGTCGGGCATCAGCAGCACGCCGTCGCTCACACGCCAGGAGCGCGCGCCGGCATCGTTGCTTCCGCCACGCTGGGCCAGGCGCCCGTCGAGCTGGCGCTGGAGCGTCTCGTGATACGCCGGCCGGTAGCTCACCTTGACCGCGCGCAGCTGTTCCCCTTGGAGGAACAGGACGAAGCCGCGCGACGGGATAGCGTTGAAGGAGCCCACGTCGGCGCTGCAGATCCGATCTCCGAAGGCATTGGCCGTATCGCTGCAGGCAAGCTCCAGATCTGGGAAGGCGGTGCGAAACTCCTCTTCCGTCATGTCGCCTTTCAAGTGCTCGATCGCCAGGTTCATTTCCTGCTTGCCGAACAGGTGCAGCATCACCAGGTCAGTGCGCCGCCGCCCGTCGTCGGTCAGCATCAGCCACACGATCGGCCCGAGGACGATGGTGAGCAGGAGCAGCTTCTTGTAGAGCGGGTGCAGTCGCATGTTCATTGGCTCGCCATTGTACTCGCAGATTGCCCCTGGCAAAGGCGCCGTCTGGCAATGCGCCGCCGGTGTCACTAGACTTCGGCCCTCCGCCCCCAGCGGACTTTTCCGACCCGTCTCGCGCCATGACACAGGACTCCAAGCCGACAGCACAGCACACCCCCGTGATGCAGCAGTATCTCCGCATCAAGGCGGAGCACCCGGACATGCTGCTGTTCTACCGCATGGGGGACTTCTACGAGCTGTTTTACGAGGACGCGGAGCGCGCGGCACGGCTTCTGGACATCACCCTGACCAAGCGCGGGCAGTCCGGCGGACGGCCGATCCCGATGGCCGGCGTGCCCTACCACGCGGCCGAGGCATACCTGGCCAAGCTGGTGCGCCAAGGGGTGTCGGTGGCCATCTGCGAGCAGATGGGGGACCCCGCGAAGTCAAAGGGACCGGTCGAGCGGGCGGTGGCGCGCATCGTCACCCCCGGCACCCTCACCGACGAGGCACTGCTGGATGAACGCCAGGAGAACCTGCTGGCGGCGGTCTGCGAGGGGGACGACGGCTTCGGATTGGCCTGGCTGGAGCTCTCTAGCGGCCGCTTCGCGGTCCTGGAGGTCGCCACCCGCGAGGCCCTGCGCAGCGAGCTGACACGCCTTGCCCCGGCCGAGTCCCTGTGGTCGGAGGACAGCCGCCTGCCGGACGCCCTCGCCTTGGAGCGAGGCGTCACCCGCCGTCCCGCCTGGCATTTCGATGCGGACAGCGGCGAGCGCCTGCTCTGCGCCCAATTCGGGACCCGGGACCTTGCCGGCTTCGGCTGCGCGGACCTGCGCTCGGCCATCGGCGCGGCGGGCTGCCTGCTTCAGTACCTGCGGGACACCCAGAAAGGACGGCTGCCGCACATTCGCGGCATCAGCACCGAGCTTCGCGACCAGGCCGTGGTCCTCGACGCGGCCACGCGTCGCAATCTGGAAATCACCCACAGCCTCTCCGGCCGCCCGGAGCACACGCTGGCGGGTGTCGTCGACCGCACGGTCACGGCGCTGGGCAGCCGTCTGCTGCGGCGCTGGCTGGGCCGGCCGCTGCGCGACCGGGACACCATCCGCCGCCGTCACGCGGCGGTCGCGGAGCTGGCGGACAACGAATCGTACGCGGGACCGCGGGAGGAGCTCGCCGCCATCGGGGACCTGGAGCGTATCCTGGCAAGGGTGGCCCTGGGGTCCGCTCGGCCGCGGGACCTGGCGGTGCTGCGCGACTCCCTGGCGCGCCTGCCAGCGCTGCAGGATGCGATGGCGTCGCTGCAGAGCCCGCTGCTGCGCGCCCTGGGCGAGGCGATCGGCACCCGCCCCGAGGTGGTCGGGCTGCTCACCCGCGCCGTCATCGACAACCCGCCAGTGCTGATCCGCGACGGTGGCGTCATCGCCGCCGGTTTCGACGCCGAGCTCGACGAGCTGCGAGCGCTCTCGACCAATGCCGACCGTTTCCTGCTGGATCTCGAGAGCCGTGAGCGGGAGCGCACGGGAATCGCGGCGCTGAAGGTGGGCTACAACCGGATCCACGGCTATTTCATCGAGGTCGGGCGCAGCCAGTCCGATCAGGTGCCAGATGACTTCATCCGCCGCCAGACGTTGAAGGGCGCGGAGCGCTACATCACCCCCGAGCTCAAGCGCTTCGAGGATCAGGTGCTGTCCGCCCGCGAGCGGGCCCTGGCGCGGGAGAAGGGGCTCTACGAGGAACTGCTCGCGTCCCTGGGCGAATTTCTGCCCAAGCTGCAGCAGACGGCCGCAGGGGTGGCGGAGCTCGACGTGCTGTGCAATTTCGCCGAGCGCGCCCGCGCCCTCGACTGGTGCCAGCCCGAGCTCGGCGAGGAGCCGCTGATCGAGATCGAGGACGGACGCCATCCCGTGGTGGAGCAGGTGACGGACGTTCCCTTCGTCGCCAACGGGCTGCGCCTCGACGAGCGCCGGTGCATGCTGATCATCACCGGACCCAACATGGGGGGAAAATCCACCTTCATGCGCCAGACGGCGCTGATCGTGCTGCTGGCCCATTGCGGCAGCTTCGTCCCTGCCGGCGCGGCTCGTATCGGCCCGGTCGACCGTATCTTCTCGCGCATCGGCGCCGCCGACGACCTCGCAGGGGGGCGTTCCACCTTCATGGTGGAGATGGAGGAGACGGCGAACATCCTGCACAACGCGACGGAGCGCAGCCTGGTGCTAATGGACGAGGTCGGCCGCGGCACCAGCACCTTCGACGGTCTTTCCCTGGCCTGGTCTTGCGGGGTGGAGCTGGCGACCCGGCTGCGTGCCTTCACCCTGTTCGCCACCCACTACTTCGAGCTCACCACCCTGCCTGACGAGTACCCCGGAATCGCCAACGTGCACCTGGACGCTGTGGAGCACGGGGACTCGATCGTGTTCATGCACGCCGTGCGTGAGGGCCCCGCCAATCAGAGCTACGGGCTGCAGGTGGCCGCGCTGGCGGGCGTGCCGCGGGCGGTCGTCGAGCGCGCTCGCGGGCGTCTGCGCGAGCTCGAGGAGTCGGCACGCCGACACACGGACCGAGAATCCGCGCAGCTCCCGCTGTTCCCGCTGGAGGCACCGGACCCGGCGCTCGAGGCCCTGCGCGCACTCGACCCGGACGGGTTGAGCCCGCGGGAAGCCCTGGACGCGCTTTACGGGCTGAAGGCCCTCGCCAAACGGGGTCAGTAAACCCGGGCCAGCGCGAGCGTGATGTTGTCGAGCCCGCCGCCCTCCATGGCAAGCGCCACCAGGCCATCGGCGACGCCCTCGAGGTCCGTCCCCTCGGCGCTGAGCATCCGGCGCAGGCCCTCGTCCCGGACCATCCCCGACAACCCGTCCGAGCAGAAGAGAAACAGGTCGCCCGCGCGCAAGTCCACCCCGTCCACGTCGACCGTGACTGAATTGGTGGTGCCGAGACCGCGGGTGATGATGTTCTCGTTGATGCCGTAGTGCAGGGCTTCTTCGAGAGACGGGAAGAAACCTTGATCGACTACTTCCTGAATCAGGGAGTGATCACGCGTGAGCTGGACGAGCTCGCCGTCGCGCAGGCGGTAGATCCGCGAATCACCGACATGGGCATACACGAGCCATTCGCCGTTGGTGTAGCCCGCAACCACGGTCGTGCCCATGCCCGCGTAACGAGGGGAGCTCTGGGCCGATTCCCAGATGAGGCGATCGGCCTCCTCCACGGTATCGCGAAGCTGTTCCAATGCCTCCTCCCGGCCGGAGGGCGGGGCAGGATTCTCCCGGAAGCTCTCGCAGATGACGTGTACGGCAAGACGGCTGGCGACCTCTCCCGCCATCGAGCCGCCGATGCCATCGGCCACGACGACGAGCCCCACCTTGGGGAGCACCGAGACCGCGTCCTCGTTGCGACTGCGCACCTTACCCTTGTCGGTGCGCCATGCGTACTCGATCCGGTGTCGAGCCATGCGGTATGTCCCTCTCCCCAACCCGACCGACGCGCGACGTGCGGTTCTCCGCGCTCAGTTGCCGTTCGCCTTGAGCAGGGCCGCGAGCCGCTTCGGCGGCACGTAGCCCGGCACCAGATCCCCGCTCTCCAGCACGATGGCGGGTGTACCGTTGATCCCTAGGAGCTCTCCGAGAGCCATGTGCTGCTTGACCGGATTGTCGCAGGACTTGTCAGCAACGGGCTTGCCCGCCTTGGCGTCCGTCATCGCCTTTTGCCGATCATCCGCGCACCAGACCGAGACCGCCTCCTTGTAGGACTTGCTGTCGACCCCGGCGCGTGGATAAAACACGTAGCGGACGCGGATGCCCTCGTCCTCGTACTCGCTGATCTGGCTGTGCAGCTTGCGGCAGTACCCGCAGTCGATGTCGGTGAACACCGTGACCGTGTGGTCATACTTCTCCGGCGCGAAGATCACCATCGTGTCCTCGCCGACCTTGTTCACCGCCTGCTTGCGCGCCTCCGCCTGGCGGGGCTCGGTCAGGTCCTCACGGTTCACCAGATCGATCAGCCTACCCTGCATCATGTAGCGGCCGTCGCTGCTGACGTACATCACCTGCGGCCCCATCATCACCTCGTAGAGCCCGCGCACCGGGGTCTCGGTGACGCTGGTGATCTCGTATTCCGGCAACAGCTCTTTGAGCTTGGCGGTAATCGCACCCTCCGCGTCGGCGAGCGCGGGAACCGCCGTGAGCGTCAGAACGGCGCCCGCGAGAAGAATCCTGGTCTGCTTCCACATAATGATCGACCTCAATCTCTGAAATTCGTGAACTGTAGCGGCAGCCCCCAGTCCGTCTCGCGCAGATGCGCGATCGCGGCCTGCAGGTCGTCTCGCTTCTTGCCGCTTACGCGCAGCTGATCGCCCTGGATCTGGGCTTGCACCTTGAGCTTGGCCGCCTTGAGGGCCTTGACCAGGCGCTTGGCCAGTTCGGCGTCGATACCCTGCTTGACGCCCACCTGCTGGCGGGCGGCATTCAGGCTTGATACGGGATCTTGGACATCCAGACTGGCGATATCGACCTTCCGTTTGACCAGTTTCTGGCGAAGGATATCCATCATCTGCTGCAGCTGGAATTCCTGCTCGGCCTTCAGCTGGATATCGCTGCCCGTAAGCTCGAAGGCCGCCTGCACGCCCTTGAAGTCGAACCGCGTTCCGATCTCGCGGTTGGACTGATCCACGGCGTTGCGCACCTCCTGGAGATCTACTTCCGACACGACGTCGAAGGACGGCATTGACGCGCTCCCGTTGTCGCGGCAATCGTCGGCCATGCCGCGGCCAAACGCTGTAATGTAGTCGAAGCACGACACAAGTTCCACTCTCCCCGAAGCGGCAGCGTCACGCCCTGGGGTGATGCCTGGCGTGCACCTGCTTGAGCCGCTCGCGCGCCACGTGCGTGTAGATCTGGGTGGTCGCGGGATCGCTGTGACCGAGCAGCATCTGCACCACGCGCAGATCGGCCCCATGGTTGAGCAAATGGGTCGCGAAGGCATGACGGACCGTGTGCGGCGAGAGCGCCTTCGCGATGCCAGCCTCCAGCGCGTAGCGCTTGATCAGCTGCCAGAAGGCCTGGCGGGTGATGCAATCGCTGCGGCGGGTGGGAAACAGGAAATCGCTGAGGCGACCGCCAAGCAGATCGACGCGCGGCCCTCGCACATACTGGCGCAGCCAGGCCGCCGCCTCCTCGCCCAGGGGCACCAGGCGCTCCTTGCTGCCCTTACCCGTCACCCGCACCACGCCCTGGTTCAGGCTCACCTGCTGAGGCGTGAGGGACACCAGCTCCGTCACCCGAAGACCCGTCGCGTAGAGCAGCTCCAGCATGGTGCGGTCGCGGTGCCCGCGGGGATCGCCGGTGTCCGGCGCGGCGAGCAGCGTCTCGACCTCTGTCTCGGTGAGGGTCTTCGGCAGGGGCCGACCGAGCTTTGGCGCGTCGACGCGGGCGCTGGGGTCCTCCCGGATCGTTCCCTGGCGCAGCAGATACTGATAGAACTGACGCTGACAGGACAGCAGCCGCGCCGCGGAGCGGGGCTTTCGTCCCTGGCGCGAGAGCAGCGTCAGATAATCCAGCAGATCGAGGCGTCTCGCCTGCTCCAGCCGCCGCGCGCGCTCGCCCGCCAGCCACAGCGCGAAGGCGCGCAGGTCCGACTGGTAGGCGTTGAGGGTATTGACGCTGAGGCCCCGCTCCATCCACAGGGCATCCGCGAAGCGCTCGATGAGCTCTTTCTCGGCGTCGTCTATCACGTGCTGAGCTTGGTGGATCAGGCCGACGGGAAAGGCCGCGGAACGCGAGGGCGCTCGCGCCACCGCGATCCGGTTGCCTCAGTCACCGAGGCTTCCCTCATGGCGCAGCAGCCAGCGTTTCACTTCCACCTTGCGGCCGCT
>CAYNBI010000022.1:0-39827 GCA_964395315.1 uncultured Chromatiaceae bacterium | reverse complement strand
CTCTCTGAAACAGGTGGCATGGTGGCGGCCAAACTGTTGCATGAAAGCGCGAGTGGGGGTGTGAAGGTGTTCACGTTTCCGCGATCCCGCGCGGTCCGCTAATCCTTCAACTGGCATGCGCCCTGTCCACAGGCGAGCGGTAACTGTTGCGACCGGCATGTCCTCGCGCCAGCGGTAAGGAACGAGAACTGTCGGCCAAGAGCGACGGTGGTTCGCGCCGTTTGCTTCCCGCGTGCAAGACCCTCGCGTAACGTCGCCGCCGCTGCCTGCCGGTTTCGGCGCGAGTTGTGAAACCGCTCACAGGCTCTGTTTACGCGGTGAGAACCAACTCACAGTTCGCTCTCATGACCGGGCTGCATGAACGCTTCCGGTACGAGCGTTGCTTCCTTCACGTCGTAGGCAGTGTGCGCACGCGCCCGATCGAGCAGAGGTACCGAAGGGCGCGGTGCGCTGTCTGCCGAAAACGAGTGAACGACGGGGATCGGGAAGGCGGCGACGCAAGGTCCGCAATGAGGGTTTGTGCCCCTCCCGGCGCCTGATTTCGCTGATGAGGATAAGAGTGGCGAGGGAGAAAAAGATGCTCAATCAAGCGGCTACTGACCTAACTGCTGATTCCGCGCTTGAGTCCGAATTGTCAGAAGGCCTCTCCCGCGACGAGGCGTTTGTCGCACGGGCCGAGGCGCTGCGCCTGCGCCAGGAATGGATGCACGACGTGGACTTGCGCCAGTACGTCTCTGAGCCCTGTCGGCGATACCGCTATCGGCGCCGCATCTACTGGCTGGATGGGGAGTCGCGCAAGATCTTCGTTGAGGGTGTGCGGCGGGATGGGGGCGTGGTCACCGTCGGCTGCTACGAGGCTGTCCTCGACGCCGCGAAGTTGAAAGCGGATCAAGACCCGAAACGCCTGCCCGCTGGCACCGACGCACTTCCCCCGAGCTTGCGGGCCAAGCTGAGTGCAGACGAGGGTGCGGTGCACCAGCTGCACGATATCTTTTCGCTTGGCTATTTCGAGAAACGGCGCAACGACCGCATCAAGTACACGACACGCGTCGTCATCATCGGCGAAGGGCAGCTCCTGACAGGCCGTACCCGCGACATTTCGGAGACGGGGCTGAGGGTACGGACAACCTCGCCTGGTGGTTACCAGGCCGACGACGTCGTCAAGATCAAGTTTCCGGACATCCCGGAGTTGAAGGACCAGCTGGTTACGTACCGGGTGGTGCGTATCGTGCGCAAGCTCAACGATTTCTTCTTCGCGCTTCGCTGCGAGGAGGGAAGCGCTAACCCGCTGGCGGATTTCCTGCGCGGTCTCGGCGCGCTGCAGGAGGACAACGGCGAAGGCAAACTGCTGATTGATGCGGAAGACGCCTCGCTGACCGCCGAGTCCCTCTTGGCCGAGCGCCACTACATGCACTCGGCGGCGTCGATTCCCTTCTTCCTCGCCCGCGACGGCATGCGCGGGGTACGGATCAAGGCGATTTTCTACAATGGCGTGAACGAGCAATCCCTCTCGGCCTTCAATACCGCGACAGGCGAAAACCGTCTGGCCGAGACCATCGGACGCAGGCATCTGCGCCATTTCATGAAGATGGCGAATGTGGACGGGCAGGTTGCGGCGATGCTCGCGGTATGGCGCTCCCCTGACGGTCGCGAGCTCCGCACCCTCATGGACCTGTCGTGCAGAACGGATGCCGACTGGTACGCCAGTCTGGCGAAGCATCGCAACGAGGACGGTTTCCGCGCCTTCAAGGTGGTGGCGCGCAGGGTGCGCAGACCCGACAGCCATCGTCTGGTGCGGGAGCTCGAACCTCTGGCGGCGGTGTCACCCGAGGATGCGGAGCAGTTGCTGCGCGATAGCAGCAGCCTCATCGCGCTCGGTGCCCTGATGGATTTCACAGCTGAGGTTCGCGGCTGGAATCTGCGACCCTACGAGTCGGCAACACCTGCGGCGCCCCACCGAGACGCAGACGAGCCCGAGAAGCGGCGAGGGGGCAAACCCGAGTTGCTTCCGATCGACTTCGTCGAGAGAACCAGGTCGAAAGAGCGTTACCTGCTGCAGGTTCACGTGATCGTGGAGATGCAGGGCAGGAGCGTCCAGGCGCTGACCGGAGATATCTCTCTCACCGGCATGTCGATATTCCTTCCGGACGATGCGCCGCGGGTTGCGCCCGGTGTCCTGGTGCGTGTCACCTTGTCAGGCCTGACGGAGAATGCGGGGCTGTTGGCTCGCCTGCGCGGGAGCTTCGAGCGGGTGCCTTACAGCGTCGCCACCACGGAGCCAGGCGACGAGACGCTGGTGCGGCTGCGGCTGCAGGAGCCCGACCGGCAGCGTGGATTCATCCGTGCTCTCTCGATCTTTCTCGAAAAACAGCAATCGACGTTGCGCGTCGAGCGGTCGCATTCCCTCCAAGCGGCTGCTTCGCGGATGTACTCGTCCTTCTTCGTGGAGGCCGCGACCGCGTTGCCTGTGCTCTATTTCCGGGCGAAAGGGAGCGAATCCCCGTCGGCGAAGGTCGGCCTAAATCAGAAACCTGGTCCTCTCGCGTCCTTTTTCGAGACCGCGGATGGGAAGTTCGATTTCTCCGCCATCACCTCACCGGCGCGCACCGCCCGTCTGTGGCAGCAGATGGAGCAGTGCGGGCGCGCGGAGATGGACGTCTTCCTGGTCAAGGAGCGCGTCCCGAACCAGGCTAGGTACAAGATCACCGCGTTGGCCGACTACGAGTTTCGCGGCCGGCTCGAGCGAGGCGCATTTCTGGACTATGCCCTAGGCAAGGATGTCCGCATCATCCGGATCGTCATGTTGCCGCCTCGCGTTCCCTCGGCCCCAGAGCTGGCGCTCGCGGTCGATCGTCTGGAGACATACTCGAAGCGGCACGCGGCGAAGCTGCGGCAGGACTACGAGGGGCTGGTCGCGGTCGGCGACGTCGTCGATATCACGGCGAATTTCAACGAGCTGCGCTACATGGTTCCCTGAACCAGCCGGAGCCGAGCGCGCGGCACCGGCCGGCTCCGCCGCCATCGTGGGCGGCCCCTGCCCAGGTCTTGCTGGACGCGTTTGTCTTCTGCGCGCCTTAAATCAGCGCGGCCACAGGGTAACGGGCGGTCTTCTCCCGCGTACCTCAGAACAGCCTGTTGAGTCCGTTCAGGGCCGCCACCCGGTACGCCTCGGCCATGGTGGGGTAATTGAAGGTGGTCTCGGCGAAGTACTGCAGGGTGTTTGCCGCCCCCTTCTGGGACATGATGGCCTGGCCGATGTGGATGATCTCTGAGGCCTGCTCCCCGAAGCAGTGCAGCCCGAGGATCTCCAGCGTCTCGCGGTGGAATAGGATCTTGAGCATGCCCACGGTGTGTCCCGTGATCTGGGCGCGGGCGATGATCTTGAACGGGGCGTGGGCTATCTCGTAGGGAACCTGGCGGGCGGTGAGCTCGCGCTCGGTGCGGCCGAGGGAGCTGATTTCCGGCACTGTGTAGATGCCGGTCGGGAACTCCTCGATCAGAGACCAGTCGCACTCGCCGTGCGCGATGTGGGCGCCGACAAAGCGTCCCTGGTCGTAGCTAGCGCTGGCGAGCGCCGGGGGACCGGCGACATCCCCGACCGCGTAGATGTGCGGCAACGAGGTCTGGTAGCTCTCATTGACATCAATCTGGCCCCGTCGGTTTGGCTTCAGGCCGATGTCCTCCAGGCCCATGTCCTGGGTGTTTCCGCTGCGTCCGTTGGCCCACAGCAGCACGTCGGTCTTGAACTTCTTTCCCGACTTGCAGTGCAGCACGACACCGTCGCCGTCCGCATCGACCCGCTCGTACTCCTCGTCGTGACGGATCACCACGCCCAACTGGCGCAGATGGTAGCTCAGGGCGTCGGTGATCTCGTCGTCGAGGAAGGACAGCAGACGGTCGCGTGTGTTCACCAGGTTGACCTTGACGTCCATGGTCGTGAACACGGACGCATACTCGCAGCCGATGACGCCCGCCCCATAGATCGTGACGGAGCGCGGGGTATGGCTCAATCCGAGCACCGAGTCGCTGTCGAGGATGCGGGGGTGGGAGAAATCCAGGTCGGGCGGGTGATAGGGCCGTGAGCCGGTGGCGATCACGAAGTGCTCGGCCCGCAGCAGATCGGCGACGCCGTCCGCTCGCAGCACCTCCACGTGATGGGGATCGACGAAGCGGGCGCGCCCGAAGAGGACCTCGACCCGGTTGCGCTGGTAGTAGCGGTAGCGGGTGCGCACCTGCTTGTCGATGACAGAGTCGGCGGCCTTGAGCAGGTCCGGAAACTCCACCTCGACCTGGTCCTTGGTGCGGTGAAACAGGGGACTGCGGCGGTAGTCGGCGAGCATCTGGATGGAATGGCGCAGGGCCTTGCTGGGGATGGTCCCCCAGTGGGTGCAGCCGCCCCCTACCTGGTCGTGGGCCTCGATTACGGCGATCTGCTGCCCGGTCTTGGCGAGCTTCATCGCCGCCCCTTCGCCCGCGGGCCCGGTGCCGATGACGATGGTGTCGAACGCGCGTTCCTTCATCCAGTGATTCCGCCGAGATGCTGCGGTGCGGCATCGCCGTTACCAGTAGCGGTGAGCGTATCACAACCCGATCGGCGACATCCCGCCGACGCCTTGTCACGAAGGGTGCCTCACGGCGGTCCTTTGACCCATGGGTAACCGGTCGGACGGAGATGCAGGATCGCCATGTGGCGACCAACGCGCAGGCCGTGGCGCCGGGTGCAGGCCCTGTTGCGCAGGCTGGACAACGAGGCGGACTCACGGCTCGGGCCGGTGACCTATGGCGGGCGCTGTCTGATCGGTCCGCGCCCGGGCATCCATCTGGTGGTGCCGGGTAGGCACGGCGTGGTGACCCTGCCGCTTCTGCCGGGAACGGTCGCACAACGGCAGCTCCGGTTTGCGCCCAGCGGACTCGCGGGTCTGGTCGTCCCCGCCGGTTTTGGCGGCCTGGCCCTGGTCGGCGAACCCGGCGAGGCCCTGGAGCCGATCCTGCAACGCTTTCTCGCCCCGGTCAGTCGTCCATCTGATGGCCTTGGCCGATCAGGTGCTGACGCACGGCGAAGAACTCCGCCAACCGCTGCTGGACCTGACCGTTGATGCTGTCGGTGGGGTAGATTCCCTCCTGGTCCGGCAGCCCCGCGTGCTGGCCGGTGAGCAGTTCCATCGCCTGGTCGACGTGGCTCACGGCCCAGATGTGGAAACGACCCTGCTCGGCGGCGGATACGACGTCGGGCCGCAGCATCAGGTGCTTGCGGTTGGCGGCGGGGATGATCACCCCCTCGTGGCCGGTGAGGCCCCGTGCGTTGCAGATATCGAAAAAGCCCTCGATCTTCTCGTTCACCCCGCCGATGGCCTGGATCTCACCGTGCTGGTTGACGGAGCCGGTCACCGCGACCGACTGCCGCAGCGGGACGTCGCCGATGGCGGAGAGCAGGGCGCAGAGCTCCGCCACCGAGGCGCTGTCCCCCTCTACCATGCCGTAGGTCTGCTCGAATACCAGGCTCGCGGATAGACACAGGGGCTGGAACCGAGCGTAGCGCCGGCCAAGGTAGGAGGAGAGGATCAACACCCCCTTGGCGTGGATCGGGCCGCCCTGGTCGACCTCGCGTTGGATATCCACCACCTCGCCGTTGCCGAGTCGCGCCGTGGCGCTGATGCGGGTAGGGGTTCCGAAGGCATAGTCTCCGAGATCGATCACCGACAGGCCGTTGATCTGGCCGAGCTGCACCCCCTTGGTGTCGATCAGCAGGGTGCCGCGCAGGATCTGCTCCTGGAGACGCTCGCGCAGCTGGTCGAGGCGGTGGTGCTGGGCGCGTAGGGTGGACTCCACGTGTGCGCGGTCGATCGCCTCGGCACGCGCCGCGCGGGCATGGTAGTCCGCCTCCTGCAGCAGGTCCGAAAGACCGCCCAGATGCATGGACAGGCGCTCGCCGTCTGCGGCCCTGCGCGCGGCCTGTTCGATGACCAACTCCACCGCGCGTCTGGTCAGGGGCAGCAGCCGCTTTTTCTGCTGCAACGAGGCGACCAGGCGGGCGTACAGGTGATCCTGCTGGGGGGCGCGGGGCATGTCCTCGGAGAGGTCGGCGGCCACCTTGAACAGCTGGCCGAAGTCCGGATCGTAGGCCTTGAGCAGGTAATAGAGCGTACGCTCTCCCACCAGCACCACCTTGAGCCTGATCGGAATGGGCTCGGGCTCCAGGGAGGTGGTGCTGGCGAGGCTCAACAGACGTTCAAGGGACTCGATGCGGACCTCGCGCGAGCGCAGCACCCGCTTCAGGGCATCCCAGGCGAAGGGGTTGGTGAGCAGGCGCAACGCGTCGAGGACCAGGAAGCCGCCGTTGGCCCGATGCAGCGCCCCCGACTTGATGAGGGTGAAGTCGGTCACCAGGGTGCCCATGCGGGCGATGTGCTCGATGCGCCCCACCAGATTGACGTATGTCGGGTTGTCCTCGTAGACCACCGGCGCCCCGTCCAGGTCGGCGTTGTCCACCAGCAGGTTGACCTGGTAGCGGGTGAAGGGCGGTGCGTCGGGATTCGGGGCCTTGCCTTCCTCGCCGTCGCCCTGGCGAAAGAGCTCTCCGTTGTCGATCACGTCGCGGCGCACCGCTGCCAGGTAGTCCAGCACTGGAGGCAGGTCTGAGTAGTCCGTCTCCAGCTCCTGTATCAGCGTCCTTACCGTGCTCTCGGTGATCTCCCGGTTCAGCTCCTTAAAGCGGCGATGCAACTCGCGCTGCCAGAGGGGGACCTGACTGAGTGTCTTCTGGAGGTCCTCCCGCAGCTCGTCGATGAGCCTTCCGAGGTGCTCCTTCTCTCCTTCCGGGAGCTGGCCGAATTCCTCAGGAGTGAGAATATGGCCGTCCTTGACCGGGGCCAGGGTGTAGCCCGTGGGGGTGTGGATGAGGGCGATGCCGCGCTCCTTGGCCTTGCGGCCGATTGTCGCGGCGGCCTCGTCCTCGCGCTCCTTGAATTCCTTCTGCACCGCCTCCGCCCGGCGGTTGTATTCCTCGCTCTGGAAGGCGGCGGGGATGGCGTTGAGCAGGTCCTCCACCAGTTGCCGCATGTCCCGGCGCAGCCGCGATCCCCGCCCCGGCGGCAGGCGCAGGGCGGCGGGCCGGTGCGGGTCGTCGAAGTCGGCGACATAGCACCAGTCGTCGGGCGCGGATGCGCCGTGGCGGCGCTCATCGAGAATTCCTTCGATCAGCCGGTGTTTGCCGAGGCCGGCAGAGCCCATGAGATAGAGGTTGTAGCCTTCGTGGGGCATGGCAACGCCGAAATCGATCGCCTCGACGGCCCGCTCCTGCCCGATGCTGGCGTTTAGGGGCTCCAGGGTGGCCGTGGTCTCGAACGCCATCGGCGACAGATCACAGGCATGGTAGAGCTCGGTGGGGCGGACCGGGGTGCAGGGTTCCATCGGATTGGTTCCTTTGCGGCCGGGAGCGGATGATCGGCCGCGGTGGGGCTGGTGTATTCAACACGGCTCGCGTTCCCGCCGATGAGCGCGTGGACCTGCTCGCGTGACCCGCCCCCCGGAACCGGGAAGCGGGCTTCTAGCGAAAGGCCGGCGATAGTCCCCGGCCGTGGGGCTCAGAGGAAATCCGGTAGCTGTTTTCTGATGGTGGCGGGGTCCTTGGTCGAGAGGTTCTTGTCCACCTCCCCGGCGACCAGCTGTCGTAGCGCGGCGGACTGGTGCTTGCGAAGCAGTCCGAGGAAGGTCGGCGCGGCGACCACGTAGAGCTTCTCGAACTGTCCGCCGGTGCGCGCGCTCTCCAGCTCGTCGCAAACCTGCTGGGCGAAGCGGTCCGCCCCGTCGTGCTTGTGAGCGGATTCGGTCCCGAGTCCGTGGGCCCCGCCGGTGCTCGAGTTGCGGTCGCGTCCGCCCTTGTCGGTCACCAGGTCGCCCTCGTGCAGGCGCGCCTCGGGGTAGGCGAGGTCGCGCAGCTCGCTGAGAGGGCTCGCGGCCTTCTCGGCGGCGAAAAACCTAGCGCGGGCATTGTCGGCGACTAAGACCCAGGTTGTCATATTCTTGTCCTTCTGCGGTTGCGCCACCCGCCGACCGCGAGTGGCAGCGAGGTTGTCGGTGCCGGGGTGCCGCGACCACGCTCGGTGCGCCGTCGGCGCGCAGCCGAGCCGCGTTCCCCTGATTTGAGTGTAACAGCCCCGTGAACAGGCGGTGAAGCGGCCGCGTCGGTCCGTTACCCGAGACGGCGCGGCGTTTAATGCGCGGGGGAAACGAATCCCAGGGGAGCAGTCGGGCGGCCGGGGCCCGTGATCCGTAAGCGGGTTATGCGAAGACGCGGAATCGGCGCGCGACCCAGTGGTCGAGGCTCGCGTACCTGCCGGCGCCGACGAAGAAAAGCACCAGCAGCATGACGAAGTAGGTGGCCGCCCACTCGATGCCGTTGCTGGAGATCACGAAGCTGCCGCTGCCGGTCAGCCACTCGTAGTCGCCGTGCTCTTGGAGGATGGCGCGGGCACTCTCGAGTCTCTCCACGGCGAGACCGATGTCCGCGGGAGGGAAAGGGGACTGCATGTCGGCGACGGCCTGCCAGCCGTTCTCCCAATGCACGCCGACGGCGGCGACGATCATGGTCGCCATCAGGGGTATCGAGATCCAGCGGACCGCAAGCCCGATGGCCAGCAGCACGGCCCCCAGCACCTCGGTGCCGGCGGCGAGTCCCGCCATTAGCTGGGGTGCCGGGAGGCCGAGGCCCCAGTCCGGGTTGCCGAACCACTTGGCGGTGCTGTCGAAGTGCGCGAGCTTGTTGGTGCCGGCCACCCAGAACACGGGTGCGAGATAGAGCCGCAAGGCCAAGGGCCCGAGGAAATCCAGGGCGCGGAAGGCGTCGAGGATGTCTTGCAGCTTGTTCAGCAGCCGAATCATGTGTCTCTCCAGAAGGCTCGTGCCTGTCGGCGAGCTGGGCGCTGCCCCGTGATTCGGGGTTCGTCCGGCGCGGGTCGATCAGGACGACGCGGCGCGGCGGGTGCCGAGGACGATGTCGCGTTTTCGCAGGTCGTAGAGCAGTTCCCGGCCGGCGTCCATGACGATCTGCGGCTGGGGATGCTGCAGCTCCTCGGCGATCCGTTTCACCGTCTCATGACCGGTCCATTCGGGGTTTTCTTGCAGCAGCTGCAGGAGGCGCTGGGTGACCGCGTTGATCTCGAGAAACCCGATCTCGTCAGCGCGGTCGCGGTAGACAACCAGGCGGGTAATTTCGTCGGGGGGCGAGATGGGACGGTATCCCTCAGCGATCCGGTGCACCGGGTAGCGGTAGCTCAGGTGCCAGGCGAGGGGGGAGACGAGGGGGCGGCCGGCCATCAGGTCCCCATTGGGGTCGATTGCCGCGAGGTCGGCGTCCTCGTCGCTGATGGCGAGCGCGAGCTCCACCCACTCGTAGTGGGCGAGCTCCAGCAGGAAGGGCGGATCGTCTGGCTCGCCGCCTCGCTCGTTCTGCAGATAGTCGAGAAACTCCTGGGCGAGCTCGAGAAACAGGGGGGTCTCGCAGCGGTGCTTGACGAGGAAGTCGCGCACCATGCCGCGCCAGTGGTCATCGGACAGCAGCCGGCGCACAACTGGGAAGTTGCTGGCGAGCAGGGATTCCACGTTGTTGTAGAAGAGGTCGCGGTAGATCGCCATGCGCCGGTCTTCCACGTCGTCGGGACGGGGCTGGTTGACCGGATCGCGGATGTGGGCCGCGAACGCGTACTGGCGGCGGAAGAGCTCGGAGCCTTCAGCCATGGGCGCTGCGGGTGCCCTCCGCCTCGCGGTGCCGGCTCTGCAGGTCCGCGATGGCGGCGACCTCGGACACCAGCTCACCGAGGGGCGGGATGTTGAAGTCGCGCTCGAGCAGGGTGGGGAAGACCCCGAAGCGGTCGTAGGCCTCGTCCAGCAAGTCCCAGACTGGGTCGATCACGTCCGCGCCGTGGGTGTCCACGCGCAGGTCCTCCGCTTCCACGTAGTGCCCGGCGATGTGCGCGTAGACGATGCGCTCTCCCGGCAGGCGCAAGAGGAAGTCGAGCGGGTCGTAGCCGTGGTTGATGCTGTTGACGTAGATGTTGTTGATGTCCAGGTGCAGGCCGCAATTCGCTGTATCGAGAACCGCGTTGACGAAGTCGATCTCGTCCAGTTCCGCGCCGGGCGCGGCGTAGTAGGAGACGTTTTCCAGCGCGATGGGGCGCTCCAGGATGTCCTGCACCTGCCGCACGCGCTCGGCCACGTGCCGCACCGCCTCCTCGGTGAAGGGGATCGGCATCAGGTCGTAGAGATGGCCGTCGTCCGAGCAGTAGCTGAGATGCTCGGTGTAGGCGCGGATATCGTGCTCGTCGAGGAATGCCTTGACGCGCCTGACGAAGCCGACATCGAGCGGCGCCGGCGAGCCGATGGACAGGGACAGCCCGTGGCAGACGAAAGGGAACCGCTCCGTCATGGAGCGCAGTTGACGCCCGCTGCGTCCGCCGACTCCGATCCAGTTCTCCGGGGCGACCTCCCAGAAGTCCACCTGGGGCGGGGGCTGCTCGGCCGCGGCGCCGAGAAACGAGCGCCGCAGGCCGAGGCCGGAGCCATGAACGGGATAAACGCTCATGCTCATGGCTTGGCGGGAGTGTCCGGATCAGCCCTTCTTGTCGCCGCCGCACTTGCCCTCGCCGCACTTGCCTTCCGTGCCCTTCATGTCGCCGCCGCAGCTGCCTTCCTTGTCCTTCTTGTCGCCACCGCAGCTGCCTTCCTTCTCCTTCATGTCGCCGCCACACTTGCCTTCGCCACACTGGCCTTCCTTCATCTTCTCGCCACCCTCGTGGCTGCTGGCGAGCTGCATGTAGCCGCTTTCGAGCTGGGTTGCGCCGAAGGGGTTCTCCGCGGCGTTGGCGGCGCCGATCGCTGACAGGCTGCCGACGAGGGCAGCCCCCACGACGGCTGCAACGGGCTTCAGATGGGTCTTCTTGGTCATGGTCGTCTCCTGACGTTGGTGATTAAGATTTTTCGGTCAGCGGGTTTCCCGGGATGGCATTACCCCGAAATACCCAGGATCGCGCTAGGGCTTTGCATTGATAGCACAAGAGGAGGAGGATGCAAACCGCAAGTTCCCTCCCATCCCGGCCGTCGCGCCCTGTTAGACCCAGCTCGGTGCAATTTTCTTTCTCCAATGGCCCGCTATCGCGTGAGGTAATGAAACTAGTGATCGATGATACGTGGGCGCGAACCAATTCGGGGCTTGACGCGGCCCAGGGACGCGGCGTGCCGATCTTGGCTGGGATGGCCAATGATCATCGTCTCCGCAGGCCTTTTCCGCTTGCCGGGGCGAGGCGTTCGATACAGGCAAGATAGTCCCGCTCGTCCGGCGGGCGTCCCTGACGCTGCGCGTCCCAAAGGCCCTGCGCCAGGCACTCCATGATCTGGTGCTCGGCGTCGTGGGCGGTGTCGGCCGAGGCCGCGACGCGTTGGTGGAGCGCGCGGATGCCCGGCGGTCGGTCCGAAGCCACCTGCTCGAGAACGGCCAGGTGCAGCCCGAGGTGCAGAAACGGGTTGGTCTGTCCGTCCTCAGGGGAGAATTCGCGCGACACGGCGGCCTGCGGGTTCTCCAGCAGTCGGTGGTATTCCGGGTGGCCCTCCACCACCTGGACGATTTGCCGCTCGAGGGGTTCCAGGGGTTTGCCCTCTCGCGCCTTGCGCCAGGTGTCGAGGATAACTAGGCGCATGCTGTCGCGGTCTTGGCTGAACATGATCCGGGATTCGCTGCCTTGTTCCAGACCGGGAAGTGGGGGCGGACTGCCGCCGGGAAAAGCCTCTTGTCGCCGGCGGCCAGTCTGCGGATCCCCTCAGGCTCCGGCCCGTGCCGCCTCAGGCGGCTTGCCCTGGTATTCGCACAGGTCACGGATGATGCACTGGTGGCAGCGCGGGCGGCGGGCGGTGCAGACGTATCGCCCGTGCAGGATCAGCCAGTGGTGTGCGTCCTGGAGAAACTGCCTTGGCACGCGGCGTAGCAGATTCCTCTCCACCTCCAGCGGGGTCTTGCCGGGGGCGATGCGGGTGCGGTTGGCGACCCGGAAGATGTGGGTGTCCACCGCCATGGTGGGCTGGCCGAAGGCGGTGTTGAGCACCACGTTCGCGGTCTTGCGGCCCACGCCCGGCAGGGCCTCTAGGGACTTGCGGTCGGCGGGTACCTCGCCGCCGTGCTCATCCACGAGGATGCGGCAGGCCGCGATGATGTTCTTCGCTTTGCTGTTGAAGAGACCGATGGTGCGGATGTACTGCTTCAGCCCGTCCTCCCCGAGTTCGAGGATGGACGCGGGGGTGTTGGCCGCCGGGAACAGTCGGGCAGTGGCCTTGTTCACGCCCTTGTCGGTGGACTGTGCGGAAAGGATGACCGCCAACAGGAGCTCGAAGGGGCTGCCGTAGTCGAGCTCCGTGGTCGGGGTCGGGTTTGCCGCCCGCAGCCGCTCGAAGATGGCGCGTCTTTTCTCCTGGTTCATGAGATCGGCAAGGATAGGGGAGTGGGAGGTCCGGGCCAAGCGCCTTGCAAAGCGGTTGGCGCTGCATGCGGGAAGGGGGCAGGGATTCAGTGAAAGCCCGGCCGCGTTTTGCGCGCCACCCCAACCGCAAGACGTCGGTGCATCATGGACGAGATCATGACTGCATCGACCTTGACGGCTTGATATTCCGAGCCTCGATTCACCCCGCGCGCCGCCAAATCTGGCGAATCGGCCTCTGGTTGGCTACCTTGTTCGGTGACACGGCACAGCTGTCACCGCGCGTCGTTTCCTTCTTGGGGAAAGCAATGAGCATCGATGGGGACTATCTGCGTCTGGTCGAGGCCATCGCTGCCGCGTTGCCGCCGGCGGAGATCACCGGGCTACACCTGCCTCCCTTGGTCGAGGACGGGACGTATCGCGACGAGTTCGGGTTCGTTTTCCTCTCCGACCACAGTGTCGGTCCCTTTTACGTGAGCCTGGACCCAATCCTCAGGACCCTGTGGTGGCGGTATCCGCGGCCAGGTGAGGTGCGGGGAGATCCTATCGATCTCGCCCGCGGACTGGAGGGCGGGGATCTCGCCGAGCGCGCGCTGGCTATCGGGGCATTCAACGCGCTGAGCCGCAGCCTCATGCGCCGCACCGGCTTCGAGCCGCCGGATCGCGGTGCGCGCAAAGAGGTTTCGGCGACTTCGTCGGCAGCGCTGGTCGGCGTTGTCGGCTACTTTGGTCCCGTGATCGAACGCCTGGTCGATGCGGGCAGGGAAGTGCTGGTCCTCGAGCGGCAGCCGGCGCGGGTACCGGAGCGGCCCGGCGTGCGTTTGACCACCAGGGCGGCGGACCTGGCGCCATGCGTGCAGGTCCTGTGCACCGCTTCCGTGCTGATCAACGACACGCTCGACGAACTCTTGGATGCTTGCCGGGATTCGGGGTTCGAGTTGATCGGACCGACCGGAAGCGGTCTGCCGGACGCCCTGTTCGCCCGGGGCGTGCAGGGAGTCGGCGGCATCGCCTTCGACGACCCGGCAGGCCTTCGGGATGCCTTGGAGCGAGGCGAGTCCTGGGGAAGCGCCGGCAGAAAGTATCAGATCCGACCGCCGGATTACCCCGGCGTGGACGCCCTGATCGCCCGCTGCGGCAGGTGATGCACCCTCCACCGTTGTCGCTCAACGAAGAAGGATGACCTCGATCCCGGCCAACCGCAGGGCGGTGGCTACGGTGTCCGCGTGTCGAGTGGCGATGCCTACCCGGCGAGCAGCCCTAAACAGGCGGTGCACGTCCGGATGGAACTGCCCAATAGTCGGGGTTTCGCCGAGGCCTTGCATGACCGAGCGCAGGATGTCAGCGACCGGGGCGTAGCGGGACTCGACGAAATAGAGGCTTTCGTGCCGATAGGAATAGCACGCCCGTCCGAACGCGAGTCGGTAAAAAATCTCCGGCTCGCCCGCTTCCGCCAGCAGGGGGTTGCGGCCATGCCCGATCCGGCAGGCGTTGGCGGTTCTTTGGTCGATGGGTCCGGTACCTCCCGGCATCGCTCGGAACCTCTGGTCGTCTCGTGCTCGGAAATGATACTCAAGCCGCTCGATCTCGCTCGACCGCGTCAATCGTAGCGGCGAAGCGAGCCCCTGAGCCTCCCCTCCGATGAGGCGCGCCGCGCCGAGTGAGCAGGAGCCTGGGTGCCCGTCCCCGGCAGCCGTGCACGGGCCCTGCCTATCGGCCCTCGTTGAACGAAACGTCGAAGCCGCTGTTACCCCATTTCAACGAAGCGTCGATCGATCCGGTCTCCAACCGCCCAGCACTGGCTGGAGACAGAAAGTCGTATCTATCTGTTTCAAAACATTAATGCGGCTCTTCTCCGGAGGTTGGCACGGGCTCTGCGATAGGGTCAGCGAGCGCCGGAAACGGCCTGGCTCGAAATTCAACCCCTAGGAGACATGACCATGAAGACCGCCATCACCACGATCGCCGCCACCCTGTTCGCCGCCAATGTCAGCGCGACCGAGATCTACCACGGCCTGGCCAACGGCAACTCCGATCTGTCCACGCAACGCGTAAGCGCCGAAGACTTCGTCGGCGTGCAACCCAGCGTCGGCGACAGCGTCGACCGTTATCGCGGCTGGGCCGACGGTAACCCCGATCTGTTCAAGTCCAACCAGAGCAGCCCGACCGACAGCGGCGAGCGCCCCGACATCTACATGAACCTCCGCGGAAACCCTGACCTGCTGTTCTGAGGGGTTGCGTGAAGACCGGGGGCGGGAATGCGCCCGCCCCGAACGGTCTTCCGACCTTTCCCAGGCTACCCCGCTCGCAAGGCGGGGCTTGTGCCATGAGCGGGTCGACCGGTCCAGAAGAAGACCGAGAACAAGCACGCCGGGTCTAGCATCACCGGGCGCCACCTTCACGGTCAGGGGTCCGCTTCCGGTCAGGACCTATCGAGAAGCTCCATCGCCATCCGGTGCGCCGGACCGGCCTTCACCTTTGCGGACCGGGTTGGTGCCCGCATGTTTCTCCTGTAGCTGTTCGTAGATCTCCAGCAGCAGTTCATCTCTCTCGCTCTTCGGCGGCCAGAGGGCCAGGATCTTTCCCGAGAAGGAGCGCGAATCCGGCGCTGGCATGGCGGTGCTACGCGGAAAGTGACCTTTGTCCATCGAAATCCTCCTGAGGCAGTTGTTGTGAAGTGACCCCCTGGTCAGAAGCCAGAGTCTGCCCGACGTACGAACTGTGATGCGGGTCACAGTTTTCCGCTTCTCGTGTTCGTTGTTCAGGCTGACCATCTCGGCCAGCGAGGCCTGCCCCAATGGCGCGAACACGTTGATTACGGTTCATTATTGAAGTTAATTCTCGAAACGTGACGACAAGGTTAAGTTCATGATGAAAAATGTTTTCTTATCCACATTTTCTGTGGATAACTCTGTGAATTATATGCTTCGGAATCCGGCAGACATTAAGAACTGTTAACGATTTGTTGGATTGGTCACATTTTGGCCATCTTTTTTTGATCGGGAAATCATGAAGATACGGAATATGGCCGAATACTGATCTATTCCTCTCGGCTAGCACGGTTGAATTCCTCGGTCAATTGGTTTGTGTGCACAGGTTGCAGTTGTCATATCCGTCCAGCAGAAATCATGGTGAGCTTGTCCGGGCCGCGATCAATTGGGTGTCCGAGGATTGACCAATGGTGCGCGAATTAAGAAAACGTTACCGGCACCTCTGCAACCGAGTTCGCACCCCGATAGCGTGATTGCAAACGCCCGTTCCCAGGGAGGCGAGTCCGGGGCTCCAGGATACCGATCAGGTCCTCTCCCCCCATACGCATCGGGATTCATCTGGCTGCCGCCGGGCGGATTCGCCGGCTGTAGCCGAATCCCGTCGGTCCCGGCGAACTGCAGGGGTTCCGGCGCCGGGTTCCAGGTTTTGTGCCGGTATTTCGCCAAGAGACTAGACAGACCTTCCGTATGGTGAGGCTCCGTTGGCTGATGCCTGGAAGATTGTTCTCGTTCTCTATCCGTTTTCCATGAGACGGCATATAATAAGAGAACCAATGGAGAACATTACGACTATGCGACTGACTCGACGTCAACGAGAGATCCTGGATTTCCTGCGCGACAACGCGAGGCATTTCGAGCATCCGCCGACCCTGGATGAGCTCTGCGCGATGCTCGGGCTGCACTCCCGCGGCTCGCTGCACAAGCACGTGCGAGCCCTGGTGGCGGCGGGTTTCGTGGAACCGATGGACGGACAGCACCGGGGCATACGGCTGATTCCAAACGAGGCCGGCGATGAAGGTATCCCCCTCCTCGGGATCATCGCCGCCGGTCGGCCGATCGAGGCCGTGCCGCAGCCGGAATTTCTTCAAGTTCCGCCACAGCTGCGTACGGATAAGCCGTGCTATGTGCTCAAGGTTCGGGGCGACTCGATGCGCGAGGCCGGGATCCTGGACGGTGACTATGTGGTCATCGAGCAGCGCGAGACCGCCCGCAATGGCGAGATCGTCGTCGCCCTGGTGCGGGGAGAGGAGGTCACGCTGAAACGAATCCTGCAGCAACCAGGGCGCACGATGCTCTACCCGGAGAACAGCGCTATGGAGGTGCTGGAGCTCGATCCCGGCGAGGTGCAGATTCAGGGTGTGCTGGTAGGACAGATGCGTTCCTACCGGTGATGAGCAGGCCCCTGGATAGGTTATTGCGCCACCCCGGCATCTGGCGGGGCGATCAGCGCGCGCAGACGGCAGGGGAGACCCTGCCGACCGGTTTTTCCGAACTGGATGAGCTGTTGCCGGGTGGTGGCTGGCCGCGCGGCGCCCTGACCGAGATCCTCACCGAGCGAGAGGGGATCGGCGAACTGCGCCTGCTGATGCCGGCGTTGGCCCGCCTTTCACGGGAAGATGGATGGCTGGCCTGGGTGGCGCCGCCCCATGTGCCCTATGCGCCCGCGCTGGCCGCTGCTGGGCTGGCTTTGGAGCGGCTGTTGGTGGCCCGGACGCAAGCGGCTGACGATGCCTGGTGGGCGGCGGAGCAGGCGCTGCGTTCGGGGGCCTGCGGCACCGTCTTGGCGTGGCTGAGAGCGCCCGACGAACGGCGCATGCGCCGCCTGCAACTGGCGGCGGAAACCGGACGGGCCTGGGGTGTCCTGTTCCGCCCCGGCTGCGCCGCGCGGGAGTGCTCCCCCGCCGCGCTGAGGCTGCACCTGGCGCCTGCGGCGAGCGGTCTTGCGGTGTACGTTCTCAAACGCCGCGGCGGGCCGGTGACCAAGCCGGTGCGGGTCGATTTGCCACGGATCGCAAGCGCGCATCCCGCAACTCCGTCAGTTCCACCTCCCGCATATCCCGGGGAAACGGCCCGCGCCCCCCGGGCAGGCTGAGCGGCGCAGCCCCGGCCGTCGTGGAGACTGTTCATGTTGTGGCTTGGCCTTCATTTTCCAGCGCTTCCGGTAGCCATCTTTTCCCGCGGCAGCGCTGAGCCTGCGCCGCTGGCGGTTACCGAGAAGCAAGGCGGGCGCTTGCGGGTCGTGGCCTGCAATGCGGAAGCCGCTGCCCGCGGGGTGCGGTCCGGCATGGCGGTTCCCGCCGCTCAGGCGCTGGTGAGCGGGCTTGTCGTGCATGCGCGCGACCTGGCGGCGGAACGCGAGTCCCTGGCCGGCCTGGCTGCTTGGGCCGGCCGCTTCACCCCGGCCGTGAGCCTCCAGCCCCCAACCGGGCTGCTGCTGGAGATTGGGAGCTGCCTTCAACTGCATCGCGGTCTCGACCGCCTGCTTGGCCGGGTGCTGTCCGATTTGGAGGAGCTGGGCTACGCGTTCACCCACGCCTGTGCGCCGACGGCGCTCGGCGCCTGGCTGCTAGCACGTGCCGGCGCCCAGGCCATCGTGCGCGAACTGGCGGCGCTCGAACAGACCATTGTCGCGCTGCCGCTGACGCTGCTCGATCAGCCTGCCGACATCCTTGAAGGATTGGGAAAAATCGGGGCGCATACCCTGGGGGATTGCCTGCGCCTGCCGCGCGCCGGCCTGGCACGCCGTTTCGGTTGCAGGTTGCTGGACGAGCTGGACCGCGTGCTGGGCAGGCTGCCCGAGGCGCGCGCGTTTTTCGTGCACCCGCCCACTTTCGCGCGCCGCCTGGCGTTGCCGGCACCGGTGTATGAAGCAGAAGCCCTGCTGTTCGCCGCGCGCCGCCTGCTGCCGGAGCTGGAGGGCTGGCTCGGACTGCGTCAGGCCGGCGTGCAGGAACTCGAGCTCGCCTGTTGCCACCAAGAGGCGCCGGATACCGTGCTGCGGCTGGGATTCGTGCAGCCGACGGGCGACGCGGCGCGGATGCTGCTCCTGCTCCGCGAAACCCTGGCCCGCGCCCGCCTGCCTGCCCCGGTGAATGCCATCGTGTTGCATGCCAGCCGCATCCTGCCGCTTGTGGCCGTGACCGCCGACCTGTTCCAGGCACAGGAGCGGGAGGTGGATGGCAATCTGCTCTTGGAGCGCCTGCGCATCCGCCTCGGCAAGGAGGCGGTACATGGCATCGCGCCGACCGCCGACCATCGGCCGGAACGTGCCTGGCAGCCCTGCGCGGCGGGGCATGAGGCGGCAGTGCCGGGCAAGGTTGCGCGCCCCTTGTGGCTGCTGCCTCGGCCTGCGCCTTGCCGCGACGGCCATCTGGTGCTCAAGGCGGGACCGGAACGCATCGAGAGCGGCTGGTGGGACGGCATGGAGGTGACGCGCGACTATTACGTGGCGCAGGATCGAAACGGCGCTCAGCTGTGGGTGTATCGCGAGCGTGTCAGCGGCGAGTGGTTCGTGCATGGGCTGTTTGCGTGAGGACGGGCATGACCGCCTACGCCGAGCTGCACTGCCTGTCCAACTTCACCTTTCTGCGCGGCGCCTCGCATCCGGAGGAGCTGGTGGCGCGCGCGCACGAGCTGGGTTATGCGGCCCTGGCGCTGACCGACGAATGTTCCCTGGCCGGCATCGTGCGCGCCCACACGGCGGCCAAGGGGTGCGGACTCAAGCTCCTCGTGGGCAGCGAGATCCGCTGTACCGAGGGTCCACGGGTGGTGCTGCTGGCGACCGAACGGTCCGGATACGGCCGTTTGTCCTCACTGATTACTCAGGGACGGCGTCATGCCGTCAAGGGCCGTTACCGGCTTGCGTTTGCGGATATCTGCACAGGGTTGCCCGGCTGCCTCGCGCTGCTGCTGCCCGATCCCCGGCCTTCCCCGGAACAGGCGCGGGCGCTCGCGGCGGGTTTTCCGGGGCGCTCATGGCTGGCGGTGGAATTGTTCCGTGGTCCCGATGATGCCGGCCGACTGGCGCGCCTGAGCCTGCTGGGCGAGGCAGCCGGACTGAAGCTGGTGGCGGCGGGCGACGTACACATGCACACCGCGGAGCGGCGCCCGCTGCAGGACGCCGTCACCGCCATCCGTCTCGGTGTGCCGGTGTTTGGCGCCGGCGCCGAGTTGTATCCCAACGGCGAGCGTCATTTGCGCGAGCAGGCCGATCTGGCGCGCATCTATCCCGCGCAACTGCTGGAACAGTCTCTGGCCATCGCGGCGCGCTGCCACTTCTCCCTCGACGAGCTGCGCTACGAATATCCCGAGGAGCTGACGCCGGCAGGGGAGACGCCCATCTCCTACCTGCGCCGCCTGACCGAAGAGGGGTTGGCGCAGCGCTTCCCCGACGGCGTGCCGGGCAAGGTGCGCACCCTGGTGGAGCACGAGCTGGCGCTGATCGGGGAGCTTGGGTACGAGCAGTATTTCCTCACTGTACACGACATCGTGCGCTTCGCACGCGACCGCGGCATCCTGTGCCAGGGGCGCGGCTCGGCGGCCAATTCAGCGGTGTGCTATGCGCTCTTCATCACCGAGGTGAACCCGGCGTGCACGGCCATGCTGTTCGAGCGCTTCATCTCGCGCGAGCGCAACGAGCCGCCGGACATCGACGTGGATTTCGAGCATGAGCGCCGCGAGGAGGTGATCCAGTACCTCTATGCGAAATACGGTCGCGAGCGCGCGGCGCTGGCCGCTACCGTCATCAGCTACCGGCCCAGGAGCGCGGTGCGCGACGTCGGCAAGGCCCTGGGCTTCGACCTGGAGCAGGTCGACCGGCTGGCGAAATCCATGGCCTGGTGGGACGGCCACCGGGTGCTGCCGCAGCGGCTGGCGGAAGCCGGCTTCGATCCCGCCAATGGCAAGGTGGCCCTGCTGATACGGTTGGTCGGTGATCTGGTGGGCTTTCCGCGCCATCTGTCCCAGCATGTGGGCGGCTTCGTGATCGCGCGCGGTCGGCTTTCGCAGATGGTGCCGATCGAGAACGCGGCAATGGCCGAGCGTACCCTGATCCAGTGGGACAAGGACGATCTCGATGCCGTGGGCTTGCTGAAAGTGGATGTGCTGGCCCTGGGGATGCTCTCCGCCATTCGCCGCGCCCTGGAAGGGGTAGCCGCGGTGCGCGGCCGGCCGATGGCGATCGCGGACATCCCGTCCGAGGACCCGGCGGTGTACGACATGATCGGCCGGGCCGACACGGTGGGCGTGTTCCAGATCGAGTCGCGCGCGCAGATGGCCATGCTGCCGCGCATGCGGCCGCGCTGTTTCTACGACCTGGTGATCGAGGTCGCCATCGTGCGCCCCGGCCCGATCCAGGGAGGCATGGTGCATCCCTATCTGCGCCGGCGCCAGGGCCTGGAGCCGGTGAGCTATCCGAGCGAGGCGGTAAAGGATGTGCTGGAACGCACCCTGGGGGTGCCGATTTTCCAGGAGCAGGTGATGCGGCTCGCCGTGGTGGCGGCCGGCTTCACCCCGGGCGAGGCCGATCAGGTGCGGCGCTCCATGGCGGCGTGGCGGCGCAAGGGTGGACTGGAGCAATTCGAGCGTCGCCTGATCGAAGGTATGCGCGCGCGCGGCTATCGCGAAGACTTCGCCCGGCAGATCTTTCGCCAGATCCAGGGCTTCGGCGAATACGGTTTTCCCGAATCCCACGCCGCGAGTTTCGCGCTGCTGGTCTATGTGTCCGCCTGGCTGAAACTCCACGAGCCGGCGGCGTTCGCCTGCGCGCTCCTCAACAGCCAGCCGATGGGCTTCTACGCCCCCGCCCAGATCGTGCAGGATGCACGCCGCCACGGCGTGGAGGTACGTCCGGTGGACGTGACGGCGAGCGCTTGGGATTGCACGCTGGAGCTTGCGCCATCAGCCGCCCCGTTACGGGGCGGGGGCGAAGCTGGATCGACCCGTCAGCCCCCGCTGCGTATCGGCTTGAATCGGGTGCATGGGTTCTCCGCGGAGGGCGCGGCGCGCCTCGTCGCGGCGCGTGCGCAAAAGCCTTTCAGCGACGTCAACGACCTGGCCCTGCGCGGCGGGCTGGCCAAACGCGATCTCAAGTGCCTGGCCGCGGCCGGGGCGCTGTCCGCGCTGGCCGGACATCGCCGACAGGCCTACTGGGACGTGGCAGGCATCGAGCGGGGCACCCCGCTGACCACCGCCCCGGTCGAGAAGGCGCCGCCGCATCTGATCGCACCCAGCGAAGGCCAGGACCTGGTGGCGGACTATGCCAGCCTGGGCCTCACCCTGGGCCGCCATCCGCTGGCCCTCCTCAGGCACCGTCTTCAAAGCCGGCGGCTGGTCACGGCCGAGCGATTACGCCGTTTGCCCCACGGATGCAGCGCGCGCACGGCCGGGTTGGTGATCTGCCGTCAGCACCCCAGCACCGCCAGCGGCGCGACTTTCCTCACCCTGGAGGACGAGACCGGCTCGATCAATGTCGTGGTATGGCGAGACCTCGGCGAGCGGCAGCGGCGCGAGCTGCTGGGCTCACGCCTGCTGGCGGTATACGGGGTGCTGGAGCGGCAGGGTGAGGTGGCGCATCTCCTCGCCAGCCAGCTCGGGGATTTGACCCCGCTGCTCGGCCATCTGGTAATTCCCTCGAGGGATTTCCATTGATGAGGTGCTCTTTACGATCCCCTCAGCTCCGCGGTGTTCCGTCTGGCAGCATGCCTCGCTGAAACATCTGATGAGACAGGACGGTCTCGTGAAATCGAACCGAACTTCAACAGCGAGACACTAATTGGAGCCGACAATGAACAGCCAGGTCACGGCCACGGCCGCGCATCCCTCTCGATCCATCTCTGCCGCCTTCGTCCCGCACGCCCACTGGCTGTTGCGTGTCGGTCTGGCGAGCGTCTTCCTGTTCCACGGCGTCGGCAAGCTCGCGGGTCCAGCGCAGTTCGCCGAGATGATGCAGCTGCCTCTGACGGTCGCGCTTCTGGTGGCCTTCGCGGAAGTAGGAGGCGGTCTCGCCGTCCTCGCCGGAGGGGCTCTGCGCAAGGATTGGATGACCCGGCTCGGCGGCCTCGCCGTGATCCCGGTCATGGTCGGGGCGATTGCCATGGTCCACTGGGGCCAGTGGAGCTTCGTCGCCACCGAGAGCCATCCCATGGGCGGTATGGAGTTCCAGGTCGTGCTGCTGCTGATGGGGCTCTACTTCGCCCTCCGCGGCAATGGCGATCAAGCCGTGTGACCGTGTCTGCCCCATCGCCCGCGAATGCGCAAGACACGAGGCCGGTTGCCACGAGGCACCGGCCTCTTTCATGTCGCGGCCAGGGGGCGAGAGGTCGTGGAGCACCCGCGCCGCATTATCGGGAATGGGACAGGCACCGCGGGTTGCGCCCTGGGGCCCGATCCGGTCGGAGTGGGAACAAGGCCGAACCCTCTCCGGTCTGGTGTGGCTCCTGAAGGTTACATTTCGTTACAGACCCTTACGACGACGAAACCCGGTGACGGCGTTCCCGATCCAGACTTCGTTCCGTGCCCAACACGAAACGGAGGAAAGCACCATGTTGAAGATCTCCCTCATCACGCTCGCCGTCCTCGGCCTGATCGCGGCCGCCGGGTTCGCCTGGGCCAGGCACAGCGGCTATTGCACCGGCGGGGGCCACTTCGGTCAGGTCAAGGCCCGCGTGGCGCGCCAGCTCGATCTCGACGAGGCGCAGTCACGGCAGCTCGACGACTTTGCCGAGGCGTTGCGCCGGCTGCGCGGAGACTGGGTGGAACGCCGAGCCGGGATTGGCGACGAGGTCGAGCGCCTAATGGCGGCGCCGACGCTTGATCGCGAGCAGGTCATGGCCTTGTTCGAGGAACGGCGTCAGGCGCTAGGCGAGCACAAGCGCGAGATCGTCGATGCCTTCGCCGACTTCAGCGACAGCCTGCAGCCCGAGCAGCGGACCCGACTGGTCGAGCTCATCTCCGAGCGGATGCAGCAACGCTGGATCCCCCGGCACTGGGCACACTAGCCTGACGCCCGCTGCCCCGGCCCGATGGCCTTCGCGGGCCGGGGCGGGTCGGGCACAATAGCCGCATGCCTCGCGTCCTGCTCATCGACGACGATCAAGACCTGGCCGCGCCGCTGCGGGCGTACTTCGCTCGTTTCGACCTGGAGCTCTCGGCAGCACACCATCCGGCGGACGGGCTGCGGATGCTGCGCGATCGAGGCCCGGATCTGGTGATCCTGGACCTGATGCTGCCGGACATGGACGGGTTCGACGTGTGCCGTGTCATCCGCCGAGACAGCGAGGTTCCGATCATCATGCTCACCGCCCGTGGCGAGGTCGCCGACCGTATCGTCGGGCTCGAGCTGGGAGCCGACGACTATCTCCCCAAGCCGTTCGAGCCGCGCGAGCTGGTTGCCCGCATCCAGCGCATCCTCAAGCGTGCCGGCGACCGGGGCGTCGCGGACAAGGGTCACTGGCGATTCGCGGATCTGCACATCGACCGCGAGCGCCAGGTCGTGGAGGTGCAAGCAGTGGAGGCGAACCTCACGCATATGGAATACCGGCTGCTCGAGTTGCTCGCGAGCCGCCCCGCCCATCCTTTCAGCCGCGACGACATCCTCAACGCATTGCGCGGCGTCGATGCCGACCTCTACACCCGTGCCGTGGACGTGCTCGTGAGTCGCCTGCGCCAGAAGCTGCGTCCGACCGATTACATCAAGACGGTGCGCGGTGCGGGCTACAGCTTCGTGGCGCCGCGGCGATGAGGCGTCGCCATAGCCTGTCGGGCCGTCTCCTGCTTGTCTTCCTGCTGACCGCGTTTCTGCTGGTCATCGTCGTGCGCACGGGATTTCGCTTCGGCGTCGAGGGCAGCCTTCGGCAGCTCGCCGGACCGCACCTCGACGAGTATCTCCAGCACCTGCTGACGGAGGTCGGGGACCCGCCGACGATTGAAGGTGCGGCGCGGTTGGCGCAACGGCTGCCGGTTCAGATCCACCTGCTGGGAGGCGAGCGCTGGTCGTCGGCGGGGGAGCCGCCTCGCTCCCAACCTCGCACAGCGACCGCGCGCGTACTGGCGGACGGGACTAGGGTCGAGCTGGAACGGGGCCGGGACGGGCTCGTGATTCGCGCCAGACGCGGCGACGTGACCGTGGTGCTGGTGCCGCAGGGTTTCCGGCACGCCGAAACCGTTCCCCTCGCCATTGTCCTTACCATCGCCGGGGTGCTGGCGGTGCTGCTCCTCGTCTACCACGCGATCCGCCGGCTGTTTCGACCCATCGAGACGATTCGCGCCGGTATCGCGGCACTCGGCGCGGGCGATCTGGAGCACCGTCTGCACATTCGCCGCCGCGACGAGCTCGGGGACCTCGCCGCGAGCATCAACGCCATGGCCGACGATATCAGGAACATGCTCGAGGCCAAACGGCATCTCCTGCTCGCCATCAGCCACGAGCTGCGCTCGCCCCTGACGCGCGCGCGAATCAACGCCGAGCTGCTGGATGACAGCCCGGCCCGCCGATCCCTGCTCAAAGATCTCGACGAGCTGGAGACGCTGCTTGGCGAGCTGCTGGAGGCCGAGCGTCTGCGCGGGCTTCATGCGGCGCTGACGCGCGAGGCCGTCGACCCGAGCGAGCTGCTGCGCGATCTGGTGGCCGGGTCGTTCGCCGCTTGCGACGTGCGGCTCGACCTTGATCCGTCGGGCACCTGGCTGTCCCTCGACCCGGTTCGCATCCGTCTTCTCGCGCGCAATCTGCTGACGAATGCGATTCGCCATACGCCCCAGCAGGGTCCGCCACCGACCCTGTCCAGTCACGTCGATCGGGCGGGCTGGACCCTGGTGGTCGCTGACAGCGGTCCCGGCGTTGCCGCGGAGGAGATCGGCCGGTTGACCGACCCTTTCTACCGCGGAGATCGCTCGCGGCAACGCGGAACCGGAGGCGCGGGGCTGGGGTTGTACCTCGGGCGCGCCATCGTCGAGGCCCACGGCGGAGCCCTCACGGTGGAGAGCGTAACGGGTAAGGGCACCAGGGTCCTGGTCAGGATCCCGGTGGCGGAGCAAGACGGGCACCCCGGGGCGCCAAGCGCCGCTCAGTGACTGGTGCCTTCGGAACGCTCGATCTTGTTGTACACGTTGTACTTGCCCGAGGGTTTGTTCATGGGCAGGCGCTTGATTTCCCTCAGGGTCGCGGCGTCGTAGATCACCAGCGCCCCGTCGGGGGCAGGCTCCGAGACGCTGAGCAGTGCGTATTTGCCGTAGCGGTCGAACTCGACGTGGGCGGCGGTCCTGCCAGGGGCCGGGCGCAGGGTCTGCACGATCTCCAGCCTCTGTTTGTCGATGACGTGCACTGCGTCCTTGTCCGGTCCGAAGTAGACGTCGACCCAGGCGTAGGGGGTGTTCTCGTGACTGCGCATGAAAAAGCCGGCCCCGAGGGTTTCGATGCGCTTGACCGTCTGCCAGCTCTCCATGTCGATCACGCTCACCTCCGCCTTCTTCAGGTGCGGCGTGGCGAGCAGCGTTCGGCCCTCCCGCTCCCAGGTGATCCCAGAGCCCAGGTGCGGCATCCCGTCCAGCTCTAGGTCCGCGATCTTCCTCCGCGCGTCCAGATGGACCACCTGACCGTTCTTGCCGTTGCGTGCCGCTCCGATCACCATGCGGTAGGTCTGATCAAAGAAGAAGTCGTCGAGATAGTCGTCCAGCCGGATGCGGCGCACCGGGAAGGGTCCAGACTGGCGCGCCGTACCCTCATCCAGTCGGTAATCGTGCATGGGGCCGTTGTAGACGGGGAGGTGCTCGTCCGCATAGATGACCTCCCATACCTCCGGAATGTCCTTGAGGGCGGCGACGAAGCTCTGCCGGGGAGGTGCTGCGTAAACCGCGCTGACCCGTGAGCTGTTCCCCTTGTCGTCTTCCACCGGGATCAGCTTGACGAGCGACAGGTCGGTGGTGTCCAGGATCGCCAGGGTATGAGGCAGATAGTTGGCCACTGCCGCGAAGCGCCCGTCGCCCGAGACCGCCAGGTTGCGGCTGTTGATGCCGGCCCGGATCTGCGCGACCGTCTGCAGGCTGTGCAGGTCGAACTTGCTGACCCAGCCGTTGCGGGAGGCGAAGTAGACGAAGCGACCGTCGGGCGAGAACTTCGGTCCGCCGTGCAGCGCGTTGTGGGTCTGGAAGCGGTGGATCGGCTCCAGACGGTCGCCGTCGAGGATGGTGGCATGGTGGTCGCCCAGTTCCACCACCACGAACAGGTTCAGGGGGTCTGAGTCGTGGAGCGGATGATCGGGCAGCGTGGCGGGGTCGACCAGCACGCTATGGCTGGCCTGGATCTGGTCGATACCCCAGTCCGGCTTTTCAGCCAGTGGGGCGAAGACGTAGTCCGTGAGCCCGGCGGCGTCCTTTTCGTCCAGTTGCGCCGCGAATGCCGGCATCTGGCTGGCGGGACGCCCCTCGAGAATCGCCCGGCGGGCCTCCTCAGGCTTGAGCCTGCCCAGGGTCTCCGGAATCAGGGCTGGCCCGACCCCGCCCAAGCGGTCCGGGCCGTGGCACTGGGCGCACAGGCGCTGATAGGTTGCGTCGGTGTCCTCGGCCGTTGTTTCCGCTGCCGCGCTGGCCGTGCAGAGAAACGCGATCGTGGCGAGAGAGCGGCCGATGCTCGAGCGTCTTGGCACGGGGCAACTCCGGTGCGGGCGAGGTCGCGTGCCCATGCCTATTGGGCCGCGACCACGTCGATCCGATAGGCGGCGTGGCAGCCGACGCAGTTGGCGAGCAACTCGCCCAGCTCCTGGAGGGCCTGACCTGGATCGCCCAGGTCCTCGGCATTGAGCGCGAGCTGGTCGAAGCGGCGGTGGGTGTCCAGTCCCAGGGTCTTGAACCCGATCGGCAGCTTGCCCATCAGACTGGCGGGCACGCCTTGCTGGGCCTGGGCGCCGACTTGACGCGCGGCGGCGATAGCCGGATCCAGCTCTCCCCGCGAGGTCGAGGCAAGGATGGCCTGTGTGCTCGCGAGAAAGGCGCGCATCTCGGTGAGCACCAGGTCACGTTCCCCCGGCTCCAGCAGGATCGCGGTGCGGCCGTCGCTGGCGGGCGCGACCGAACCACGAACCACGAACAGGTACAGGGCGGCGCCGAGGGCGAGGGCGAAAAGCGTGGTCAGGCTCCAGCACAGACGCATGGGCGGGATCTCCAGGAGGTTAGGCAACAGCGGCGGATCGGGTCAGGGTACCGATCTCGGCATCGGTGAGGTAGCAGCCGGGGTCCTCGGACCAGGGGTTCCCGGTGAGTCGCCAGGCCCGCGTGCGGCTGTTGCCGTTGCAGATGGATCGGTAGCGGCAGCCGGCGCAGCGTCCTTCGAGTGGCCGGCGGCGCTGCTTGAGACCTGCCATCAGTGGGTCCGAGCGGTCCTCCCAGATGGCGGAGAAGGGGCGTTCCGTCACCTTGCCAAGGCTGTAGTCCCACCACATGGTGTCCGGGTGCACCCGCCCTTCGTTGTCGATGTTGGCGATGTTCACCCCCGAGGCGTTTCCCCCCCAACGCTCGAGCATGGTCCGCAGGCGGGGGACCTGACCGGGAATGGTACGCCGCGCCCACAGCAGCAGCCAGGCCCCGTCGGCGTCGTTGTTGCCGGTAACGAACTCCCGTTCCCGGCCGGCCGTGGCGTCGTCCCAGCAGACATCGAACAGAAGATCCATGGCGTGTCGAGTCATGCGGTGATGCAGGTCGTCGCCCCGGTTCCTGTAGCCGCGCCCGGCGTAGTTGAGATGAGACAGGTAGAACTTCGCGATGCCCTCGTCATCCATCAGGCGCAGCAGGTCCGGCAGCTCCGCCGCGTTGTCGCGGGTGAGGGTGAAGCGCATCCCGACCTTGAGCCCGGCGTCCCGGCAGAGCCGAATCCCGCGCAGGGCGTGATCGAACGCGCCCGCGCTGCGGCGGAAGCGGTCATGGGTCGCGCGCATGCCGTCCAGGCTGATGCCCACGTAGTCGAAGTCGGCCTCGACGATGGCGCCCAGGTTATCGCGGCCGATCAGGGTCCCGTTGGTGGAAAGGCCGATGTAGAAGCCCAGCTCCTTGGCGCGGCTCGCGATCTCGAACAGGTCGGGCCGCAGCAGGGGCTCACCGCCGGACAGGATCAGGACGGAGACGCCATAAGCGCGCAGATCGTCCATGACGGCGAAGACCTGCCCGGTGCTGAGCTCGCCCGGGAAGTCCTTGTCGGCCGAGGTGGCGTAGCAGTGCTTGCAGGTGAGGTTGCAGCGGCGCACCAGGTTCCAGATGACCACGGGACCGGTCGGGGCTGGCGTCTTGCGGGGCGCGGTATCGCTGTTCAGGGCGTGCAGGTAGCGGCTGATGCGGAACATGGCGTGTCGGGTCGAATGATGATGGTGTCAGGCCGCCAGGCGGAGACCCGTCTTCTTCAGCACCGCGGTGCTGTGGAGCACCGCGTGGCGGCGGCAGCAATCGCCGGCGACGTCCCGGACGACCTCGACCCGCGCCTCGACCTCCGCCCGATTCCTGCCATGGACCATGGCGAACAGGTTGTAGGGCCACATGGGGCGGTGGCGAGGGCGCAGGTAACAGTGGCTGACGAAATCCAGCTGGCCGATGCGCCCGCCGATGCGATCGGCGGCGTCGTCGTCGATGTCCCACACCGACATCCCGTTGCCCCGCAGGCCGAGCCGGTAGTGGTTGGGCACCGCTCCGATGCGCCGGACCGAACCCTTGTTCAGCATCCGGTGGAGGCTGCCCAGCACCGCCGGCGTGCCGCAGCCGACGCTCTCGGCGACGGCGGCATAAGGCTCCGGCTCGAGCGGGAGGCCCGCCTGCGTCGCTGCCACGATGGCTTGGTCGAGGGCATCGATGCCGGACGGCTCCTGCGCCGGGGTGCGCTCGACCCGCCGCAGGGCGATGTCGCCGTCCTCGCCCAGCTGAAGCCAGAACCCGAGGTGGAACTCCCTGAGCTTGGGGAACTGGTAGACGTCGAGGCCGGTAAGGGCGCGGAGGCGGGCCATGGTTTCGCAGAGCGCCCCCTCGCCGGGTGCGGCGAGGACGAACCACATGTTGAGCGCATGGTCGCGGCGGTAGTTGTGGGCCACCTCGGGCAGGGCGTTGACCGTGGCTGCGACCCGCTCGAAGTCCGCCTCGGGCGCTGAGAGCGCGGCGAGCGTGAAGCGCCCGCCGAGGCGCTCGACGTCGAACAGCGGGCCGAAGCGGCTCAAATAGCCGTCCGCGAGCAGCCCGCGTACGGATGAGATCAGGGTGGCCTCGTCCGTTCCGAGCATCGCCGCGACGCGAAGGTAAGGTCGCTCGGTCAGTGGGAAGCCACCCTGAAACCGGTTGATGAATGCCCGCTGCAGTTGGTTCGGACCGTTCACGCGGTGCCGCCTCTCGGACAATAAAGATCAAGCGAACGCGGGGTCCCCCGGGACGGGGAGGGTAAGTCGTCTCCCGGGGCGCCGTAGCGGGCGCCGCGCTGCTTGAAACACTGGCCGCTGAAGAGTACGGCATGGTCGATGCCGTACAGGCCGCAGCGGCGTCTGATCTGCTCCACCTGGGCCAGGACCGCCTCGCGGTCGCGGCCGTGGATCATGGTGAACAGGTTGTAGGGCCAGACCGGCGGCTGCGGCGGCCGCCGGTAGCTCAGGGTCACGAACGGAAACCGTCCCATGCAGCGCCCGAGCTCGGCAACGCGGTCCTCCGGGAGGGCCCAGACCACCATGGCGTTGGCGCGGTAGCCGAGCTCACGGTGGCGCACGACGACGCCGAAGCGCTTGATGTCACCCGCACCGATGAGACGCGACAGGCGCGCGATCACCTCGGCCTCCGTAATCTCCAGCTCCTCGGCCACGGCAGCGTAAGGTCTGGGCACCAGCGGCAGACCCTGCTGAACCGTCCGGATCAGCGCGGCGTCGATCGGGTCCGCGGCGGCGTTCGGGTAGTTACGGCTCATGCCCATTGCAGCGGGAACCCCAGGTCGATGTGGTACTCCTCGAGCATTGGCAGGTCGAGCACCTGGATGCCGGTTTGCGACGCGATCTCCCGCATCACCTCGGCGAGGCGGTCCTCGTCGGCGGCGGTCAGCACGAACCAGAGGTTGAACCGGTGCTCGCGCGCATAGTTGTGGTTGACCTCGGGGAAACGGCTCACCAGGCCCGCGACCTGCCGCAGCTGCTCTTCCGGCACCGCCATGGCGGCGAGGGTGCTGGCTCCAACCCGTCGCGGCCGCAGCACGGGTCCCACCCGGCTGACCGTCCCGGCCGCGCTGAGTCTGTGCAGACGAGCGATCACTTCCGACTCCTCCACGCCGAGGCGCGCGGCCACCTCGGCGAAGGGACGCGGCACCAGCGGGAATCCGCTCTGGAAGTCGTTGAGCAGCCGGCGGTCGAGGTCATCGAGCGCGACGGGAATCTGACTGCTGTTCACAGGCCGATCCTCTGGGCGCGGGCGGTGAGGAAGATGCCACTCGGCTTGTCCGCGGGCAGACTCGCCTTACGCTCCAAGGTGGCGGTGTCGTAGACCTCGACCCGGTCGGCGTCGCGCACCGAGACCCAGACCTCTTCGCCGCGGGGCTCGAACTCCATGTGCAGCACGCCCGGCCCGGGTTCCAGGACGCGGATCGGGATAAGGGTCTCGGTGTCGATGACCTGGATATGCCGGTTGTCGGGGAAGGCGAAGTTCACCCACACCTGACGACCGTCCGGCCGCGCCATGACGAACACCGGCTGCCCCCTGACCGGGATGCGGCCGACCTCCGCCCAGTTGTCCATGTCGACCACCAGGACCTCGTGTCGTCCGACCGCGGGGAGGAAGGCGCGGCGCCCCGCGACCGCCCAGCCCTCCAGATGCGGCATCTTGTAGACCGGAAGCGGCTCCTCGCCCTTGCCGTAGCCGGGGAGGATGCGGCGCACCCCGGCCTGCGGGTGCCAGAGGTCGAGCAGGGCGAGACCGTCCTCGCCGAACAGGCCAGCGATGTAGTAGCGCCCGTCGGGGGTGATGAGGGCGTCGTAGGGGTTGCGGCCGATGTCCGTGAACTTCTGGATACCGATGCGGGTGGGGTCACTCAGGTCCGCTATCCAGATCTCGCCCGCGTCCCACAGGCTGAAGACGAAACGGTTGCCCGGGGCATCGACCAGCCCGATGACCTTCGATCTCTTGCCCTCGGTGCCATAGACGGCGGGGATGTCGGCGACCGGGGCAAGGGTCTCGGCGTCGAACACGCGCACGCCCCCGGGCTCGTAGTTGGAGACCGCCACCAGGCGGCCGTCCTGGGAGATGGCCCCCCCGATGCTGTTTCCGGCCTGCTGGACGCGGTTGACCAGCCGAGCGTCGAGCAGATCGACCTTCGACAGCCCGCCGTCCCGGCCGAAGACGAAGGCGTAGCGGCCGTCGCGGGAGAAGACGGCGGAGGCGTGAGACAGGTCGCCGAGCCCCTCGATGTGTCCGAGCGCCCTGTTGCCGGAAGTCTCGATGAGCTGCAGGCGACCCGCGGCGCGCTCGACGACGATGCCGAGGTCGCCCGTTCCGCGCTCGGCGGCGGCCTGCAGTGGCAGCAGCGCCATCAGGGCGGCGATGATGCGTGCGGGCGCTATCATGGCGCTGGCTGCTTGAGCAGGTCCGCGAGCCAGGCGGCCTCGCCGTCCGTGAGAAAGGGTCGCCAGGGCGGCATGGCGGTGCCTGGGCGACCGTAGAGGATGATGGCCGCGAGATAGGCTGATGGCTTGCCCGCGAGCGTGGTGGCATCGAGGGGCGGGCCGAGCCCGCCCCGGAGGGTGAGGCCGTGGCAGGAGCCGCAGTCCTGAATGAGCAGGTTTCTGAGCTCCGCCTGGCGGTCCACAGTTGGCGTGGCAGAGGCGTAGGCCGGGGCTGCGGCGAGCGCCACCAGGCTTGCTATGGACAGCACGGCAAGACCCGAGGCCAGAAGCGCGGCTAGTCTAGCCGCGAAGCGAAAGAAACTGATCATATTCTGCGTCCGGGTGTCGGGGCTGGAACCAATCGAGATCGGCGGCCAGCGCGACCACGCGCCCGATCACCAGCAGGACCGGCGCCTGGAGCCCGGCGGCCTCCACCGCACCGGGCAGGGTCGCGAGCGTCGCCAGCACTCGCCTCTGATCGCATCTCGAACCAGCTTGGATCGCGGCCGCGGGTGTCTCCGGGTCCAATCCGGCGGCGACGAGGCGCTCGCGGATGAGCTCCAGGTTGGCGAGTCCCATGTAGACCGCCAGAGTCGAGTCGCCGGCGGCGAGGCTATCCCACGGGAGATCGAGCGGCTCGTGCTCGCGCAGGTGGCCGGTGACGAGATGCACCGTACGGCTCATGCCCCGGTGGGTGAGGGGGATGCCGGCGTAGGCGCTGGCCGCCGCGGCGGCGGTGATGCCGGGGACGACCTCGAAGGGGATGCCGTGGCGCCGCAGGCACAGGGCCTCCTCGCTGCCGCGGCCGAAGATGAATGGATCGCCGCCCTTGAGGCGAACCACTTGGCGGCCCTTGACCGCGACGCTCACAAGCAGCTCGTTGATCTGGGTCTGGGGTACGCAATGATGGCCAGGCGCCTTGCCCACGGCGATGCGGGTGACGCCGGCGGGGATGAGCGCCAGGATCTCTTCCGACACCAGCCGGTCGTACACGACCACGTCGGCCTGCTCGATCAGGCGCAGTGCCTTGACGGTCAGCAGCCCCGGGTGGCCGGGACCCGCGCCGACAAGATAGACGACCCCTTGGCTCGACATGGCGTTGTCCTCGCGTGCGGTCGGCCGAGACCGCGGGCGCGCAGACGCCCGCGGCCGTCGTTCCCGATCAGTACACGTCATGTACCGTGTTGTAGACGTTGAACTTGCCGGTCGGCGTGACCAGCCGGTCGTCCTTGATGATGTGCTTCGGCTCCAGGGTCTTGTCGTCCACGATCACGATGGCGGACGTCTTGTCCTTGGCGTTCCAGACCGAGAACCAGACCTCGTCGCCGGCCTTGTTGTACTCCGGCTGCACCACGCGCTTGGGACCCTCGCCCAGGTCCGCCCATTCAGCGATCGGGAGCACCTTGTACTTGGCGTCCAGATTGTCGATGTCGAAGACGGCGATGGTCTGGCTCAAGCTCTCGACCGAGTTCAGGGCCGTGTCAACGTAGAGGTTCTTTGAGTTCGGATGGGTCTTGATGAAGAGCGAGCCGCCGCCCTGACCCTCCAGCTTGCGTACCACCTTCCACGCCTTGTCGGGATGACCTTCCGGGTCGGTGCCGATCAGGACCACGGATGCATCGCCCAGATGACTGGTGGCCCACACCGGGCCGTGCTCAGGATCGACGAAGTTCGCGCCGCGGCCCGGGTGGGGGATCGCCCCGACCTCGATCAGGGCGGCGAGCTTCTGATCCTTCGAATCCACCACGGCGACCTTGTTGGACTTGTTGGCGGCGGTCAGGAAGTAGCGCTGGGTCGCGTCCCAGCCCCCGTCGTGCAGGAAGGGAGCGGCGGCGATCTCGGTGACCTTCAGATTGTCCAGGTCTTCGTAGTTGACCAGCAGGATCTTGCCCGTTTCCTTGACGTTGACGATGAACTCGGGGTGCTGGTGCGAGGCGACGATGGCGGCGACGCGGGGCTCGGGATGATACTCCTGGGTGTCGACGGTCATGCCGCGGGTCGAGACGATCTTGAGCGGCTCCAGGGTGTCGCCGTCCATGATCACGTACTGGGGCGGCCAGTAGGTGCCGGCGATGGCGAGCTTGTCCTCCGAGCCCTTGAACTTGGAGGTCTCCACCGAGCGCGCCTCCAGACCCACCTTCATCTCAGCTACGGTTGCGGGGGTCTCCATCCACAGGTCGATCAGGTTCAGCCTAGCGTCGCGGCCGATGACGTACAGATAGCGTCCGGAGGCGGACAGGCGCGAGATGTGCACCGCGTAGCCTGTGGGTATGACGGCGACGATCTCTTTGCTGTCCCCGTCGATGAGGGCGATCTGCCCGGCGTCGCGCAGCGTCACCGAGAACAGGTTGTCCAGGTTGAGATCGTTCATCTGCTTGGTCGGCCGCTGCTCGGGCGGCACGATGACCTTCCAGGTCTCCTTCATCTCCGCCATGCCGAATTCAGGAGGCAGGGGCGGCTCGTGCTGCAGGTAGCGGGCCATGAGGTCGATTTCCGCCTCGGTGAGATCGCCGGAGGTGCCCCAGTTGGGCATGCCGGCGGGCGAGCCGTAGGTGATCATGGCGGAGAGGTAAGGTGTGCCGAGCTGGCGCGTCAGGTCGGTGGTCAGGGGCTTGCCGGTCGCCCCCTTGCGCAGCACGCCGTGACAACCCGCGCAGCGCTGGAAGAAGATCTTCTTGGCCTGGTCGAACTCCGCGGTGGTCATCTCGGGTCCTTCACCGCCGATCAGGTCCTTGGTCGCACCCGGGGGGACGGCGCTGGGTGCGCCCTCGTAGGCCATGCCTTCCTTCTTGACTCCTGCGTGCTCGCTCTTGGGCGCCTCGGCCTGGAGCACGCCGACAGCCAGCGCGAGGCTACACAGCACCAGCAATCGGCCGGCGCGTTTGGGGTCGAATCGATTCATACGGGTCCTCCTACCTGGGGTGAGGGTCGGCGAGAGAAGGTCTGGTCGCGGCACGACCAAACTAAGAAATCCACCGCCAACCCAGCTTTGACGTAGGTCAAACCGGATTTCGCGATGGACCGATGCGGCAGAGCGGGCTACCCTCGATCAAATATTAGGCGAGAAAAGGGTCCTGCGATGACCGCTTTCTCTATCGATGACCCGATGCTAGCGCTGATCGCGCGCTTCGCGGGCTGCTGCAACGACATGAAGGTCTCCGAAGAGGACTTCCTGCGGCGTCAGTGCGACCAGATCCGTGCCTACGTCGAGAGCTATCCGCCGGATCAGAGGCAGCAGCGTGCCCTGGAGTGGGTCACGCGCAACGCCGAGGAGTATCGCCGGAAGTGGCTCCGGCAGGTGGTGACGGATGAGGCGTTGCTGAGCAGCTGTGCGGACTGTCCGTTGGAGCGGCGCGACCGCGGGGAAACCTGCGAGATCCACGGCCGATGGCTGGATCTGATGAAGCGCTACATCAATGGTGATATCACATCCGACGCTTACGTCAACGACACCCTGGATTTACTTCGCCGGCACAAGCAGAGCTTGAGAACGAGCGTTCTCAGCGCCGCCGGCAGGTAGGGCTGCCGGCTCGCGTGACGAGCGGCCATGCACAGCCGGCCTTCGGGTTCGCTCGTTTCCCGATGCCATTGGTCCGGCCGTCTGTTCGTGGGGGGCGATCTTTCCTAATCGTCCGCCGTCGAAAGATAGGCAAAGATGTCGCGCAGCTCGTCCTGGGTGAACTCGCTTAGCAGGTCTTCATCCGGCGCCGACTCGTCGTGGATGCGAAGCCTTTCGATATACTTGTCCACCTGCCGCCATAGATAGCTGGTGTACTGTCCCGCGAGCATCGGGACGCCGTCCGCTTCATCACCCCAGCCATCCGGACCGTGACAAGAGCCGCATTCGCGCTTGTAGAGTTTCCTGCCGGCCTCCACGTTTCCCTCCGCGCGCGGAATCTGGACGATGCGTTTGGTTGCCAGGAGGCGCTCGTAGGCGTTGAAGCCCGGCGCGGACTCGTCCACAGGTGGAAGCTTGCTCGGCAGCTCGATAGCGGCGAGATAGGCCGAGACGTCGATGATGTCCGGGTCGGGCATCTGGCGATGGTCCACGTACTCGACCATGGCGAGGTTCTTGCGGTCTCTGTCCCTGAAAAGCATGAGCTGCTTGGCGATGAAGGAGGCGGGCAGACCTGCGAGGCGTGGATACTCCCCCTCCTTGCCGCCCTCGCCGAACTCGCCGTGACAGCCGGCGCAGACCTCGTTGATGTCCTCTCCGTTGCGGAGGTCCGCGTCGGCGAAGGGGTCGGTGGTCTCAGCTCCGGCGCTGGCCGTGAGGACGATGAGCGTGCACAGGGTCAGGGAGATCTCGGTTTTGAACATCGGCGCTCGGCGGATGGCGTGGCGTCTATGAACGTGCGGTTCAGGACGGTTTGTCTTGGCCCTGTACTACAGCAACAATGGTGCGACCCTGGCTTTGACCGGCGTCAAGCCCGCGCGTGCGATGCAGGACCGGCGTGCTCGTGCGGCGCACGCCACTCGCCCCTGCTGGTCCGTCCGCGGCAACATCCGGGGGGCGGGAATTCCAGCGGCTTGCGGGTTTGGCTAGGATATCCGCCACTGGCGTACAGCAAGGAGAATACACCATGACGCACCCCCGCCTTGTCACGTGCCTGTTGGGGTTGCTGCTTGCGGCAGCCGCCACCACGGCCGCCGCTTTCAAGTGCATGCCGATCTACGGCAACTGGTGTGGCGTCGGTTATCCGAACGCGGGCGCGCCGTCGCCCGTGGATGAGTTCGACGCGGCCTGTATGCGCCACGACTTCTGCATCGCGGGGTCCGGGGACAGTACTCCTTGCGACATCGCCTTCGTCCACGAACTGCACGCCATTGCGGCGCGGGTGGGCTACCTTCCGCGTCCGCTACAGTGGGCCGAGTACGTCATCCGCGTAAAGGCTGGAGGTCCTTGGGGCGGCATGCCTTTTCCCAGTCCCTGGGACGCCGCTGGCCTGATGTCCAGCATCGCCGCGCCCTGCTGGTGACCAGCGCCATCCGCGGCGCGGCAGGATGCCCGATGGTTCACCGGGCGACCGGCGGCCTGCGGACGGGTTGAGTGTTCCGCCTTGGACGCCCTGCAGGACATCAACCTGTCGCTCGTTCTGCTGACCTTCGCGGCCAGCTTCGCCGCCTGTTTCTTCTCCAGCCTGTCCGGCGGCGGCGCCGGGCTGATTCTGCTGCCGGTGCTGCTGTTTACCGGGCTGCCCTTCATCAACGCCCTGGCGAGCCACAAGCTCGCGGTCGGCTTCATCGGCATCGGCTCGACCCTGCGTTACGTGCGCGAGCGTCTGATCGACTGGCGCGTCTTCTGGTGGACAGCCCTCGTCGGCTTGCCGTTCGTCGTGCTCGGCACCCGCTTCGCCGCGGCCGTGCCCGGCGAGATCATGAAGCCCCTGATCGGTGGGGTCATCATCGCGATGGTGCTGATCTCGTTGATCAGGAAGGCCGCGCCGGGGGTGTTCGAGCCGGAGCGGCTGTCGCCGAGGCTCCTGGTCGTCGGCGCCCTATTGATGATTCCCGCGGCCTTCTATTCCGGCTGGATATCGGCTGGCAGCGGCGTGTTCACGACCTTTATCTACCTCTGGCTGCTGCGCTACGACCAGCTGCACGCAACGGCGATGACCCTGTCCGCCAACGGCATCTTCTGGAACGGAGTGGGCGCCATCGCCCACGTGGTCATGGGCCATGTCATCTGGCCGCTGGCCCCGGGACTGATTCTCGGCGCCCTGCTCGGGAGCTACCTCGGTGCCAGCTTCGGCATCAAGAAGGGCAACCGCTTCCTGCGCCTCATGTTCCTCGGCACGGCGGCGACCACCGGCGCCATTCTCCTCTACCCGTGGGTGCGCGGGTTGCTGGATTGACCATGACCCGGCCCGCCAGCCGAAGCGCCGGCTCGAGCTTCGCGACGGAGCTACAAGGCGAGAGCCCTACCACAACCTGGAGGGGCGGCATGGATACCCTTCTGGGGCAAGGACGGCGTAGGTGCGTTTGCGGGTGTTATGATTCGGACTCACAAGCTGCCAGGCAGCCCGAATAACGAACCATTGCGTAGGGATCGAGGGCACATCATGCACGACACGTTCGCAAGCAGCAGGCTTTTCGAGGGCCTTCCCGACAAGGTCAAACAGGACATCTACGCGGCGGGCGAGATTCTGCCGGCCAAGGCGGATGAGGTGATCATCGAGGAGGGTGCACAGAATGCCCAGATGTACCTGCTGCTCAAGGGTCGTTTCAAGGTCAGCCTGCCGGATCGGCCCGACCGTCTCGGCGCGGTCACGCTGGGCTACCGGGGACCCGGCGACCTGCTCGGAGAGTACTCCCTGCTCGACGGTCTGCCCGCCGCCGCGACCGTGACCTCGCAAGCCCCGGGGCTGCTTTTCCGCATCAGTCATGATGCGCTGCGGAGCTTGCTCGCCGCGAGCCCCGAGGTTAGCTCCGTGGTGTACCGAAACATGCTCGGCTATCTTGTGGCCCAGCTGCGTGCTCAGGACCAGGAGTTCGATAACCTGCTGGTCTGACGGGTGCGCAAGCGTATCCCGGCAAACGCCGATCCACCCCCATAGCACGGTGAGGATCGATGGAGTTTAAGGACTACTACAAGACCATGGGCGTTGCCCGTGACGCCACACAAGACGAGATCAAGCGCGCCTACCGTAAGCTCGCCCGCAAGTATCACCCGGACGTAAGCAAGGAAGGCGACGCGGAGGAAAGATTCAAGGAGGTCGGCGAGGCCTACGAGGTCCTGAAGGATCCCGAGAAACGCGCGGCCTATGATCAGCTTGGCCGTAACTGGCAAGCCGGTCAGGAATTCCGCCCGCCGCCGGATTGGGACGCCGGGTTCGAGTTCAGCGGCGGCGGTTACACGGCCGGTGGTGCGGACCGCTACAGCGACTTCTTCGAGGAGTTGTTCGGACGCGGTGGCTTCGCGCCTGCGGGCGGCGGCGAGCGTCGGCGGGCCTTCCGCGTGCGCGGCGAGGATCACCATGCCAAGGTGCTGATCGACCTGGAGGACAGCTTCACCGGCGCGACGCATTCGATCACCCTGCGGATGCCGGAGCTGACGGACGATGGGCGCGTCACCACCCGCGACCACACCCTGAAGGTGCGCATCCCGAAAGGCATTCGTCCCGGACAGCAGATACGCCTGGCCGGTCAGGGCGGCCCCGGCATCGGCGGAGGCGGGTCGGGCGACCTCTATCTCGAGGTCGAATTCCGTGATCACCCGTACTTTCGCGTCGATGGCCCGGATATCTATCTCGACCTGCCCGTCGCACCGTGGGAGGCCGCACTCGGCGCGACCGTCCAAGCGCCGACGCCCACGGGGGCCGTCGATCTGAAGATTCCAGCCAACTCCAACCAAGGCCGTAAGCTCCGTCTCAAGGGCCGAGGGTTGCCCGGCAAGGAGCCGGGGGACCTGTATGTGGTACTGCGGGTTGTCTTGCCTGCGGCGGACAGCGACGCGGCCAAGAACCTGTACCAGGAAATGAAGGTCCAGCTCGGGTTCAACCCGCGTGCATCAATGGGGGTATCCTGATCACATGGACAGACAAGACCAAGCTGCGCCTGCTGTCGAGCTGATCGACGAGCGGACGACCTTTACCCTAGCGGACTTGTGCCGCTCCTGCGCGGTCGAGGTGGAGATCATCGAGGCCATGGTGGAGCAGGGAATCATCGAGCCCGTCGGCGAGCGCGGCCGCCAGTGGCGCTTCCCCTCAAGCAGCCTGCGACGTACTCGCGTCACCCTGCATTTGCAGCGCGATCTTGGGGTGAATCTGGAGGGTGCGGCCCTGGCACTGGATCTGCTCGACCGCATCGCGGCGCTCGAAACCCGCATCCGCGCTCTGGGAGGCGATGCACCGCCTTCACGACCATAGCGGCCTCAAGGCCGCGGTCTGCGTCGCTCCGGATGTCCGGGGCTCGTCCAGTTCGTACTTTCCGTCGCAGTCGCCTCGCTAGAGGTCCCGGCAGCGGGCAGGCCGCGCCAACTCCGGGGCTGCGACAGCCGC
>CAYNBI010000021.1:0-41178 GCA_964395315.1 uncultured Chromatiaceae bacterium | reverse complement strand
GGTTCGAGACCCTGGCCAAGGCCGAGCGCTCGCACGCCAACCGGTTCCAGAAGGCGCTCGACGGGCTCGAGGCGTAAACTCTAACGTGGGCGGCGGTCCCTCGGGCCGCCGCGATTTCGCGTTTCACGCTGTTCGTCATTGACGTAAGGAGTCAACCATGTCCGCTCGCGAAGGCAGCCTCGAGGCACCCACAAGGCATGCGATCGATTGGACCGATCCCAAGTTCTACGATCAGGACGACCTGTTCCAGGAGCTCGAGCGGGTGTTCGACATCTGCCACGGATGCCGGCGGTGCGTGAGCCTGTGTCAGGCATTCCCGAACCTGTTCGATCTGGTGGACGAGTCCGACACCATGGAGGTGGACGGGGTGGCCAAGGACGACTACTGGCAGGTCGTGGATCACTGCTACCTGTGCGACCTGTGCTTCATGACCAAGTGCCCCTATGTGCCGCCCCACGAGTGGAACCTGGACTTCCCGCACCTGATGCTGCGGGCCAAGGCGGTCAAGCACAAGCAGGGCAAGACCAGGCCGCGCGACAAGATCCTCTCGAGTACGGACGTCGTCGGGTCGCTCGCCGGCATTCCCGTGGTGTCCGGGATCGTCAACGCCACCAACCGCTCCGGGCTCGGTCGCAAGATGCTGGACTCGGTGCTGGGCGTCCACCCCGAGGCGCGCGTTCCGGAGTATCACAGCAAGACCCTGCGCAAGCAGCTCGCCAGCCGGGTCGGTCGACAATCGCAGGGGGAGGCGGCGGGTCCGACGACTGGAAAGGTGGCCCTGTTCACCACCTGCTACAACAACTTCAACGAGCCAGACGTGGGCATGGACCTGGTCGCGGTGTTCGAGCACAACGGCATCCCGATCACCATCCCGAGCAAGGAGAAGTGCTGCGGCATGCCGAAGCTGGAGCTGGGCGACCTGGAGGCCGTTGCGGCGGCCAAGGACGCCAACCTCCCGATTCTAGAACGGCTGGTGGACGAGGGCTGGGACATCGTCGCACCGATCCCGTCCTGCGTGCTCATGTTCAAGCAGGAGCTGCCGCTGATGTTCCCGGACGACGCGGGCGTGCAGAAGGTCAGGGAGCACATCTACGATCCGTTCGAGTACCTGATGATCCGCCACAAGCACGGCAAGCTGAACACCGATTTCAAGCAGCCGCTCGGCACCGTCGCCTATCACGCTGCTTGCCACCAGCGGGTGCAAAACGTCGGCCAGAAGACGCGCGAGGTGCTCTCCCTGATCCCCGACACAAAGGTCGAGATCATCGAGCGTTGTTCCGGCCACGACGGCACCTACGCGGTGAAGAAGGAGTTCTACGAGTACTCGATGAAGATCGTGCGCCCGGTGGTGAACAGGGTGAAGCAGGCCGAGGCCGACCACTACGGCAGCGACTGCCCCATGGCGGGACAGCACATCGGTCACGGCTTGGCGGATGGTAGCAAGCCCGAGCATCCGTTGACCTTGCTGCGGATGGCCTACGGACTCTGAGCCAAAAGCGTTGCCGGCGCTCCGCCGGCAACGCGTCCCACTCGTGAACGCGGTGGTGGAATCGGGACTGTCCCCGCATCGCGGGCCTCTTCCGTGGGCGCCTCGCCGGGATTGCACGCGCCAATCAACATTCAGCTTGGAGAGAGAACATGAGTCAACTGACGCCCGGGGACCTGTACAGCCTGGAGCAGTACGCCAAAATGCGCGGCGAGTTCCGCGCCAGCGTGATGGCGCACAAGAAGAACCGGAAGGTTCACGTCGGCCCGAATGCGACCCTGTACTTCGAGGATCGGCTGACCATGCAGTACCAGGTCCAGGAAATGCTGCGCATCGAGCGGATCTTCGAGCAGGACGCCATCGCCGAGGAGTTGGCGGCCTACAACCCGCTGATTCCGGACGGCTCCAATTGGAAGGCGACCTTCATGGTGGAGTACCCCGATGTGGAGGAGCGCCGCGTTGCCCTTTCGCGCCTGATCGGCATCGAGGACAAGGTCTGGGTCCGGGTGGAAGGGCACGACCGCGTGTTCGCCATCGCCGACGAGGATCTGGAGCGTGAGGACGAGACCAAGACCTCCTCGGTGCACTTCCTGCGCTTCGAGCTGACCCCGGAGATGGCCAATGCCGTGAAGGGCGGGGCGGGCCTGTCGATGGGCATAGATCATCCCAATTACCAGCAAACAGTGAGCGTCGGTGAACCGACGCGCGGCTGCCTCGCGCAGGACCTCGCCTGAGCGGGTCCGGCCGCCCGGCCCGAACCGGCAGGCATCGCGGTCGCCTTGGCATGGGTGGCGGCCGGTGTGTCGGGCTGCGAAAAATCATGGAGGCGGCTGCCTCTCCCCATTTAGCCTTTGCCACGGGATTGTTTGCGATCTACAGTTCCAGAGACCAACGATTGCGAGCGGAGGGCAAGGTCATGAAGCGGAGATTGATCTCACTGGCAGTGGCGGCAGGGGTGGCGGCTACATCGGCGTTCGCGGGCGATGAGCAGCTGCGGGAAAAGGCCAAGGATGCCGGTCTGCAGGTCGTTCCCTATGCCACCCAGGGCGTCACCGATAATCCGCTGACGCGGGAGAAGATCGATCTCGGGCGCATGCTGTTCTTCGACCCGCGCCTGTCCGCCAGCGGCGTCATCAGCTGTAACACTTGCCACAATCTGGCCACTGGCGGTGACGACAACCTACCCACCTCCGTCGGTCACGGCTGGCAGAAGGGGCCGCGCAACTCGCCGACAGTGCTCAACGCGGTGTTCAACAAGGCGCAGTTCTGGGATGGCCGTGCCGAGGATCTGAAGGCGCAGGCCAAGGGTCCGGTCCAGGCCGGGGTGGAGATGGCCAACAAGCCCGAGAACGTGGTCATGACCCTGAATAGCATGCCGGAGTACGTCGAGCGCTTCGGCAAGGCCTTTCCCGGTGAGGCCGATCCGGTCACCTTCGACAACATGGCCAAGGCCATAGAGGCCTTCGAGGTCACCCTGGTGACGCCGGCATCGCCCTTCGACCAGTGGCTCGAGGGCAGCGACGCGGCGCTGACTCCGGACCAAAAGATCGGCCTCGAGCTGTTCGTGGACAAGGGCTGTACCGCATGCCACTCGGGGGTGAACTTCGGTGGCCAGCAGTACTTCCCCTTCGGACTGGTCAAGAAGCCGGGTGCGGACATTCTCCCGCCGGAGGACAAGGGGCGGTTCGCCGTGACTAAGACGGCGTCCGATGAGTACGTGTTCCGCGCTGCACCCCTGCGTAACATCGCCCTCACCGCGCCCTATTTCCATTCGGGTCAGGTCTGGGACCTCAAGCAGGCGGTTTCCGTCATGGGCGTGGCCCAGCTCGGCACACAGCTCGAGGACGAGGAGGCGGCGATGATCGCCTTGTTCCTGCACGGCCTGACCGGCGAGCAGCCCAGCGTCGAGTACCCGGTCCTGCCGCCCGAGACCGCGGATACGCCCAAGCCGGAGCTGTAACGCGCCAAGCGGGGCGGGGCGCTTGCCGGCCCAGTGGGGTCGGCAGTTCTCCGTGGGCTCGGCGGGTCAGGAGAAGGACCAGACCAGCCCGGCGCACAGACGCAGGGCCAGCGGTTCCTCCTTGCGTTGCGGGCTTTGGACGCCCAGGTCGAGCACGCGCAGCCACTGCTCTGACACCTTCCGCGGCTGGGCGGGACAGCCCGCCGCCTTGCTCATGGTCTCGCGCTCTCTCATCTTGGCTTCTCCTCTGATTCGGTCCAGACAAGGTGGAACTTCACCGGGGTTCATATCCCATGATTCCCAGTTTGGGCCGCCGCAAGCGTTTGGACAAATCGTTTAGAGGAATGCAATCCATCGTCCGCGCCGATGAACCTCTGGATGAACTGGGCGGATGATGGTGGTGTGGCCGCAAGGGACCTGGCAGGTGAACGGGGGGGTGGCGTACACTTGGCAGCGCCGTTTCCCGCGCCCGTTTCTTGCCCGATCAGGAGTCCATCCGTGAAGTATTCTTACAACTACGCTCCCGTCCGCGTCGCCAGTTTGCTCGGCCTTGGTCTGTGGATCGCGGGCTGCTCGAACCCGCAGGAGGACGTACGGGTGACCCTGTGCAAGGACATGGTGGTCTCCGTCCTGGGAGCGTCGCAGAGCGTTACCTGGCAAGAGACCTCGACCCAGGTGCGTGGGCGCGAGTCTGCCGCGATCCGGGTGGATTACGCGGCCCCCGGTGGCAACGGCCAGGCAATCTGCCACTATCGTTACGACGCGGTGGACGACACAGCCCTCGCCCTCTCGGATCCCCTCTCTGCCTTTTCGACCTCGCCATCGAAGATGACCTTGAACGGACGGACACTCACCAGGCCAGAACTTGCCGAAGCGGTGAAGGCGGCGATGCTGAAACAGGGCGGGGAGCTCGTGGACCGGCTCAAGAAAGGTTTTCAGTAGCCGCTTATCTCTCTCGCGCATTCGGTCTTGCGCGCGGCCGGCGGCGGTTCGGAGACGGCCTAACCCGCCTCAGCAATGACGATCGCCCGCCGGGGCGCGGGGTGGCCCTCCCGCGTACGGGTCTGGTCTTGCGGGTCCAGGCACTCGGCGAGGGACTCGAAGCGCATCCACTCGGTGGAGCGCTGCTCCCGTGTCGTGGTGGTGGTCACGTCCACCAAGCGGGCGTAGCGGAAGCCGCAACGGCCGAGCCAGGTCACGAGCGCGCTCGGCGTGGGGATGAACCAGACGTTGCGCATCCTGGCGTAGCGGCCCGGCGGCACCAGGACGCGGTCGCCGCGCTCCTCGATCACCAGCGTTTCCAGCACCAGCTCGCCGCCTGGGCGAAGCAGGCTTCGCAGGCGCAGCAGGTGGTCGATCGGCGAACGACGGTGGTAGAGCACTCCCATCGAGAAGACGGTGTCGAAGCCGGTCATTCCCCGCGGGAGATCTTCGAGCGCCAGGGGCAAGACCGTGACCTGCGGAATCCGCAAGAAACCTTGCACCGCGAGGAATTGCATCAGGTACAGCGTGGCGGGGTCGATTCCCAGCACCAGGCGCGCGCCGGCGCCGGCCATGCGCCAGCAGTGGTAGCCGTTGCCGCAGCCCACGTCCAGCACCGAACGCCCCGCCAGGGGCGCGACCGCTTCGGCAAGCCGGTCCCACTTCCAGTCCGACCGCCATTCGGTGTCGATCCGGATGCCGTGCAGGCAGAAGGGTCCCTTGCGCCAGGGATGGAGCTCCATCAGCAGCGCACGCAGTGCTCCGCGAGCACGCTCGTCCAGAAGCTCGCCGCCGATAGCGGCCACGCATGCGGCATCCAGCTCGACACGGGCCGGCGCCAGATCCGGCAGCCGTGCAACTGCGGACTGCCAGCGGGGAAGGTCGCCGTGCGCATCCAGTCCCGTCTTCGAGGCCAGCCTGGCGCGTAGATCCGGAGCCCAGCCGCCAAGGCCCGCGTCCTGCATCCGGGCGAAAAAGCCGTCGTGGCGCGTCAGGTCCACGCCAGGAGCGAGATGAAGTTCAGGCACTGAAACCATCGGATCTGATGGTCGAAACCCGCGCGTTGCAGGCGTTCGGCCAGCACCTCCGGCGCGTCCGGGGTCAGCACGCGCTCCAGCGCGGCGCGCTTCTGGCTGATCTCCAGCGCGCTGTAACCGTTGGCACGCTTGAAGTCCTCGTGCAGGTCGGTGAGCAGCCGCTGCTCCTGCGGGTCGGTGGCGGCGATTTTCTCGCTGAGGATCAGTGCGCCGCCCGGCAGCAGGCCGCGGCGGATGTCACACAGCAGGTCTTGCCTCCGCTCCGGAGGCAGGAACTGCAGCGTGAGGTTGAGCACCACCAGAGAGGCGTCCCGGACGCGCACCGAGGCGAGGTCCGCGCATACCGGGCTCACCCTCTCCGCAACGGCGCACCGTCGCAGGCGGTCGGCCAGGGCGGATACCATCGCCGCCGAGCTGTCCACGGCGATCACCCGGTAGTCGGTGTCCGGTGCCTGCTCCAGGAGGGAGAGGGTGACCGCCCCCAGGGAACAGCCGAGGTCGTAGCAGCGGCTGTCCGCCTGCACGAAGCGCGCACCCAGCAGGCCGGTGAGCTCGACGAGCTGCCGGTAGCAGGGGACGGAGCGTCTGACCATATCGGGAAACACGCGGGCCACGGACGCATCGAACCGGAACGGTTCCGAAGCCGGACGCGGGCGGGCGAAGAGGTCGTCGCGGGCGTCGCCGCTCACGCCCGCGCGACCTTGCGAACTGCGATGCGTGCGCTCCGGGCGAGCGGGGGGCGATCGCTACCGGTGTTCGATCCTGGGAAGAGCCCTGAACTGACCATCGTGGGAGGAGGAAGATTGTTACCAAAAGATGACGCAGGACATCCATCGCTCGTCGCGCTTGGTGGTTAAAATAACCGATGGCACAGCATCTTCCCAATCAAGCAGTCGGAACCCTCCCATGAACGACACCAACGCCGATCCCGCCGCCCAAGCCGAGACCCGCCCCACGCCCCCACCGGCCGCGACGCCCAACCCGGGCTCGAAACAAGCCCCCAAAACCGCCACCCGGCGCGCGCCCGTGAAGGCACGCGAGATCGATCTCGACGACCCCTCGCTCTATCTCAACCGGGAGCTGACCTGGCTCCAATTCAACCGCCGGGTGCTCAACGAGGCGGCGGACCCGCGCACCCCGCTGCTGGAACGGGTCAAGTTCCTGGCTATCGTCAGCAACAATCTCGATGAGTTCTTCATGAAGCGCATCGGCGGCCTCAAGCAGCAGATCGCTGCGGGCGTGCACACCCCATCCGTGGATGGACGCACGCCGGGCGAGCAGGTGCGCGATGCCCATGCACTCTGCCGCGAGATGCACGCGGAGCAGAAGCGCATCCTCGACGAGCTGCTCGCGCTGCTGGAGGTTCACGACATCCGGCTGGTCAAGTTCCTGGACCTGCCCGCGGCCGCTCGTCAGCGTCTGCGCGAGCACTTTCAGGTCAACATCTTCCCGATGCTCACGCCGCTGGCCATGGACCCGGCGCATCCCTTCCCCTTCATCTCGAACCTGGCGCTGAACCTGCTCGTGACCCTGCGTTATCCCGGCGGCAACGAGATGCACATGGCACGGGTGAAGGTGCCGGTCAGCAAGGACATCTCCAAGCGCCTCATCTCGGTCGACGGGAGCAACACCTTCGTCACCCTCAACGATCTCATCATCACCAATCTCGACATGCTCTTCCCCGGCATGGAGATCGAGACCTGCGAGATGTTCCGGGTCACGCGCAACGCCATCGTGGAGAAGTCCGAGGAGGCGGCCAACGACCTGCTGGAGCTGATCGAGTCGGAGCTCCGGGAGCGTCACTTCGCGCCGATCGTGCGCCTGGAGGTGGAGAAGGACATGAGCCCCGTCCATCGGGGCATGCTGGCCGCCGAGCTCGGCCTCAACGAGGCGGAGGACGTGTTCGAGGTCGAAGGCATGATGGGCATGCGCGATCTGTTCGAGCTCGCGTTCCTCGACGTGCCCGAGCTGCATGATTCTCCCCACCGCTCCGGCGATCACCCCCTCCTCGCCAACGACCGGCGCAACATCTTCCACATCATCCGCGAGAACGGTCCCCTGCTGCTGCAGCACCCCTACGAGTCCTTTTCCACCACGGTGGAGCGCTTCCTTCGCACCGCGGCCGACGACCCGAAGGTTTTGGCGATCAAGATGACCCTCTACCGCACCACCGCCGAGGGCGAGATTCTCGATTCACTGGTGCAGGCCGCGCGCAACGGCAAGCAGGTCGCCGTCATGGTGGAGCTCAAGGCGCGCTTCGACGAGGCGGCCAACATCCGCTGGGCGCGGCGCCTGGAGGCGGAGGGCATCCACGTCACCTACGGCGTGATCGGGCTCAAGACCCACAGCAAGCTGATCTTCGTCGTGCGCCGCGACTATGCGCAGCTCAGGCGCTACTACCATGTCGGCACCGGCAACTATCACTCGGGCACCGCCAAGCTATACACCGACCTGGGCATGCTCGGATGCGACGAGGACATCGGGCAGGACATCACCGAGCTCTTCAACTACCTCACCGGCTACTCGCCGCCGCCGAGCTACCGCAAGATCCTGGCCGCCCCCTACACCCTGAAGCGCGGCATTCTCGAGAAGATCGCTCGCGAGATCCGTCATCAGGAGGAGGGCAAGGGTGGATTCATTCAGATGAAGATGAATGCCCTGGAGGACGTCGACATCGTGCGTGCCCTCTACCGTGCCACGCGCGCGGGCGTGAAGCTCGACCTGATTGTGCGCGATACCTGCCGCTTCCGCCCCGGGGTTCCCGGGCTCTCGGAGAACGCCCGGGTGGTGAGCATCGTCGGGCGCTTCCTGGAGCACGCGCGCATCCTGTACTTCCACAACGGCGGGGACGAGGAGTACTACATCGGCTCAGCGGACATGATGCGGCGCAACCTGGAGAGCCGGGTCGAGGTCCATGCCCCGGTCGAGGACCCGGAGCTACGCCAGGAGCTCAGAATGATCCTGGACGTGCAACTCACCGACCAGAGGTCCGCATGGGACATGCAGCCGGACGGCAGCTACGTCCAGCGCAGGCCGAAGGACGACACCACCAAGGGCGCGCAGGAGACCCTTATCGGCGTGGCGGAAAGCCGGCTGGCGGCAGCATCCAAGCACAAGGAGAAGAATTTCCGTTCCCGCCTGGTCAACCACTTCCATCGCCGGCTGCGCAGCAACCCCGAGCCGGATTAGCGCCTAAGCGAGGGTATCGCCCGCGCCCCAGGCACCCTGGAAGCGCGGGCGGCGAATCCGCTCCGCGCATTCCCTCGGCATCCCCGTGCGCCAGGCGATTCAGTCGCCGGAGTCGCCGAAGCGCCCTGCATCAAGGTCCCGCAGCAGTTGGGGGGTCACCTCGTCGAAGCGGAGCATGCGTCGTCCCGCGTGATCGTCCATGAATTCCTCGGCATCTTCCTTGGTCCGCAACGGGATCAGCTCGTGTCCCATGGGTCCGAGCACGTCCGAGCCCACCACATACCAGGCGCTGCGGGCGGCGATGCGTTCCAGGCCGTAGTAATCGGTCGCCGCGACGGCGGCGATGTCGACCGCATCGTGGCCCGGTGCCCACCTGGCCAGGTCGAGCAGGTACTTGAACAGATCCTTGGCGCCGTCGAAGTGGTGGGCATGACCATCCTTGTAGAGCACGGTGGCGGTCCACTCGGGGTACTTGGCGACGAACATCCCGCACACCGGGCAAGTATCCCGCATCCCGGGATCCGGCACCGACACCGGCTCGCCGGGGGCGGTGGCCGAGATCGTCATCATGATCAGGAGCCGGATCAGAACCGGCGCGCGACACGACTGGCGCATGGGACGGTCCCCTCAGATCAGCCCTTCTGCATCATCTTTGCGCGCCGCTCGCCACGGCGCTGACGGATCATCAGGGTGTCCTCTGCCATGTCCGCGTAGGTGCGGCGCAGGGCTTCGTCGAAGCCGCCGAGCTCGCCGCCTTGTTCGCCCCGGACCGTCCTGGCGGACTCCGCGGAGGCGAAGGCCATCTTGCTGGTCTTGCTCATGGTGGGCTTGAGCTTGCTGCCGATCAGATAGGTAGCGCCGTCTACCGGGACCAGCGGCTTGATCTCCGCGCTGGACCCGAAGTCTGCGGCGTAGATGGCCTTGGGGCCGCGGTCGAGGTTCAGCGACAGGCTGATCGCCAGACAGTGGAGGGAGCAGGTGCCGTCCACCAGGTGGTCGTCGTACTGAACCAGGTGGCGGCTATGGTTCCACTGGGTGCGGTCCATTCCGCAATAGGGGCACTTGGGGTACTTGGCGAGCTCGTCCTCGAGAGGCGCTGCGTCCGGGGCGCCCCGGGGCATGAACTGCAGCGGGGTGCCGTCGCCCTCGCAGGCCTGCCCGCTCGCCGCCACCCAGCCCTTGCCCGGGATCAGCGCGCCAACGCCCGGGGTATCGGCCGCCAGCACGCTGCCGGCGAACCCCGTGAGGCTGAGCGCAGCCAGCCGTCGCAGGGCCTCGCGTCGTCCTTCGTCGTGATGGTCGCACATGGTTCTGTCTCCTCTGTTGTGTCTCGGGTGAAAGATGCGCCAGGGGCGCTGAACGTCGAAGTCCGCAAGCGCTTCGCCAAGGGTGGTTGTCGCTACCAGTTGCCCAGTCCTCGCATGATGTCGAAGAAGACCGCTCCCTCGTAGAGCGTCCACAGGCCGAGGACGACGACGGCGGCGGCGGCGAGGCGGGCGAACAGGCCGCGCGCCTTCGCGCCGATCATCATGCCGGTGAGGCTGACCAGGCCCATGGTCGGCAGCGTGCCCAGGCCGAAAGCCGTCATCAGTCCCGCGGCCCGCAGGGGGTCGGCCGTCGCCGCGGCCTTAACCGCCACGGAAAACACCAGGCTGCAAGGCACGAAACCGTTGAACGCCCCCGCCAGCGCGGGCAGCCAGGGACGAGCTGGCGGCGCGCCATCGCTCAGCACGACCCCGGTTCCATCGGTGTGGGTGGGGGATGGTCCTTGCCGGCGCCGCCCGAACAGGCCCAGCAGGTCCAGCCCTATGGCGACGATCACCACGCCGGCCGCCATCATCAGCACGCCCTGCGTTTTACCGACGATCCCGGTCTGCACCAGCACCCGTCCGATGGCGGCCCCGGCGACGCCCAGCAGCGAGTAGACCAGGATGCGGGCCGCGTGGAACTGGAGCACCGGCAACACACGCGAGCCGAAGCGGTAACGCACGAAGAGGCCTCCCGCGATGCCGCTGCACATCCCGAGGCAATGCAGTGCGCCGAACAGCCCGGTGGCAAAGGCCAGGGTCAGGGTCAAGCCCTCGCTCACAGAAGCTCCCCGACGATGCGCTCGAACACCTCCGGCGTAGACTCGCCGAGGATGCGGGTTGCGAGCCGCCCCTCGCGGTCGACGAAGAAGGTGGTGGGAAGGCCGATGACCCCATAGGCGCGGGCCACGTCCCCCTGTTCATCCAACAGCACCTCGTAGGAAACACCCAGGCCCTCGACGAATCTGGCAGCCGTCTCCCTGTCTTGGCGCACGTTGACGGCGAGCACGACCAGCCCGCGGTCGCGGTACGCGCGGTGCACCGGCTCAATGTCGCGCATCTCGCTCTCGCAGAAGGGGCACCAGTCCGCCCAGAAGCGCACCGCGGTGACCTGGCCCCGGAGGTCGGCGGGGAAGGCGACGGGGGTGCCGTCGAGCCGCGGCAGCTCGAAGGACGGTGCCGGCTCGCCATGACGCGGCGCGGGCGGCGCATCGCCGCAGCCGCTCACGAGCAGGAGCAGAGCGACGGACAGGGAGACACCCGCGCCGATCCGGCCTCGTCGTCCGCGTGCGCTGGCCGTCAAGGCTATGCCGCTCACCACCAGACCCCCTCCATGGTCAGGCCGGAGCTGACCACGGCATACGTTGCCACCGCGTAGAAAATGCCGAAAAAGACCAGGGCGGCGGTCGCGAAACGACCCCCATCCGCCTCGATGACGGCGGTCAGGCTGGCCACCCGACGCCAGCGCGAGATCAGGCCGACACCGAGGGCCAGCGCGGTGGCGGTGAGCAGCGGCAGGTACAACCAGTAGCCGATGAACCCATGACCGGGCTTCAGGACGCAGAACGGGCAGTGATGGTGGGGGTGTTCGTACGCGTACAGGGCCACCGCGGATACGATGCCCGCGATCGCGGTCAGGAATGCCGTTGCGGCGGTAACCGTGAAGGCCGCCCCGCTGCGCCTGTGGTGGAGGTACATGAGCCCTCCGTTCAGAACCGCGATCGCCCCGAGATAAAGGGCAAACAGCGAGAGGACCGGGTCGAAGCCGGAAACCGTTGCGGCCACGCCTCCCCCATCCGGCGTGAAGAGCGCCCCACAGCAGGAGGTGATCACGTCCGGGTCGAGCCCGAGGAAGAACAGGAGCTGGGTCGCTGCCCCGAGGCCGACCAGGGGCAGCAGGGCGAGCAGCAGGCCGTACTTGACCTTGACCAAAGGATAGTCGGGGGCCTGGTTGTCGACCCGGTTCAGCATCAGCCAGGCGGCGCCGGCAAAAAACACCGCGAGCTTGAGGAACAGGGCCGGCCAGCCCCAGGGATTGGCGTTGAGCACGCCGGTGGCGCACATGGCGCCCACGAGCTGGGTGGACATCTGCTCGGCGCTGTAGACGAACAGCAACAGTGAGACCAGCTCGGCAGCGAAGGACCAGGTCACCAGGGTCGAGATGAGGTAGGTCCGCCGCTCCAGGGTCAGTTGGCGCTCGCTGCCGCTCCCGATGTCCCAATGCTTGACTACCTGGAGACCGAAGCCCGTGGCGAACAGCATCAAGAGAGTCGTCGTGACGGCAACCCCGTTCAGAGCCAGCACCGCGGGGGAGATCAACACTGCCCGTCACCCGCCAGCAGGCCATCGCGCATCTCCACCACGGCGGACACATGGGAAGACGCGAACACGATCGGGTCGTGGGAGCTCACCAGAACGGTCTTGCCCATGCCCACCAGGTCCCCGAGCATAGCGACGAGTTCGCGCGAGAGCCGGGAGTCCAGGTTCGCCGTCGGCTCGTCGGCGATCAGGATGCTGGGATCGTTGATCAGCGCCCGGCAGATGGCGGCGCGCTGGGCCTCGCCGCCAGACAGCCACTCGGCCCTGTTCTGCGCCTTGTCCTCCAGGCGGAATTGACGCAGCAATGCCATGGCGCGGGCGCGCAGGTCGCCGTGCGGGGGGGCCAACGGGTAAGCCGGCAGCATGACGTTCTCCAGCACCGAGAGCCCGCGGATCAGGTTGAACTGCTGGAAGATGAAGCCGAAGGTACGGCGGCGCATCTGGGTCATGAAGCGCTCCGGCAGGTTCGAGAGCAGGCGTCCGTCGAGGGTGATGCGCCCCGCCGTGGGCCTGGACAGGCAGCCGATCATGGCGAGCAGGGTGGTCTTGCCCGATCCGCTCGGCCCCTTGAACACGGTCGTCAGGTTCGGCGACAGGTCCAGGGAGATGCCTCGCACCGCCCACACCTCGTTGTGGCGACCCTGGTTGAAGGCCTTCTTGACGTCCCGTAGCTCGATCATCTGTGGCCGTGCAGGTCAGCGCATGACCCTGTCGGGATCGGTGATCGCGGCGCGCCAGATGGGCACGATGGTCGCCACCGTGTAGGGGAAGACGGTGAAGAAGAACAGGGTGGCGAACTGCAGGCCGTCGACGAAGGGCGCCGGGCGGAAGTCCGGATAGAGCACCGCCCAGCCCTTCAGCACCGGCGCGAACAGGGCCGCGTCGAGATAGAAGACATGGCCGTAGGCCAGCAGGTAGCCGAGCAGGAACGCGGCGAGGGACAGGATGGCGCCCTCCCAGAACTTCATCCGGATCACGTCGCCGGTTTCCCAGCCGATCGCCTTGAGGATGCCGATCTCCCGCCGTTCCTCGCCGCTGAGGCCGGAGGCGCGGTCCCAGGCGAAGATGACGAATGCCAGCACCGCGCCCGTGAGCAGCACGAATACCATGCCCTGGCGCCAGCCAAACAGGGTGTCGTAGGTGCGCAGGATCTCCTCGCGCAGGATGGGCCGGGTGTCCGGGAGCGCGAGCGCGAGCTTCTCGGCGACCGTGCGCACCTCCCGCGGGTTGCGGACCTCGAGCACGATGTCCGTGAAACGGTCGCCCGGAAAGGAGAAGAAGCTGCGGAAGTCCGCCTCGGCGACCAGCATCAGGTCGCTGCTCACCAGCTCCGTTTCACCCTCGAGCAGCCCGGCGACGCGAAACGAGAAGGGCTCGCCGATCGCCGAGCGCAGGCTCAGCCAATCGCCGATATCCAGCCCGCGGGCGCGCGCGATTCCGGCCCCGATGATGATCTCGCCCGCCGCTGGTGCCGATTCCTCGCGACCGGCCCCCGGAACCATCAGGGTGTAGTTGGCGCGCACGGCCGGGTCGTAGAAGTAGCCCCACAGTCGCCCTTGCTTGCTGGCGACGCCACGGATGCTGCCGATCCGGTCCAGGTAGGCGGCGGGTATCAGGTCGTGGCGCCCGGCCACTTGCCGCTGCAGGATCACCTGCGGCGAGTCGGCGAGCACCAAGGCCGCCTCCCGGCGCAGCGACTGGGTGAACAGCATCACGGAGGCGAGCAGGAACACGATCAGCGTGTAGACCAGCAGCAGCACCAGCTGCTTGCCTGGGCGGCGGGCGAGGGACGACAGGGTGTAGTCGATCAGGTATCTCTGTCTGGACAGCAAGCCCTTCATCGGGTGCCGCCTTCGCGCGGGGCGGGGACGATCGAGCCGCTGGGAAAGTGATCCAGGGCCATGGGGTGATCCTGAAAGGCGCTGTGCAGGTCGGCCTGGCTCGGGTGCCGGGTATAGCGCGCCTCGGTGAACAGGGCGAGGTCGGTCAGGCCGAGCCGGGCCACCAACCCCGCACGGCGCTCCAGATCCCCGCTGGAGCCGCGGTTGCGGGCCGCGGCGTCGGCGAACGTGAGGGCCAGCAGGAGCAACCCCACTGCCACTCCACTCAGGAACAGGTCGGCTTTGCGCATGGCTGGCTTGTCACTTCCCGGCTGACCCATGTCCTGCACGAGTATGCGCGAGCGCCGAACCGGCTTCGATGACGAAGCTCAAGTCGGCGCCCGACTCGGGCTTCCGCGCTGGTCTCCCTGCTCCTCAGCGGGCGGTCCGGCTCGCCCGGCGGGCGGGAGAAGCGAGATAATAACCGCAACGGCCCAAGGCCTTGGTCGGTGCCGGAAACAATGCGGTAACATTGCGTGTCCCGACCCGGCGGGTGTGCGATTCAACGCGGTTGTCTTGCGCTCTTGCCCGCCCATCGGGGCCGCGCGCCCGACGAGGAGACCCCGGTTTTGAGCGATCAACCCAGCACCTTCACCATCAGCGACGAGTCGCTGCGAAAGCGCGACCGCAACCTCCTGTGGGGCGCGGTCTTCAGTATGCTGCTGGCGGCCGTGATCGTCGCCGGCCATTACCGCTACCCGGAGACCTACAACGACGTGCTGCTGTGGTCGGTGGTGGGGTTCGTCGTCATCGGCAATGCGGTGAACTACTATCGCCACCGGCGCTATGTGCGCTTGGTGCGGGACCACCGGATCGAGGTCCACGAGGGCCGCATCGAGTTCTGGACCGGTGGCGCCAAGACGGAGCTTGCGATCGGCGATATCGCGGGGGTTTTTCTCTACCGGCGCGGACGCGCTCTCGGCCACCTCCAGGTCCGCCTGAAGAGCAATCGCGGAATCCGCCTGGAGGGGTACGGCGATCTTCAGGGCCTGGCGGACGCGATCACCCGCCAGTTGCCGAAGGCGCACGTCGCCGAGCAGCGGGGATGATTCAATCGCGCCGGTCGGAGCCCTACTTCGCCTGCCCCTTGAGGGCCTCCACGGCGGCGATCTTGTAGTCCACGGCGAGCTTGACCTGTTCCTCGGTGAGGCGGTCGTTGCCGCCGCGCGGCGGCATCCGGTACTTGCCGTCGTCGCCTTGAATACCGTTCAGCGCGCTCAGGTACAGGAACTCCTTGCCCTTGGGCAGGCGCTGGTCCCACTGCGCGAAGTCCGTCACCGCCGGCGCCCCGGCGACGCCCAGCAGGTGGCAGGCGCGGCAGGTGCCGAGCCATACGCCGCGGCCCGCCATCAGTGCCTCGTCTTCGAAAACCGGCATCTCCAGGCTCGTGCGTGGGTCCTCGTTCTCGCCGCCGCAGCCCGTGAGCGAAAGAACGCAGGCCAGGCCGATCACGGCCAATCCGGTCGTTGAAGGGGGCATCTCAGTTCCTCAAATGTACTGTCGGTGGCGGGTGTCATGATGCGGATGGGATGTCGCCAAGGCGACCACGCTCGCACTCCTGGCGCATCCCGGGTTCCCCAGTCAGCGCCGGGGACCGGGTGCTGCTCCGGCGCCGCCGGGCGTAATCATCTGCTCCATCATCTGCATCGGGTTGAGTCGTTCGATCTGCTCGCCGCTCTTGTGGATGACCCCGGCCATGGACCCCACGCTCTCGCGCAGCCCTTGGATGTCAGCGGCCATGGGCGCCATGAAACGGACGCTGTCCTTGATGGTGCTCACCTCGGACACGAGGGTATCCATGTGAGCGGTCATCCGCCCCATGTCCGCGGACATGCGGGCGACGTGCTCCGTCATGCCTGCCATGTGGCCGCTCATGTCGTGCATCAGCTTGGCCATAAAAAGGAAGGCGGCGGCGCAGGCGATGGCCGCGACATAGACGAGAAAGCGCTGCATGGTTCTGACTCCGTTTCGTATCCTGAACCTCTCCGGCCCCGGAGCGGGGGAAGCAAACACGCCTCTAGCATGACATACTCGGAGGCCGGTCGGCAGCGCTGATCTGTTGCTGTCAGAGGCCCGCTCGGTCCCGGTTGTAGGCGGTGCGGACGCACTGCCTGGGTGCTCGAAGGGGAACGCGATTGAATCTCAAAGAAGCCCTGTGGGGCCTGGTCTCGCTGTCCGCGTTGATCGCGGCGGCCGTGCTGACCGTGGCGGCGGTGAGCGAGGCCGGTCGTCTCAAGTCCTGGCAGACGGATCTCGCGGAGCTGAACGACGTGCGTTATGGGTTGTTGGACGCCGACAACTGGGTCGAGCAGATCTCGGACATCCTCGAGCGGCACATCGACGGCTTCGAGCTCACGGACGAGAACCGCCCGCTGATCAAACGCAACGTCGAGCGCGTGCTCGATCGCCTGCTCCTGGAGATCGACGATTACCAGCGCCGGCGTAACCAGGTGACGGGTTCCTGGGTCGAGCGGGTGCAAGGGGCCTTGCGCCAGGGGGTGCAGGATCTGGTGCTGGACTTCGACGAGCTGCGGGCGCGGGTGCCGGACTACGCCGAGGCGATCCTGGAAGAGCTCGCCAAGCCCGACGCCAAGGCGGAGATCAAGGCGTATCTCAAGGCCGCCATCGCGGACATGGCGAGCGCCACCTTCTCCAAGACCGACCGCACCGGTTTCGACGCGGTCCTGGCCGAGAACGATTGCGCCGACGCCGAGGCCTGCCGCGCCCTGTTGGCGTCGAGGATCGATCGGTCGCGCGAGCGGGTCGCGGCGCGATCGGCGGCAGCCATCGCCGTCGTGGCGCTTCTGTTCCTCGTCGGTCTCTACCGGCGGCAGGCCCTGAGCGAGGGACAGATGCTGCTGCTCACCCTGGCGACCCTGATCCTGCTCGCCGGCGGCGTTCTAACCCCGATGATCGGGATCGAGGCGCGCATCACGGAGCTGCGGCTGCAACTGCTCGGCGAGCCGGTCCTGTTCCGGGACCAGGTACTCTACTTCCAGAGCAAGAGCGTCACCGACCTGGTGCGGGTGCTGGCGCAGACGGGCGAGGCCGACCTGATCCTGGTTGCCTTCCTGGTCGCCCTGTTCAGCGTCGTCTTTCCCCTGGCGAAGGTGGCCGCGAGCTTTCTCTACTACTGGGACGTGCGCGGCCTGCGCGCCTCGCCCCTGGTGCGGTTCTTCGCCCTGAAGTCGGGCAAATGGTCGATGGCGGACGTGCTCGTCATCGCCATGTTCATGGCCTTCGTGGGCTTCCGTGGATTGGTGTCCAGCCAGCTCTCGCATCTCTCGCGGACCGGTGGCACAGCGGAGGTGCTGACCACCAACGGGACCCTGCTGCAAGCAGGCTTCTACCTGTTCCTGGCCTTCACCATCGCCAGCATGGTGGTCTCGACCCTGCTCGACCGGCGTTTCGGGGAGCGACACGTCACCTGATGGTCGGCGCACCCAGCCGCTTGTACCCTGAACCGGGGGCGCCTATATTCTGCGGCATGTGGATATCCCGAGGCAGCGCCCGCGTTCTGATCGGCCTGTGTCTGTTGCTGATGCAGGCGCAGCTGTTCGCGGCCTCGACCCTCGGCTGCCTGCACCTCGCGGACCCCGCCGCCGGTGGTGACGCCAAGGCGGCGTGTCCCTTCCACCAGGCGGCGGCCGGTAACTCCGATGGGCAGACGGCCGTCGCGCCGCTGGACTGCCAGAAGTGTGTCCTGCACTGTGCCGTCGGTGCGAGCGGGTTGCTGCGCACCACAATCGATCTTCCCGCGCCGTCGGCGCCCGATGTGCCGGAGGCCGCGCCGAACCGGCATTACTACAGCTTCTCACCCGACTCCTTCCTAAGACCTCCCAAATCCGTCTCCCTCTGAGGCAGCCCGCCGTCTCAAGGTCTCGAAACCAGCGAGGCGGCGTCCCGTTGTTGTCCGGGCGTGTCGCGCGCCCCGGTCTCTGGAGGAGACGTCCATGTTTCGCGTACCGATACCTGGTCCCGGCGCGGCCCGCGCCTGTAGCTTCGTCTTGCTTGCGTCCCTGCTGCTTGCCGGATGCGAAGAGCAGGCGCGGACGCCCAGCGAGTCAATCGCTGCAGCTGCGGACGACACTGCCCTCGAGCACGCCGCAAAGCACCTGGACCCCGCTTATGTCTGTCCGATGCATCCGCAGATCGTGCGCGATGAGCCAGGGTCCTGCCCGATCTGCGGCATGGACCTGGTGGAGAAGACGCCGGCGCCGAGCGAGCCGCTGGCTGCCGCGGCAGCGGACACTGCCCTCGAGCACGCCGCCAAACATCTCGACCCCAAGTATGTCTGCCCCATGCACCCGCAGATCGTGAAGGACGAGCCGGGGTCCTGCCCTATCTGCGGCATGGATCTGGTGGAGAAGCTGATGGATCCAATGACCGGTAAGCGCCCGGAGATCGGCCTGAGCGGCGCCGTGATCCAGAGTATGGGCGTGCGGACCGCCCGGGTGGAACGCGGCACCATGTGGAAGTACATCCGCTCGGTCGGCCGGGTCGAGTACGACGAGACCCGGATCGCCCACGTTCATCCGCGGGCCGATGGCTGGATCGAGGGCCTCTCGGTGCGGGCGGAGGGCGACCCCGTGACCAAGGGCCAGGAGCTCGCCCAGCTCTACTCACCCGACATACTGTCCGCCCAGGTGGATTTCCTGATCGCGGCCGAGCAGGGTAGCGGAGGCGTGCAGCGCGACCGCGTCGACAAGGCGCGCAACCTGCTGCGTCTGCTCGACGTGCCGGACACCATCATCCGCGAGATCGAGCGTACCCGCGTGGCCCGCAACACGGTACCGGTGCAGGCCCCCATCGACGGCATCGTGACCCAGTTGATGGCCCGTGAGGGCATGTACGTCGGCAAGAGCACGGAGATGTTCACGGTCGCGGATCTCAGCCAGGTGTGGGTCATGGTGGACGTGTTCGAGCACCAGATCGCCTGGATCAGGCCCGGGCTCGACGCCGAGATCAGCGTCCCGGCCCACCCCGGGAAGACCTGGAAGGGCGCGGTGGATTATCTCTACCCCGACCTGGACCCCAAGACCCGCACCCTGCGCGTGCGTCTGGTGTTCCCGAATCCAGACCTGAATCTGAAGCCGAACATGTTCGCTGACGTTGTGATCTACGGCGGTCCCAAGGGGGACGTGCTCAAGATTCCGCGGCCGGCGCTGATCGCGACCGGCGAGCGCGAGAGCGTGGTCAGGGCCCTCGGCGGGGGCCGCTTCCAGCCGGTGGACGTGGTGAGCGGCATGCAGCAGGGCGAGGAGGTGGAGATCCTCTCGGGGCTCGAAGAGGGCGATGAGGTCGTGATTTCGGGCCAGTTCCTGATCGACTCGGAGTCCAGCCTGCAGGCGAGCTTCATGCGCATGGGCGATACCGACGGACAATCCGTCTCGCCCGCGGGTCATGAGCACTGAGCGGGGTCCGTCATGGAAAACGTCATCCACTGGTCGGTCCGCAACCGCTTTCTTGTATTGCTCGCCACGGTCCTGCTCGCGGTCTGGGGAATGCTGTCCGTCAAGCAGACGCCGCTGGACGCCATCCCGGACCTTTCGGACGTGCAGGTCATCATCCGCACCCCCTTCCCGGGGCAGTCCCCGCGGGTGGTCGAGGAGCAGGTCACCTATCCCATCACCACCACCATGCTGGCCGTTCCCGGCGCCCAGACGGTACGTGGATACTCCTTCTTCGGCGATTCCTTCGTCTACGTCATCTTCGAGGACGGGACCGACATCTACTGGGCCCGCTCCCGGGTGCTGGAGTACATGAACCAGGCCGCGTCCAGCCTTCCAGCAGGAGTCCTGCCGCGCCTGGGGCCGGATGCCACCGGCGTCGGCTGGGTGTACAGCTACGCGCTGGTCGACCCCAGCGGCCGGCATGACCTGGCTCAGCTGCGCAGCCTCCAGGACTGGTTCCTCAAGTTCGAGCTGCAGACGGTCCCCGGCGTGGCGGAGGTCGCCACGGTCGGTGGCATGGTGCGCCAGTACCAGGTGGTGGCCGACCCGGAGAAGTTGCGCGCGTACGGTATCCCTCTGGCACGCCTTACCGCCGCGATCCGCAACGCCAACCGGGAGGTGGGCGGCTCGGTTGTGGAGCTCGCCGAGGCGGAGTACATGGTCCGCACCCGGGGCTACATCTCGTCCCTGGAGGACATCGAGACCATCCCGGTGGACCTGGACCCGCGCGGAACCCCGATCCTGCTCCGGGACCTGGCGACGGTGCAGATCGGCCCCGAGATGCGGCGCGTGGTCGCCGACCTCGACGGGGAGGGAGAGGTCACCGGCGGCATCGTGGTCATGCGCTACGGCGAGAACGCCTTGGCGACCATCGCGGCGGTGAAGCAGAAGCTCGACGCGCTCAGGGCTGGCCTCCCGGAAGGGGTCGAGATCGTCGAGACCTATGACCGCTCCGAGCTGATCCTCGATGCCGTGGACAACCTCAAGCACAAGCTGATCGAGGAGCTTATCGTCGTCGCACTGGTGTGCCTGCTGTTCCTGTTCCACCTGCGCTCGGCATTCGTCGCCATCGTCACGCTTCCGCTGGGGATTCTGGCGGCGTTCGTGATCATGCGCTACCAAGGCATCAACGCCAACATCATGTCCCTGGGCGGCATCGCCATCGCCATCGGCGCCATGGTGGATGCCGCCATCGTGATGATCGAGAACGCGCACAAGCACCTGGAGCGCTATCGCCAGGTCTACGGCCACCCGCCCAAGGGGCAGGAGCACTGGGTCGTGGTCACCAACGCCGCGGCCGAGGTGGGGCCGGCGCTCTTCTTCTCGCTGCTGATCATTACCCTGAGCTTCCTTCCGGTCTTCACCCTGGAGGCGCAAGAGGGGCGGCTCTTTGCGCCGCTCGCCTACACCAAGACCTACGCCATGGCCGCCGCCGCGGGCTTGGCGGTGACCCTGGTGCCGGTGCTCATGGGCTACTTCATCCGCGGGCGCATCCCGCGGGAGGAGTCGAACCCGCTCAACCGCCTCCTGATCTGGCTCTACCGGCCCGTGCTGACGGCGGTGCTGGCCTGGCCCAGGGCAACGATTGTGGCTTCCCTGCTGGTAATGACCACCCTGTTGGTTCCCATTTACGGCGTGAGCGGTCTGCTGGAGCCGCTGAAGTGGCCATTCCAGGTGGCCGGCCTGGTGGCCGGCGGGAATACGGGCCGCCAGGCGGTCGAAACCATTGCCGGCTGGCAACAGAGTCTGGCGCAAGGCTGGAGAACGGCTACGCGGGGACTTCCCGTGATCGAGGATTGGCACAAGGGCCTGGGCTCGGAGTTCATGCCCGAGCTCTACGAGGGCGATCTGATGTACATGCCCACGACTCTGCCGGGGCTCTCCATCGGCAAGGCGCAGGAGCTTCTGCAGCAGACCGACCGCCTGATCGCCACCCTGCCCGAGGTCGAGCGCGTGTTCGGCAAGGTCGGCCGCGCGGACACCGCCACCGATCCGGCTCCGCTCACCATGATCGAGACCGTCATCATGCTCAAGCCCCAGTCCGAATGGCGCGAGGGAATGACCGTGGACAAGCTCATCGAGGAGCTGGACGGCACGGTGAATTTCCCCGGCGTCACCAATGCCTGGGTCATGCCCATCAAGACGCGGATCGACATGCTCGCCACCGGCATCAAGACCCCGGTGGGGATCAAGATCGCGGGGCCCGACCTGAAGGAGATCGAGCGCATCGGTCAGGATGTGGAGCGGGCGGTCCTGCAGGTGCCGGGCACCGCATCCGCCTTCTCCGAGCGCGTCGCAGGCGGGCGCTACATCGAGGTGCGGCCCGATCGGCTGGAGGCGGCGCGGGTGGGGCTCAACGTCGAGGACATCAACCAGATCGTGGCCGCGGCGGTGGGCGGCATCAACATCACCCAGACGGTGGAAGGGCTGGAGCGCTACCCCGTCAACCTGCGCTTTCCGCGCGAGCAGCGCAACGACCTGGAGAAGCTCAGAGAGCTGCCGCTGGTCACGCCCACCGGTGCGCAGGTGCCGCTGGGGCAGATCGCCGAGATCGAGATCGTCGACGGGGCGCCCATGCTCAAGAGCGAGAACGCGAGGCTTAACGGCTGGACCTTCGTCGACATCCGCGGTCGCGACGTGGGCAGCTACGTGCGGGACGCGCAGGCGAAGGTGCGAGACGAGGTCGAGCTGCCCGCGGGCTACTCCATCACCTGGTCGGGCCAGTACGAATACATGCTCCGCGCACAAGGCAAACTGGCGCAGGTCGTGCCCTTCACGCTCATCATCATCTTCGTTCTGCTTTATCTCACCTTCCGCAGGGCGACCGAGGCCTGGCTGGTCATGCTCTCGCTGCCGTTCGCGCTGGTCGGCGGGTTCTGGCTCATCTACCTGCTGGGCTACAACCTGTCCGTGGCGGTGGCGGTTGGATTCATCGCGCTCGCCGGCGTCGCGGCAGAGTTCGGCGTGATCATGCTGGTGTATCTCGACAACGCGCTGAAGCAACACCAGCAGGAGGGCAGACTCAACGACATTGGTGATCTCAAGGCGGCCATCATGGAGGGCGCGGTGCTGCGGGTGCGGCCCAAGGCCATGACGGTCGCCGTCATCGTCGCCGGACTGCTGCCCATCATGCTCGGCGACGGCGTCGGCTCGGAGGTCATGCGCCGCATCGCCGCGCCCATGGTGGGCGGGATGATCACCGCACCGCTCCTGAGCCTGTTCGTGATCCCGGCGATTTACCTGGTCTGGCGCAGGAGGGATTTCGCGAGCCCTGAGCCGGATTCGGCTTCTGAGTCCGTGGTGTTGTCGGAGGCGGAAGCGAAGTGACGGTAACCGAATGCGTTATGCCCGCCATGCCCGTGGAGCGGCAACAGGGACTCTGGCTCGTTGGCCGAAATCATGCGGGATCGAACAGGGAGCGATACGGGCCCGAGGGCACCCGGTTCTCACCATGGGCTGGCAGGTGCGTGAGCTGTCGATCTCACAACCCGCGCAGCAGCTTGGCGTGAGCCTCCGGACAACGCTTGGCGGCCTCGTCGAAGCACACCTGCAGCTGCTCCATCGCTCTCTCTCGCCTGACCTCGTCCTCGAGCTCTTCGACGCTCCGCTGCCGGCTCTGTGATGGAAACGGATCTGGCTGGAATAGCGCGACGTTGGCGATGGTGCACAGGGATTCGAGCTCGTCACAGCTCATCTGCGTGGAGCGCTCAGGCATGCTCGGACCGCAGCCGGCGAGGACGACGGCGAACAGCAGTAGGCGTGTCGTTTGCGAGGACATCTTGCCGTTCTCCCGATTTCTGCTTGAGGCCAGCGACAATATTAAGCCAGGTAACGCTCGTGACCTTGTCCCGCGGCGGTAACTTAATCCCGCGCAGACCTGACGTAGGGCAAAAAGCCTGCGGCGAAGCACGGGGCGTGCGACACGACATTGGCTGTCACAGATCTGAGGCATACGGATCGCCTTCAGCCCCAGACCATGCCGGACACCCTATTCCGCCGTTGGGGCATGCCGCGGAGATAGACTCATACACTCGAAGGCATTTTTTTGGGCTCCTAATCTGGTTGCCCCGCCCTCCCGGTAAGTCAGCCTGGAAACGCCGGGCCGTCCCTGGATCGGACGGCAGACAGAGACGAGGTCAAAGAGAATCTTTCCTGCCAAGCTGTCATTTTGCTCCACCATGGCGCTCGCTACCGTACATTGCTGGAATGAATCCCAGCCTGACGGACCGTGCGACAACAACCGGCACACCATAAGCCGCGAAGCGCCGCACTGACCGGTGAGGAAATGGCATAGCATCGGAACAGAAATTTTCCCGGCTGGGCCGAGCACGCGGCGGCGGGCATCCCATGACCTTTCCGCTGATCCGGGATCCAGTCGACTTCTGACCCTGAGACCTGAATCCAGGGCGATCTTGGTTGGTCTTCAGTCCGACCTCGGCCTGATGGATAATCGCCGACGCTGCCGTTGGGCCGAAGCCCGACCGACCGCGGGTACATCCTTCCGGGGTAGGGACCAGATGAGAAATGATGTGAGCGCGGATCGAAGCGGCGCAACCGGTGCCAGGGCTGCAGTTTGCCTGCTCATGACGTCTCTGCTGCTTGGAGGGGACGTTAAAGGAGCCGAGACCACCGCTGCCCGGGCAGAGGCAAACCCGGTGGCCAGCCATCTGGAGCGCGGTCAGGCCTACCTGGAGCAGGGCGAGTACGCCAAGGCCGTGCTCGAGTTCGAGCAGGTCCTGCGCTTCGACAACCTGCCGCCGGACCTGCGCGAACGCGCCGAGATCTACTCGAAGGCCGCAAAGGACTATCGGGAAGGCAAGCGTCTCAGCTGGTTCGCTTACGCGGAGACCGGCGGCGGCTATTACCGGGAGAACACCACCCGGACCACCAATGCCCTGGGTGGCGACCCGGCCCGGGACTGGTTCTGGAATGCCCGCATCGGTGGCGGACTGGGCTACGTCGTCAGCGACGACATCGTCATCGATGGTGGCCTGGACTATCAGTATCGCTACTACGACGACACCGATCGGCGCGACGACTCGGATCTGCGCTGGAACGCGGCAGTGATCCAGTCCCTGACCAACGGCAGCCGGTCCATCGGCGTGCGCGGCCAGGCGAGCTATCGGGGCGACGACGGTTACCGGCAGGACTATGGCCTGTTCGTCAATCGCGCCTTCGTCCTTGATCCGGACAACGAGATCCTGCTCGAGGGCGAGATCCGCTCCCGCGAGTACCCCTCGGGCGAAGAACGCGAGAACAGCCGCGACATCGGCGAGATCTGGCTGGGCTGGACGCGAGCCATGCTGGACGGCAAGGCCGCCCTGACCATCACCCTGAACGGTGGCCGCGAGTGGGCGACCCGGGATCGCGCCGAGGGTGACCAGACCTTCTACGGCGTGACACTCGATTGGGGCATGGACTTCAACGACCGGCTCGGCGTCTTCCTGTTCGGTCTGTGGGAGCACAATGGCTACCACGAGGACATCCCCTACGGTGACGGCTACGAGACCCCGAGGATGCTCTCTCCGGACCTCGACATCTACGAGCTCGGCGGCGGGCTGACCTATGCCTTCGCCCCCGGCTGGTCTGTGCGGCCCGAGGTGCTCTATATCCGGGACGAGGGCGATACGGAGCTTAGCGACTACAGCGCGACCGAGTTCTGGATCAATGTGCGGAAATCATTCTAGAGAAAAAAGCATGAAGCACTGCCTGATCACGATTCTATTTGCCCTTTCGGCGATGCCGGTCGCGCAGGCGCAGGATTACATGGAGGCCTTCCCGCCGGCCGAGGCGGGCATGGTGCGCCATGTCCTGGAACTCCCCGAACAGCACGATGAATCGGCTTTCCGGCTGGAATTGGTGGTCGGCAAGACCGTCCAGACCGATGCGCACAATCGTCACTTCTTCGGTGGCGAGATCGTCGAGGAGACCATCGAGGGCTGGGGCTTCCCGCGCTTCGTCGTCAGCGAGCTCGGACCCTTGGCCGGCACCCTGATGGCAGTGGATCCTACCGCTCCCAAGGTGGACAGATTCATCACCCTCGGCGGCGAGCCCTTCCTGATCCGCTACAACAGCCGTCTGCCGGTTGTGGTCTATGTCCCGGAAGGCGTCGAGGTGCGCTACCGCATCTGGAGTGCCGGTCGGGAGCTCAAGCCCATGCGACAGGGTTGAGGTCGAGCCGTCGCGCTCGAGGATCGACCGAGCGATCGCGGTGCCCACCGCCTTGGGTATCAATGGGTGTCGCCGCTCGTAACGACGGCTTTCCTCGCTTTGCAGGGGTTACGGTCAGTTGCGAACCTTGGGGCCGCATCCAGACCGGGGCCGGAAGCGGCAAGGCGCTGTCATCACGAGTTCCGCGCTGCCGGTCGCCGTACCGGACTTGAGCCCTGATCGGCGCCTCGATCGGTCGGCGCATGCCGAGGCATCAACCCCCTGGCTGCGGCGAGGTCGTCGTTCCGACGAGTGGCTGAGCGGCGACGCCAAACACGTCGTGAGCCGCCAGGTTGAAGGGCAACGCCACCCACTTTTTGCAAGATCCGGTTTGAGTTTGACCTTGAGCCTCTCGGTGTTTCGGGGTCGATACGCTAACATGCCGATTTAGCTTTGTGTCCGTCTGCCCTTGCGGTCCCGACTGTCCGATCTGGATTCAATCTCTGCGAAGGGTCCGGACCGGATCGTCGGGTTTGGCAGTCGGTGTTGGAGACAGAATGAACACAGACCTGTCGATCGTACTGGCCCTGCTCGGGGTCGCCATCCTGATGTTCGCGCTGAACAAGCCGCGGGTGGACGCGGTGGCGCTGATCATGATGGTGCTGCTGCCCTTCACCGGCGTCCTCACCGTGCCGGAGGCGCTCGCCGGCTTCGCCAATCCCAATATCGTGCTGATCGGCGCCATGTTCGTGATCGGGGAGGCCCTGGCGCGAACGGGTGTGGCCCGCGGGATCGGGGACTGGTTGGTGAAGCGCGGCGGCGACAGTCCGGGACGTCTGCTGGTGCTGCTGATGCTTGCGGTTGGAATCCTCGGGTCCGTGATGAGCTCCACTGGCGTGGTGGCCATCTTCATTCCCGTGGTGCTGCGCATCGCCAGCCGGTCGCGCATCGCACCGGGTCAGCTCATGATGCCCATGGCCTACGCGGCTCTGGTCAGCGGCATGATGACCCTGGTCGCTACCTCGCCGAACCTGGTGATCAACTACGAGGTCGTGCGTGCCGGGGCCGATGGCTTCAACTTTTTCTCCTTTACCCCATTCGGGGTTCCCATCCTGCTGCTCGGCGTGGTCTATATGCTGATAGCCCGACGCTGGCTGGCCGCTCCGCCGCCCGATGCGAACGCGGGTCCGCGCCAGCCCAAGCTCAAGCATTGGATCGAGCGCTATCACCTCGTCGATCGCGAATACCGGGTGCGGGTAAGGTCCGGTTCGCCACTGCTCGGTCGCACACTCGGCGAGCTCGACCTCCCGGCCCAGACCGGGGGCCGGATCCTGCTGATCGAGCGCGGCAGCGGGCGGGCCAAACTTCGGCTGCCGCGCACCGACGATACGCGGCTCGAGGCGGGCGATGTGTTGTTGCTCGACCTGGACCGCCCAAACCCCGAGCCGGAGGCACTCGCCGAGCAGTTTGGCGTGGACCTGCTGCCGCGCTCGGGCAACTACTTCCTGGACAAGTCCCAGCATGTCGGCCTGGTCGAAGTGATGGTGCCCTACGAATCCCAGTTCGTCGGCAAGACGGTTGTGGAGGCCGAGGCCCTGGCCCAGTCGGAGTTGACGCTGGTGGGAATCCGCCGGCGCCGCGACGCGTTGGAGCCCCGGGGCCTGCGCGAGCGCAAGTTGAAGGCCGGCGACACCCTGCTGCTCGCCGGGCCCTGGAAGACCATCCGCCGATTGCGGAACCTGGGTCGCGACCTGGTGGTCTTGAACCTGCCCCGCGAGTTCGATGAGTTCCTGCCCGCCGCGCGCAAGGCGCCCTATGCCCTGTTTACACTCGCGGTGGTCATCGTCCTGATGGCGACCGGGATCGTGCCGAATGTCCAGGCTGCCCTGATCGGTTGTCTGCTGATGGGGCTCTTCGGCTGCATCGATCTGGACAAGGCCTACCGCTCGATCCAACTGAAGGGCCTGATCATGATTGTTGGCATGATGCCCTTTGCCGTCGCGCTGGAGCGCACCGGCGGGGTGGATCTGGCCGCCAATGCCCTGGTGAACCTGGTCGGCGATGCCGGCCCGCACGCGATCCTGGCGCTGTTGTTCGCCATCACCGTGCTCCTGGGGCTTTTCATCGTCAATACGGCCAACGCGGTCCTGATGATCCCGGTCGCCCTGGCGGTGGCCGACGCCCTGCTCGCGTCTCCCTATCCCTTTGCCATGATCATTGCACTGGCCGCGTCCAGCGCATTCATGACCCCGATCTCGCCGATTAACACCCTGGTGGCCACCGCTGGTAACTACACATTCGGCGATTTCATTCGCATCGGCTTCCCCTTCACACTGATCGTGATGGCGGCGAGCGTGATTCTGGTGCCCTGGCTGTTGCCGCTCTATTGAGCAGCGTCGAGTGCCTCGTGGATGATGCGCCGCAGCTCCTTGACTGCCTCCGGGTGGGCGAATCCGCTGTGACCGGTCGGGACCACCAACTCCGATTCCGCCGCTGGCAGGTGGGCGCTGCGATAGGGGACCACGCCGTCGGAGCTGGTCTCGAGCGGGCCGCGTCCCCGGTCGCCCAGGATGCTGTGGCTGGGCACCACCGGTACCGTCGCATCCAGGGCGCGCAGGAAGCGTGAATTCGGCGACAGACCATGGATGCTGGTGGGCAGTCGCTCGACCGGGGTGCCGGCGAGTTGGCTCACCGCGTCGGACAGCTCGTTGAGCAGGGTGTCGGGCAGGCGGATCAGTCGTATCCCCCAAGCGCCAAGCCCGCTTGAGGCCCAGCGGCTGCCGCGGTGGGGCGTGAACAGGAACGCGACCCGGCTCACGTCGTCCCTCGGCTCGAAGATCAAGGCGCGCCGGACGCGGTTGGTCGCGGGCAGCGCGGCGACGCCGGGCATGATGGTCTCCGCCTCCTGCTCCGTGAGCCGCGAGACCTGTGTCCGGGCGAGGATGCCGCCCATGCTGTGCCCGAGCAGGACCATGGGCTTCGTGACCCGGTGGGCCCGCACCGCGTCGTCGAGGGCATCTCGCAGCTGGAGCCCCGAGAGGGGCACGGGCTGGCCCGTTGGGTAGTAGAAGAACCAGAATTGACAGCGGGTGCGTATCTCGGGATCTGCCATCAGTTCCAGGACCAGCGGCTCCCACGCCCGCGGGGTCGACAGAAGTCCATGAATCAGGACCACCGGCGTCTTGTCCGGATCGTAGGGCTCGAGGAAGACGATACGCGGGGGGCCGATGAAGTGACCGGGTCGCAGCAGATTGGCAAGGTTCTCACCGAACCGGCGACCGACGGCGCTGGTGGCCCGCATGGGTGCCTCCAGGTCCATCGCCACCGGAAGCTCGCCATGACGCGTGCGCGTGGTTTGGACCTGACGCGGGTCCACCAGCGCCGCGTCACAGCAATCGGACGCCGAGGCGTTGGGCAGCGCCACCAGGGTCAGGGGAACACGGTAGCCGGTCCTGGGTGCGTTGGGATCGTCCGTCGCGGCAACGCGACCCACCGCCGGCAGTCCGAGGCCGGATCGGTGCAGGCCGGGGTTGGTCACGTTCGGCCGTACCACCGGATCGATATCGTTGAAGCTGCCCGGCGGCTGCGCCGACCCGGCCGCGGGCAATACAGGCGTGGCCGCGTCTTGCAGCAGGTCGGGCAGGTGGGCCGAGGTCAGGCGCCGATAGTCTGCCTCCGCCCGCGCCCGTTTATGCGCGCCGCTGTCGGGCGCCGCGAGGATCCGGATCGATTCGTCCAACTGTGGGCCGAGGGGGCGCCCTGCGTCCGGCTCTTGGAGCGACTGGCAGGCCGTCAGAGCCAGGCTCCCGAGGATAACAGGGATGACGATGCAGCGCCCCGAGCCGGGGTTCGGTGACTCCTTATGGGGGAACATGGTTGCGCCGCTCTTGTGTCCCGAAGACCGCGGTCGGAATAGAACTGAAGTTCCGATTGAGCTACGATCCCGCTCGCAATTCAACCACCGAGGGCTTTGCTTTGAATCCGTCAGCGGTACCGCCGGCTTTTCAATCGGCGACTCCAACGCGCGTGCTCGCGGTCTCTGTACTGCTCGCCCTCGCACTCTCGGCCTGTCAGCCGGCCGATGAGTCCGGAACCGCCCCGGCGCCGATCCGACCGGTGCGGGTGGTCACGGTCGATGAGCTTCCGGGCGGAGAGAAGGTGATCCTGACCGGCACGATCCAGGCTCAGGATGACGTGAGCCTGGGCTTTCGGGTTGGCGGACAGCTCATCGAGCGCAGCGTCAACGTCGGCGACCCGGTCAGCGCCGGCCAGGTCGTGGCGAGCCTGGACGCGCAGACCGAGCGTAATGCGGTCGACGCGGCGCGGGCCAACCTGGCCGCCGCCATGGCGCGCCTGGTCGAGGCCCGCAACACGGTGCAGCGCTACCAGCCCATGCTGGAGAGGGGATTCGTCGCCCGCGCCCAGTTCGATCGCGCCGTGGAGGCCCGCGATGCGGCCCAGGCCCAGGTGGATGCGATCACGGCGCAGGTCGCCACCGCGGAGAATCAGCTCGGATTCACCACCCTGACGGCGGACGGCCCAGGTATCGTCACCGCCCGCGGGGCGGAGCCCGGAGAGGTGGTCGCGGCAGGCCAGATGATCGTGCGCCTGGCCCGTGAGGGTGGGCGCGACGCGGTCTTCGACGTACCGGCGCGGGTGATCGAGACCGCCTCGGCCGAGAGCGAGGTGCAGGTGGCCCTGAGCACGAACCCGGCCGTAACCGCTACCGGGCGGGTGCGCGAGGTCTCGCCCGAGGCCGATCCGGCGACCCGCACCTTTAAGGTCCGGGTCGGGCTCGACAACCCGCCGGAGGCCATGCGCCTGGGTTCCACCGTGATCGGCACGGTCCAGCTCGGGGGCACCGCCGGCATCGCGGTCCCCGCCTCGGCCCTGACCGCATCCGGTGGCCAGCCCGCGGTCTGGGTGCTGGACCCGCAGACTGAGACCGTGGCCCTGCGCAATGTCGATGTGGTGCGCCATGAGCTCGACCGGGTGATCGTCGGGCAGGGGCTCGACGTGGGCGAGATCGTGGTCACCGCCGGTGTGCAGACCCTGCGGCCGGGCCAGCGGGTGCGCCTTGCGGGCGCGCCGCCACCGCCGGTACCCGACGGTGAGGCGGCAATCGAGATTGTGCCGCAGACCGGGGCGCAGCCTGCCGGCCCGGCCGAGGCTCGCGATCAGGCAGCGGAGAGCGCAAAGGGACAATGAGCGGCTTCAACCTCTCCGAGTGGGCGATCAAGAACCGCTCCGTTGTGGCGTTCCTGATGATCGTCTCGGTCGCCGCGGGGGTCGCCGCCTTCTACAAGCTCGGGCGCGCCGAGGATCCCCCCTTCACTTTCCGCACCATGGTGGTGAGCGCGGCCTGGCCGGGGGCGACGCTGGAAGAGACCATGCTGCAGGTCACCGAGCGTCTGGAGCGCACCCTGCAGGAGGTCCCCAATCTCGATAACCTGCGCAGCTTCACCAAGCCCGGCGTTGCGACCATCTTCGTCGACCTCACCGGCGACACGGGTCCCAAGGCGGTCGAGGACACCTGGTATCAGGTGCGCAAGAAGGTGGGGGACATGCGTCACACCCTGCCCCAGGGGATCGTCGGGCCCGGCTTCAACGACGAGTTCGGCGACACCTACGGCATCATCTACGGCTTCACCGGCGACGGATTCACCCACCGGGAGCTGCGCGACTACGTCGAGTCGGTGCGCTCCCAGCTCCTGCGGGTGCCGGACGTGTCCAAGGTCAGCGTCCTGGGCGCCCAGGACGAGCGCATCTTCGTCGAGTTCGACATGCGCACCCTGGCGGGTCTGGGCTTCGATCCGAGCGCCCTTGTGGGCGCCCTGGCGGCGCAGAACCTGGTGCGGCCCACCGGTGTCATCCAGACCGGCGACGAGAGTATTTCGCTGCGGGTGTCCGGGGCCTTCGGCTCCGAGGCGGACCTGCTCGAAGTCAACTTCGCCATCGGCGACCGCAAGCTGCGCTTAGGCGACATCGCACAGGTCCGGCGCGGCCTGGCGGATCCGCCCCAGCCCATGTTCCGGGTCAACGGCGAGGACGCCATCGGGCTTGCCATCGTCATGCGCGATGGCGGCGATATCCTGGCGCTGGGCGAGAACATCCGGCAGGCCATGCGGGGCATCGTCGCCGATCTGCCCATCGGGATCGAGGCGCACCGGGTGGCCGATCAGCCGCAGACGGTCGATGCGGCCATCAATGACTTCACCACCTCCCTGTGGCAGGCCATCGCCATCATCCTGGGCGTCAGCTTCCTGAGCCTCGGGGTGCGGGCAGGAACTGTCGTGGCGCTCGCCATCCCGCTGGTGCTGACCACGGTGTTCGCCATCATGGATATCGTCGACATCGACCTGCAGCGGATCTCGCTGGGCGCCCTGATCATCGCCCTGGCGCTGCTGGTGGACGACGCCCTGACCACGGTGGATGCCATGTCGCGGCGGCTCGCCGCCGGCGAGGCGAAAGAGGCGGCCGCCACCTACGCCTACCGCACCCTGGCCTTCGCCATGCTTACGGGTACCCTGGTGACCATCGCCGGGTTCGTCCCGGTGGGCTTTGCCGCCAGCTCGGCGGGTGAGTACACCTTCGACATCTTCGCCGTGGTGGGGATTACGCTGCTGGTCTCCTGGTTCGTCGCCGTAGTCTTTGCCCCGCTCCTGGGGGTGCTCCTGCTGGTGCCGCCGAAGACCCAGACGGACGAGTCCAATCCAGGCGCCGTGCTGCGCGCCTACCGGGCCCTGCTCGGTGGCGCGATCCGGGTGCGCTGGGTCACCATCGCCGTGGCCGTCGCCGCCTTCGTGGCGTCCCTCCTTGCCCTCGATCTGGTGCCGCGACAGTTCTTCCCGGCCTCGGACCGGACCGATCTGCTGGTGGACATCAGCCTGCCGCAGAACGCCTCGATTCACGCCACCGCCCGGGAGGCGGATAAGCTCGATGCCGTCCTGGGCGCCGATCCGGACGTGGCCCACTGGAGCACCTATGTGGGCTGGGGCGCCGTGCGCTTCTACCTACCGCTGAACGTGCAGCTGCCCAATCCCTTCTTCACCCAGGCAGTGGTGGTTGCCAAGGACGTGGACGCCCGGCAGCGTCTGGAGGTCAAGCTCGCCCAGTACCTGAAGGAGCAGGTACCCCAGGCCGTCAGCCGGGTCGCGCCGCTGGAGCTTGGCCCCCCGGTCGGCTGGCCGGTCCAATATCGGGTGATGGGGGACGATCCGGAGCGCCTGCGCGAGATCGCCCTGGAGCTTGGCCAGATCGTCGCCGATCATGGAGATATCCGCGACGTCAACTTCGACTGGATGGAGCCCGGCCGGCAGCTGCGGATCCGCATCGATCAGGACCAGGTGAGGCGCCTTGGACTCTCCTCCGCGGCGGTGGCCTCCACGCTCAATACTCACATCACCGGCACCACCGTCACCCAGGTGCGTGACGACATCTATCTGATCGATGTGGTGGCCCGGGAGCGTGAGGGCCAGCGCCTGTCCTTCGCCAATCTCCGCACCCTGGAGGTGCCGTTACCGGATGGGCGCACCGTGCCCCTGGACCAGCTCGCCACCTTCGACAACGGCCAGGAATATCCCATGATCTGGCGCCGGAACCGGGTGCCGACCCTGACCGTCCAGGCGGATCTGGCCCCGGGGGTGCTCCCCGATGCGGTGGTCGTTGATCTGACCACGGCGGTCGATGCACTCAATGCGCGTCTGCCCGCCGGCTATTGGATCGAGGTGGGTGGGTCGGTCGAGGAGAGCGCCAATTCACAGGCGTCCGTCATGGCGGTGGTGCCCCTGATGCTTCTGATCATGATCTCGCTCCTGATGTTCCAGCTGCGGAGCTTCCCGCTGCTGGTCATCGTGCTGAGCGTGGTGCCCCTGGGCCTGATTGGCGTGGTCGGGGCCTTGCTGGTGTCTGGTCAGCCGCTGGGTTTCGTTGCCATCCTCGGGGTCCTGGCCCTGATCGGCATGATCGCCAAGAATTCGGTCATCCTGATCAGCCAGATCGAGCAGGAGCGGCAGACCGGCAAGCCCCTGAAGGAGGCCGTGATCGACGCCAGCGCCTCGCGCGTGCGACCCATCATGCTGACCGCCATGTCCACGGTGCTGGGCCTGATCCCGATCGCACCGACCGTGTTCTGGGGACCTATGGCCTTCGCCATCATGGGCGGGCTGCTGGTCGCGTCGCTGCTCACCCTGATATTCTTGCCCACCGTCTACGTAACCTGGGAATCGTGGCGGGGCGGCAGGTCCAGAGGGCACCCGGCTCCGGATGCCGCCGCATCTGAGGCATGAGGTCCGAAGCTGGGCGAGACAGGGGCGGAGTCTCTCGCGCAGGGCTTTGATGTCCGTGACTGATCGAACTTGCATTGCGCGGGCAGATTTTTCGCGGTACGCCCGGGCCAACCTTCCGACAACAAACCGCTAATAAGAGGTCGCAGTGACCATGCTGAACGAAATCGTCGACGGTCTCCACGACGCCAAGATCGAGGGTCTCGCCCGGACCTTCAACCGCTTGGGTCGCACCGGATTCTGGCTTCAGGTGGTCCTGGGCTCGTTCCCGGTGATCCTGATGGTCTACGTGTTCACCTTCACCGGCAGTCTCTCGGGCACCCGGGCAGGGCTCCCGGTCGTCGAGCATCTGACCGCGTTGAATCTGCTGATACTGTTCTTTACCACCATCTGGTTCTATGGCTATCGCGGGTTGTCGAAGAAGATCGCAGATCCGCTGCTGTGTCCTACCGAGTCGGTGGTGCTCCGTCGCGTCTGGACGGGTCTGATCGCCAGCGCCGTGGGCGTCCTGTTCTCCATGTTGATCATGCTCGTCGAGGTCGGGCAGCTGCTCTTCTACTTCCTGTCTGCCCCTCAGGGCGGCATCCCGGCGATCCAGACGACGCCGAGCGCCGTCGGCGGTGCCTCCAGCTGGGTGTCAACGGTGGACATGGCGAGTCTGATGGCGCTCATTCTGACCCTTGCAGCCGAGGTCATCGCCTTGGTGCTGGGCCTCTGGCTCCTGTTCCGTACCACCGCCGCCTATCGGCACACATCCGAAACCGCCGCGGACTGAGGGACCTCCCTCCGCCGTGGCCGACAGCGCCCCGGTCCCGGGACGGCCGCGCTGGCGCAGGGGTCTCGCGACGGGGCTCCTCGCCGTTGCGGCGGCCGTTGCCCTGTGGACCTGGTGGGCGGAAGACCATCCGCGGGAAGAACGGCGGCTGCGTGTGCTGGTTCACGACCAGCTTCACGCCTGGTTTCCAGAGCAGATGGCCCCGGACGACGGCTGGCATGGCATCCACCGCCGAGCCACCGCATCCGGGTCCGCCCGGCTCTCGGTCCTGCTGGTCCACGGTCTGGACGAACCGGGCTCCATATGGGACGACCTGGTCCCCGCATTGGAGGCCTCCGGTTTTGACGTCTGGGAATTCCGCTACCCCAACGATCAGGGGATAGACCGCAGCGCCGAGTACCTGGCGGCCAATTGGTCGCGGCTTCCATCGGATCGCCCGGTGGCCTTGATCGGGCACAGCATGGGCGGCCTGGTGATCCGGGATTTCGTCTCACGGCTGATGCACCCGGTCGGACTTGCCGCGGGGGTTGGGGGGGCGCCCGTCGCGGGCGTCATCCTCGTCGGGACCCCGAACCAGGGCTCGGAATGGGCGCGGCTGCGGGTCTGGCTGGAGCTGAGGGATCAGTTTCCCTCACAAGAAGGGCGCCGCTACTCCCTGTTTGCCGCCCTTCGCGATGGCACCGGGGAGGCCAAAATCGATCTGCGTCCGGGCAGCGACTTCCTGCAGGACCTCAACGCGCGGCCCTGGCCCGCATCGATCCCGATTCGATCCATCGCCGGGCTGCTCCTGAATGCAACGCCTGCGGTGCCCGAGGGTATCGAGGCGGCGTCCGCCGAGACCGGATCGGGAGAGCTGCGGCAGCGTCTCTCGGACTGGTGGTCCGGCCTCGGCGCCGACCTGGGCGATGGCGTGGTGCCTCTCGATTCCACCCGGATTCCGGGTGGTGCTCCGCCGCTGGTGTTTGACGCGTCCCATCGCGGCCTCCTTGCCCGCTTGCTTCCGGGTGATGCCGAGCCGCCCGCGATCGCGCCGATCCTGGAGACGCTGACCGCCTGGGACGCTCAGGGCGAGGTGCCGTGACGAGTTGCTCGTAGAGGCCGACAGCCTTTGCGTCTTCGCGGCTCAGATGGTTTTTCTTGGTTGTTGTGTTGCGTTCTTAGGGAGGTGGCTCGATGGGTGCCGGTCTGAAGAGGCTGTTGAAGTGGGGCGTCGGCCTGATCGCTACCGCTCTCCTGGTTTTCCTGGGCTTGCGCGTCTACATCTCGCAGCAGGGTGCCCCGCTCGAGGTGTGGCACACCTTCGTCCCAACGGAGCTGACCGCCGAGGAAATGGATGGCGCCGATTGGGACGGTTACCTCAAAGCGGAGCGTGCGGTTTTCGGTGAGGTCGACACGCAGGTCACCCAGCGTCTGGACCAGGACGGGAGGATCCCTTCGAACCGCTATTTTGCGGGCAGCCCGTTGTTTCCCGGCCGTTTTGAAGTTGACTGGAACCGCTCCTTCATCATGGAGCCCGAAGGTACGGCGATCGGCGCGGTTGTCCTGCTGCATGGCCTGACCGATTCCCCCTACAGCGCCCGCCATGTCGCCCAACTCTATCGGGAGCGCGGTTTCGTTGCGATCGCGCCCCGACTGCCGGGCCACGGGACCGTTCCCGCGGGTTTGGCAAAGGCGACCTGGGAGGACTGGATGGCGGCGACCCGTCTGGCGGTGCGCGAGGCGCGCCGGCGGGTCGGCACGACCGCGCCGCTGCATCTGGTCGGTTACTCCAACGGCGGGGCGCTCGCCGTGAAGTTCGCCCTGGATGCGATCGAAGACCCGGGGCTGTCGCGCGTCGATCGCGTCGTGCTCCTGTCGCCGATGATCGGGCTGACCGAGTGGGCGCGCTTCGCCGGGCTGGCTGGCCTGCCGTCGGTCTTTCCGGCCTTCGCGAAGGCCGCCTGGCTCTCCATCGTTCCGGAGTTCAATCCGTTCAAATACAACTCGTTCCCGGTCAACGCGGCACGTCAATCCTCGCTCCTGACCGGCGCGCTGCAACCGCGCATCGCGGGTCTTGCCCGCGAGGGACGACTCGCCGATCTGCCCCCAATTCTCACCTTTCAGTCCGTTACGGATTTCACCGTCAGCACCCGGGCGGTCGTCGATGCCCTCTATGCCCACCTTCCCGAGAATGGCAGCGAGCTGGTGCTCATCGACCTGAACCGCACGACCAAGTTTGGCCCTCTGCTGCGTCCCAGCCTGGAAGCCAGCCTCGCGACGTTGCTCCCCGATGTCCCGAGGCGGTTTCGCACCGCCGTCATCGCCAACGCGAGTCCCGGCTCGCCGCAGATGGTTGAACGGACGGTCGACGCGGGCGCGCTGGCGGAGCGGGTCACACCCCTGTCGCTCGCCTATCCAAGCGAGGTGTTCTCGCTGTCCCACATCGCGCTTCCGTTCCCCATCGATGACGGACTCTATGGCATGACGCCGGACCCCGCGGAGGACTTCGGCGTGCAGCTCGGTGCCATCGCCGCGCGGGGGGAGCGGGGGACCCTGATCATCAGTGTGGATGCGCTGACGCGGATGTCATCGAATCCGTTCTTTCCCTACGTGCTCGCCCGCATCGAGCAGGGCATTTCCATGGCTCCCTGAGGTGAGGATGCCGGCTGTCGGCTATCCCGTCACCCAGGTCTTCGCGCCCCCGACCTCGATCGAGGTCCCGGCACGGCTCGAGCTGGGGAAGGAGTGGATGAGGAACTTTTTTAACTTGGCGGTCAGGAAGAACAGGACCCTCCCGCATGATAGTGTCCCTTGCGCCGCCATCACCCAGACCGCGTAAGTATCGGCGTCTCGCGAACGCTTGACACTCGGCTCAGAGCCCCTGCCGGAACCCGGCGACACCGTACACTTGTGCAAATGCAAAGTCCGCCGCGTGCAAGGCGATCGCGACGATCATACCTGTTAGGATCAGGCCGATCAGCGCGAGCAGGATCGCAAGCGCCTTCGAGACATGCTTCGATGGGCGGAAGTCGCCATACCCCACGGTTGTCGCATTGATGAAGGCGTGGTAGAGGGCATCGGACGCCGACCACCGCTCCAGACGGCCAATAAGCAAGCCTATGAACGCGACCAGCAGTAGAAGGAAGCCGACGATCGGAGTCGCATGCAGGAGGTCGCTGAAGAACACGCGAAGGAACGAAAGCGAGAACTCCATGGATCACCTCGATATTCGCAATTTGGCCAGCCAGCAACAAATCGAAAACCCTATATCGGCATTGTACATTTCCCAGCGTGCGCAGAACTCCGGTCGTTCGGGCACTGGCTCATTTGCTACAAGACTGTAAATTGCTGGCCGTGAGGGGACTCGGCCAGCGTGAGCCCCATGCCGCAAAGGATATCCGCGGCCGGCGCCGCGGCTGCCATGACGGGCGGCGCGTCACACGAGGCATCTCCGGCCGTCGCTATGCATTTGTCGTATCGAGGCCCTTGGCAAGATTGGGGGCGAGTCGCGCGAGCGCGGCACCGAGGCAACCATCAGCCACTTGCGTGAATGCCGCGAGCGGGAGACACTTTGCCGCGAATCGGGCAGGCGGACGGGCGGTACGGCGTCGAGCGCGGTCCGTGGCCTCAATTGAGCAACCACAATGAAACGTTTTTCGAAGCGACTGCTTTGGATTGGCTTGCCGATTCTGCTGGTTCTCGGCACCCTGGTTTACTACGGATACTTTCGGTCGACCAACGCGGCCCTGCTGCGTGCCGAGAGCTTCGACTTTCGCCGCATGCAGGTCCCGCGGGTTGACGATCAGGAGAAGTATCGTTTCTTCTTCGCGACCAACCGTGGTGCCGGGGTGGCTGACGGGCGGCCCGAGGAGCGCTTCACCGCCGAGCGTGTCGACCGGCTTCTGCTCGGATCCTTCGACACCGAGATCAAGCCGACGCTGGGTCTCGGGCGGTGGCTCGATGCGAGCAGCTGGTTTCTCGACGAGGAGATCAAGATTAGCAACGTGCAGGAGCTCGAGCGAGACGCCTTCGTCGAGCAACTGCGGGCAATGGTCGCGGAATCTCCCCATCGCGCCCTGTTGCTCTTCGTGCACGGCTACCGGACGGATTTCGATTTCGCGCTCCGCGGGACCGCATTCCTCGCCAGGATCCTGGACATCGATGCGCCGGTGATGATGTTCGACTGGCCGGGCAACCAGGGCGACTCGCTTCGCGGTTATCGGCGCGCACAACAGGTTGCGACGGCATCCGGCGCGGACCTTGCCGAAACCCTGCGTCTCATTGTGCGCGACATACAGCCGCAACGCCTGTGGCTGGTCGCCAACAGCATGGGCGGTCAGGTGGTAGTGGACGCCTTCAGCCAGATCTATGCGGACGGGGACTTTGCGGACGTCGATACGGAGATCGATGAGGTTGTGCTGACCGCGCCGGATGTGGATTACGCCCGGTTCAATGACCAGTTCAAGCGCGAGCTGGCCGCGCTGGCCCGCCATACCACCGTCTATGTCTCGTCCAACGATCGTGCCCTGCTGGTCAGCCGGGTCGTCAACCGGGGCAGGCGTCTCGGCGAGAGCACCTTGTCAAAGCAAGACGCGGAGCTGTTCGATGCGGTGGACGGCCTGTTGGATCTGGTCGAAGGCGACACCGGTCGGGTGACCCTGATCGACGTGACACCGGTCAACCGGACGCGGAACTTTCACAACTTCAGTCTCGAGGTCCCGGAGTATTTCGATGACCTCTTCCTGCGTCTGACGAATTCCGAAACTCCCCAGAACCGGGTGCGTTACCAATTCGAAACGCCGCAGGGCAAGGTCTATTCGGTCCTGACGCGCGGACGCTAATCTTGCCTGAACGCGACCTGACCCTGTAGGTGGGCGAATGAGGCACGAATCCCGGGCGTTTCTCCGCTACCAGGCGGTCCCTGGCGCTCACATGATCGTTCTCGGCATCACAATGTCACACACTCGCGAGGCCTTCCATGCTCACCAATATTAAGCGCTTCTTCGAGTCGCATCTGATGCCTCGCGAGGCGGATACGGAGCGCGAGGCGGAGCACCGGCTCCAGCTCGCGGTCGCGGCATTGTTGCTGGAGATGACCCAGATGGATGGGCAGGTACGGCCTGAGCAGTGCGCCCGCGTGGAGTTGGGCATTCGCGATCACTTTGGTCTGACGCCAGAGGAGACAAGGCAGCTCATCGAGCTCGCCGAGGCCGAGCGCCTGGACGCTACGGACTATTTCCAGTTCACGTCGCTCATCAAACAGCACTACGGGCCGGAGCAGAGGGTCCAGCTCGTCGAGAACCTGTGGCGGATCGCTTACGCCAACAAGGTGCTGCATCACCACGAGGAGCATCTGGTACGAAAGATTGCCGAGCTCTTGCACGTGTCCCATGGCGCCTTCATCGCAGCCAAGCACCGTAGCGAGGGCGATTCCAACGCCTGAGACCAGGCAAGTCCCGCTGGCGTCACCACGGCCGTGCGAGATACCGGCCGCCGGAAGGAGGGGGAGCTGGGCTGGCCCGCTTTTCGACTCCTCAGTGAGATGCGCACGCGGCGTGCGAACCCGAGGATTCCTTCATTGTGAATACCAGAATGCGACGCGACCGCTCGTCCTTTACATCAGTGCCATTGGTTGATTTTTCAAAAGGCGAACCAATAGATAAGCGGGCCGAATAAAGAGCGGCGATATGGGGGCGTGCATACCATTCGCTTCCTTCGTCCGACTAAAATGCGGCGCGATCCGCCAAAAAAAAAAGCAGGAATTCGCTTTCCAACACTGTCAATTAGGGTGGAGTTAACATGAAACTGAAACTTCTTGGGGCATGCACACTTGGCGCAGCGATCGGTATTTCGGGCTGCAGCACCGGCACCGAGACGAAGCAGGGACAACCCTTGCTGACTAAAGCCGCTGTTATTTCGACGCAGGCCACTATCGTCGGCATCGATTACAAGACGCGCGTCGTCTCCCTCGAGGTCCCGAATAAGCCAGGCGACAACTTCGTGGACGTGGTCGTCAGTGATGACGTCAAGAATCTGTCGCAGGTGCGTTTCGGCGACCGGGTGGTCGTGGAATACCTGGAGGCTGTCTCCGTCGATTTGTTCCGAGCCGGGGAGGTGGACCCGGGCGTAGGCGTCACTGCTGTGACCGGAACTGCCGCCCCGGGTGCAAGGCCCGCCGCGGTGGAGGGCACCGAAGTCTCCGTCGTCGCTGTCATCGAAGCGATAGACAAGGGCAGCGAGCTTGTGGCGCTGAGGATGCCTGATGGCGCCGGCAAGACAGTGAAGGTCCGTAATCCGGAGAATCTGGACCGGGTTTCGGTAGGCGACAAGGTGCGAATCTCCTTCACCCGTGCGTGGGCGGTCAGTATCAGGCCAAG
>CAYNBI010000020.1:0-43345 GCA_964395315.1 uncultured Chromatiaceae bacterium | reverse complement strand
TTGGCTCCCCGGCGTGGACTCGAACCACGGACCTAGTGATTAACAGTCACCCGCTCTACCGACTGAGCTACCGGGGATCAGTTTGAGCCGCGCAGTCTACTTGCGGGTAGCGTCGGGGTCAAGTGAAGCCGGCTCGCAAAAAAGGTTCCGCGGGGCTTCGGAGCCGTCGCGGCGAACGTGATATGGGCTATCGAAAGGCGTCGGACTCGCGGTTGGCATCCCTGCCAAAGCCTCGGCGCTCATTACCCGGAAGAAACCGCAAGTCAGCCGCAAGAGAGCTCACCGCCGCTTGGGCTCTGGTCCGTTATCCGCGGTCGTCCGACATTGGAGATCACGATGGCCCGCGGCTCTGCGTTGTCGCCGACATCGCAAAAGGTCACGGTGAGATTGCTGCCCCCGGCGGTGCCGTCGCTGAAGAAGCGCACCAGCCGCCGGCTCTGACTGGACGTGATCGCGACGGGGGCGTCGACCGCGCCCTGACTCAGGCGAATCAGCGGCTCGTCCGACTCCCGCGACCTGTTTCCGTTCTGGTCGATGAACAAGATGTACCCTCGATGCCATTGGGGTTCGGGAAAGCAGGCTTGCCCGTCGCTGCTGGGGCACAGGATCGCGGGAGCACGCCACTTGATCGCCTCGCTACGCGCCAGGTGGACATGGGAAACGAAGGCGTTCACCTCGGTGGCGACGCGGTTGTTGGCGACAAGGCTGGCGAAGCCCGGCACACCCGCTCCCACCAACACCCCCGAAATGACCAGGGTCGCGAGCGACTCGACAAGGCTGAAGCCAAACTGACGGCGGATGCGACGGGAATACATGACAATCTCCTTCGGTTCCGTTTGCTCTCGTCTTAATGAAAGCAAACGATCAGGTCCGACGCAGTCGGAGCCAAACCGAAGGAATTGTCAGATTTTTCGTATGGTTTTGAAGGATGTCCCCGTATCTAGCCCAGCGCGCCTTCGAGACGGTCTAGAGCGCCTTCTAGGTTCTCTCGGCTGGTCGCGATGGAGATGCGGACGCAGCCGCTGAGTCCGAAGGCGGAGCCGGGGACAAGGGCCACTCCGGCCTTCTCGATGAGATGCTCGGCGAGATCGAGATCGTTGTTGACGCCGGCGATCCGCTCGATCATCCCCTGCACCTTGGGGAACACGTAGAACGTGCCGTCAGTGGGCAGGCACTCCACGCCCGGCATGCGGTTCAGCCGCTCCACCACATAATCGTGACGCTCCTTGAAGGCGACACCCATCGTCCTGATGCAATCCTGCGGCCCCTCAAGAGCCGCCTGGGCGGCAACCTGGGAGATGGAGGTCGGATTGGACGTGCTCTGGGACTGCACCTTGGTCATGGCCTTGATGATCTCCTCCGGCCCCCCGGCATAGCCGATCCGCCAGCCGGTCATCGAGTACGCCTTGGAAACGCCGTTGAGCACCAGAGTACGGGGGTTCAGGTCCGGACACGCGTTTAGGATGTTGACGAAGGGCTCGTCACTCCAACGGATGTGCTCGTACATGTCGTCGGTGGCGATGACCGCTCGGGGGAACTCGCGCAAGACATCCCCCAGCGCCGCGAGCTCGTCGGCCGTGTAGGCCATGCCCGTCGGGTTCGACGGGCTGTTGATGACGACCAGCTTGGTCTGGTCGGTCATGGCAGCCTTGAGCTGCGCCGGAGTGATCTTGAACTGTTGCTCTGCCGGGGCGTGAACGAAGACCGGGGCCCCGCCCGCCAGCAAGGCCATGTCAGGATAGGAGACCCAGTAGGGAGCCGGGATGACGACCTCGTCGCCGGGATCGAGGATCGCCTGGGCGAGGTTGTAGAAGCTCTGTTTGCCGCCGCAGGAGACCAGGATCTGCTCCGGCGTGTACTCGAAGCCGTTCTCGCGTCGAAACTTGGCAATGATCGCCCGCTTGAGCTCGGGCGTGCCGCCGACGGCCGTGTACTTGGTGAAACCCTCCTTGATCGCCCTGATGGCGGCCTCCTTGATGTGATCCGGGGTATCGAAATCGGGCTCGCCGGCACCGAGTCCGATGACATCCTTTCCTGCGGCCTTGAGTGCCTTGGCGCGGGCATCGACGGCGAGGGTTGGGGACGGCTTGACAGCCTGAACGCGGGCGGACAGCTTGATACTCATCGCGGGGTTCTCTGGTTTTCGTCGCGGCCGGGAGGCGGCCTGGAATTCCTACATCAAGCTCACAATAATAGCCAAAGCCCCGCCGTATAAGAATCCCCTCATGACCAGAGATTTCGTGCTCGAGTCCAAGTTCTCGCCCGCCGGCGACCAGCCAGGAGCGATCCGCCGGCTGACGGAGGGCCTGAACGACGGCGAAGCGGGCATGACCCTCCTCGGGGTGACGGGCTCCGGCAAGACCTTCACCATCGCCAATGTGATCGCCACGGTGCAGCGCCCGGCCCTGATTCTGGCCCCCAACAAGACCCTGGCCGCCCAGCTCTACGGGGAGATGCGCGAGTTCTTCCCCCACAACGCGGTCGAGTACTTCGTCTCCTACTACGACTACTACCAACCGGAGGCCTATGTCCCGGCGACGGACACCTACATCGAGAAGGACGCCTCGATCAACGAGCACATCGAGCAGATGCGGCTCTCGGCGACCAAGGCGCTGCTCGAGCGCCCGGACGTCATCATCGTCGCCACCGTCTCCTCGATCTATGGACTCGGCGACCCCAACGCCTACCTCAAGATGGTCCTGCACCTCTCCCGCGGCGACCTGATCGACCAGCGGGCGATCCTGCGCCGCCTGGCCAACCTCCAGTACAAGCGCAACGAGATCGAGCTTTCCCGCGGCACCTACCGGGTGCGCGGGGACGTGATCGACATCTACCCGGCGGAGTCGGACGACGAGGCAGTGCGGGTGGAGCTGTTCGACGACGAGATCGAGGGGATCTCCGTATTCGACCCGCTCACCGGCGAGTCGCTACGCAAGGTCCCGCGCTACACCGTCTTCCCCAAGACCCACTACGCCACCCCGCGTGAGACCATCATCGCCGCCGTCGAGCAGATCAAGGTCGAGCTCAAGGACCGCTTGACCTGGCTACGCGAGAACGACAAGCTGGTCGAGGCCCAGCGCCTGGAGCAGCGAACCCTGTTCGACCTGGAGATGATGCTGGAGGTCGGCTACTGCTCGGGCATCGAGAACTACTCGCGCTACCTCTCGGGCCGCGGTCCCGGCGAACCGCCGCCGACCCTGTTCGACTACCTGCCCGACGACGCCCTGGTGGTGATCGACGAGAGCCACGTCACCGTGCCCCAACTCGGGGGCATGTACCGCGGCGACCGTTCCCGCAAGGAGAATCTGGTCGAGTACGGCTTCCGGCTACCCTCGGCGCTCGACAACCGGCCCCTGCGGTTCGAGGAGTTCCAGGCCCGCCAACCTCAGACCATCTATGTCTCCGCAACGCCCCGCGAGTTCGAGATCAAGCACTCGGGCGCGGTGGTCGAGCAGGTCGTGAGACCCACGGGCCTGGTCGACCCCGAGGTCGAGGTGCGCCCCGCACTCACCCAGGTCGACGACCTGCTGTCCGAGATCCACGTGCGGGTCGCCCAGGACGAGCGCGTTCTCGTCACCACCCTCACCAAGCGCATGGCCGAGGACCTGACCGAGTACCTCAACGAGCACGGGGTGCGCGTACGCTACCTGCACTCCGACATCGACACGGTGGAGCGGGTCGAGATCATTCGCGACCTGCGCCTCGGTCAGTTCGACGTCCTGGTCGGCATCAACCTGCTGCGGGAGGGTTTAGACATGCCCGAGGTATCGCTGGTCGCCATCCTGGACGCGGACAAGGAAGGATTCCTGCGCTCGGAGGGCTCCCTGATCCAGACCATCGGCCGCGCCGCGCGCAACGTGAACGGCAAGGCCATCCTCTACGCCGACAAGGTCACGGGCTCCATGGAGCGGGCCATCGGCGAGACCGAGCGCCGTCGCGCCAAGCAGGTCGAGTTCAACCTGGCGCACGGCATCACCCCCCAGACCATCCGCAAGGCGGTGGCGGACATCATGGAGGGCGCCTACCCTGGGGCCCCGATGCGCGCCCGCGACTACGCCAAGGTGGCGGAGGAGACCGTCGAGTACGCCGACCTTACCCCGCAGCAGATGGCGCGCAAGATCAAGGCCCTCGAAAAGGAGATGTACCGGCACGCAAAGGATCTGGAGTTCGAGAAAGCCGCGGCGGTGCGCGACCGCATCCGCGAGCTGCAGGGGCGCGGGCTGGCTGCCTGAGGGATACCGGGCCTCAGGGTTTTCTAGGCCGCCTTTCCGCCGGCCGTCCCGAGAGGTCCACGCGCTCGGCTGCCGCCACTGGCCGTGACCAGCGCGCGCCGTGGCGTCCTGCGCCGCGGGTCCTTGCGTACCCGACGCCGCTGATGGGGTCTTGCCATCACCTCCTGCACCTTCTCCACCAGGCCGCAGACCAGGCCAAGGAACGTGTACAGGGCGGACAGGAAGAGCAGCACAATCAGCAGGTTCGCGGCCGTGGTCATCGTCGCCTCCGGGGCTTGTCTGGGATGTTCGTACCCAGGATGCCCCAGCCGGTGGCTCAAAGCGTGAGCCCGGCGGCTACTCGTCGCGCAGGGCGGTGACAGGATCGAGGCGTGCGGCATTCAGCGCCGGGACCACACCCGCTGCCAGGCCGATCCCGGCGGCCGTGAGCTCCGCGAGCAGGACGAAGTCCCAGGCGGTATGGGTCGGCAGCGCCGGAACCGCCTCGCCGATGAGCCAGGCCCCGCCGGCGCCGATGACGAACCCCATCAGGCCGCCGAGACTAGCGAGCACCACGGCCTCGGCGAGAAAGAGTAGCAAGACCTGCCGTTGGGCGGCACCCAGTGCGCGCAAAAGGCCGATCTCCCTGCGGCGCTCGCGCACGGCAATGGTCATGATGGTGAGGATGCCGATCCCGCCCACCGCCAGAGAGATGCCCCCGAGCGCGGCCACAGACAAGGTGAGCACGTCCAGCACCGAGCCCAGCACCTCCATCATCTGGTCCTGCGTGGTGATGGTGAAGTCCTCGCTCCCGTGGCGACGCTCCAGCAGCGCCCGCGCCTGCTCGGCCACCCTCGCGCCGTCCGCCTCGGGCCGATACAGCAGATCGATCTCCATCAGGCTCTCGCGGTTGAACATCGCCAGCGCCCGACTGACGGGGATAAAGACCGAGTCATCCAGGTCGAATCCCAGCACCTGGCCCTTGGGCTCCATGACGCCGATGACCCGGTAAGGCTCGCCGCCGATGCGCACCCGCTCGCCGAGGGGAGAAGCGTCGCGGTAGAGCTCGGCGCGGACCTTTGCCCCGAGCACTGCGAAGGCGCGTCCGCCGCCGGATTCGTCGCGCGGCAGGAAGCGGCCGATGGCGGGGCGCATCTGCAGCACCTCCGGCATCCGCGGGCCGACCCCGAGGACCGTGGTGCGGCGGCTGCGGCCGTTGCCTTCCACCGCCGCGTTGCCTTGCACGGTTGGAACCACCGCCTCCACGTCAGGAAGGCGGCCGAGGGCCTCCGCGTCATCGAGACTCAAGGGCCGTACGTTGCTGATGACGGCCCCGGACATACCGAGGGTGCTGGTCTTGCCGGGGTTGACGGCGATCAGGTTGGTGCCGAACTGGGTGAACTCTGCCAGCACGAAGCGGTGGATGCCCTCGCCGATGGCGGTCAACAGCACCACCGCGGCGACGCCAATGCCGATGCCCGTCACCGTGAGCAGGCTGCGGGTGCGATGGGCGCCAATGGCACCCAGGGTGAACGCCGTGAAGTCGCGCGCGAGCATCTTCAGCGCCCCGCCAGAGCCGCGACCGGATCGAGCCGGGCGGCACGCAGAGCCGGAAGCAGACCGAACACCAGCCCGGTCAACATGGAGACGCTGACCGCCGCCAGGGGCGCCCACAGGGGAACGACCAGCTGAAACGCCTGCACCTGGCTATTGAAGATCCGCACTCCTGCGAACGCGAACGCCAGCCCGCCCGCCGTGCCGGCACCGGCCAGCAGCAGGGCCTCGGTCAGGAACAGCCCGAGGATCTGGCGGCGCGCGGCGCCCAGCGCCTTAAGCAGGCCGACCTCGGCGGTGCGTTGCGCGACCGCCACCAGCATCACGTTCATGATCAGCACCCCCGCCACCATGAGGCTGATGGCCGCGATCCCCGCCACCGCCATGGTCAGCGCGTTGAGGATCTTGTCGAACGTGGACAAGAGGGCGTCCTGGGTGATGACGGTGACGTCGTCCTCGCCCTCGTGACGCTCTCGCACGATGGCGCGGATGGCCTCCTCCGCTGCCGGCAGCGCGGAGCGGCTGGGGGCCTGGACCAGAATGCGGAACAGGGCCGGGCTGTTGAACAGGGCCTGGGCGGAGGCCACCGGGATCAGGGCCAGATCCCCGAGGTCCACGCCCAGGGACTGCCCCTGGCTCGCCAGGGTGCCCGTGACCCGGAAGCGGCGGTCGCCGATGCGCACCCATTCCCCCAGCACCTGCCGGTTGCCGAACAGCTCCCGCGCCAGCTTCTCGCCAAGCACGACCACGGGCCTGGCCCGCTCCGGATCGCCCGGAGGCAGGAAGCGGCCGCGGGCCATCTTCAGGCGGCGCACCTCCAGGAAATCGCTGGTGGTGCCCAGAATACTCACCTCCCGCTCCAGGCTGCCGTGGGAGACCGGGGCCGAGCCCACCGCGATGGGGGCGAAGCGCTTGACCAGCCGCGAGCGCCCGAGGGCGATGGCGTCGTCCAGGGTCAGGTCGCGCGCGGTCTCGCCGAGCAGGGGCGGCGGGCCCCCGGTGGTCTCGTTGCGCCCGGGGATGACGATCAGCAAGTGGGTGCCGAGCTGCGTAAACTCGTCCAGCACGTAGCGCCGCGCACCCTCGCCCAGTGCGCTCAGGAGGATCACCGACGCGGTGCCCAGGGCCATTGCGAGCAGGGTCAACCAGGTCCGGGTGCGGTGTGTGGTAAGAGACCGCAGCCCGAAGCGCAAGTCGTCATTCAGGCGCATCGGTCTTCCAGGATGCCGCCGTCGTCCATGCGGATGCATCTGCGCGCCCGCTCCCCGATCACGGGGTCGTGCGTCACCACCAGCAGGGTCAGGCCGCGCGCGTTGAGCGCCTCCAGGGTGTGCACGACCTCCTCGCCCGATGCCCGGTCGAGATTCCCGGTCGGCTCGTCCGCCAGGATCAGTCCCGGTTCGGTGATGGTGGCGCGCGCAATGGCGACGCGCTGGCGCTGACCGCCGGAAAGCTGGTCCGGCCGGTGGTGGGCGCGGTCGGTGAGACCCACCGCCGCAAGGATGTCGGCCACGCGCCCGCGACGTTCCCGCGGAGCAATGCCAGCTAGGACCAGGGGCAGCTCGACGTTTTCCGCCGCCGACAGGCGCGGGATGAGATGGAAGGACTGGAACACGAACCCGATTCGGTCGCGCCGCAGCCGCGCCCGCTGCTCCTCGGCGAGCGTCGTGGTCTCCTCTCCGTCGAGCCGGTAGCTGCCGCTGTCGGGCCGGTCCAACAGACCCAGGATATTGAGCAGCGTACTCTTTCCGGAACCGGAGGGACCCATGATGGCCGCGTACTCGCCATCCTCGAAACGCAGCCCGATCTCCCGCAGGGCGTGCACGGGCTGGTCGCCGACCAGGAAGGTGCGGGAGACTCGGGTAAGCTCGATCATGGAGCCGCTTCTTGCTCCACCTTGGCGAGCGCTCCCTCCTCGACGCCGTCCTTGTCGAGGGACAACACCACCAGCTCGCCCGCGGCGAGGCCGGAGGTGACCTCGGTCTGATCCCAGTTACCGAGTCCGGTCTCGATGTCCCGCGACGCGATGAGACCCGTCGCCTCGTCCAGCACCAGCACGCCGCCCTGGGCGCGCACGGCCGAGGTCGGGATGCGCAGCACCCCCTCGCGGCGGTCGACGATGATCTCCACGTCCGCGCTGTAGCCCGCGAGCAGCGACGGATCCTTCGGCGGCTCGGTGATCTCCACCTCCACCTCCACCGTGCGCGCCTGCTTCTCGATGTCCAGCACGTAGGGTGCGATGCGCCGCACCGCCCCCGGGAAGCTGCGTTCCCCGAAGGCGTCCAGGGTGACCCGCGCCTCCGCGCCCAACCGCACCTCGGGCGCATCGACCTCATCGATGGGGGCGGAGATGTAGAAGCAGGCGTCGTCGATTAGATCCACCGCCGGCGGGGTGGGTATGCCCGGGGGAGAGGGGGTGACGTACTCGTTGAGCTCCCCCGAGATCTCGGCGACGATGCCGTCGAAGGGCGCCTGCAGCCGCGTCTTGGCCAGATTGGCCTGGGCGACGCCGAGGCGTGCTGCCTCCACCCGTGCCGAGGCCTCTGCCGCCTCGCAATCCGCCCTGCCCGCCTGCGCGGCCGTGATGGCCCGGTCCACCGCCTCCTCGGAGGCCAGGCGGCGCTGGCTGAGCTTCACCTGCCGGTCCGCCTCGCGCTGGGCGTTGTCCGCGTTCAGACAGGCGGCACGGGCGCGGGCATCGGAAGCGACGGCCTCGCGCTCGGCCAGGGTGACCTGCGCCTGCAGATCCAGATTCCAGAGCTCCAGCAGGAGATCCCCGCTCTTCACCCGATCGCCCTCGCGCACCGCCAGGTTGGCGATCTGCCCCCCGATGCTAGGAGCCAGCCGTGCACGCCGGCAGGCCTTGACCGTGCCGGCACGGGTGTTGGCCACCGTCTGCTCCACCAATCCCTTCTCGACGGCCTTGACGCGCACCGGCACCGGCTCCGGACGGCTAAAATACCACCAGGCGCCAGTGGCGGAGGCGGCGACGACGAGCAACACAGCGAGGCGGGCGGAAGAGCGCATGGTCGGGGTTCGCGAGCGTGGAAACCGGGCTCCATTGTAGCCACAAAGCGGCGTCCGGGAGGACCCGCGCCGATGACCGGTGAGCGGGCTCGGCCGGTCCGCGTCGGGACTTCCGGCTGGCATTACCCCCATTGGCGGGGTCAGTTCTACCCGCGTGACTTGGCTAGGACCGATTGGCTCGCCTTCTATGCCCGGCGGTTCCCCTCGGTGGAGGTAAACAGCAGCTTCTACGGTTTTCCGTCGGAGAAAAGCGTCCGCATCTGGCTCGACAGCGTGCCACCGCACTTTCGCTTCGCGCTCAAGGCGAGCCGTTACATCACCCACCGCAAGAAGCTCAAGGACTGCGCGGAACCCCTGGCCCGCTTCCTGGCCTGGGCCGGGCTGTTCGGCGGCCGTCTCGGACCGATCCTGTTCCAGCTCCCGCCACACTGGCACCTGAACGCCGGGCGGCTCGCCCGGTTCCTCAGCCTGCTGCCGGACTACCTCGAATTCGCCTTCGAGTTCCGCGACCCGAGCTGGCACGCCCCGGCGGTCTACGACCTGCTCGCGGCGCGCAAGGCGGCCTTCTGCCAGTTCGAGCTCGCGGGTCTCGCGACGCCAGAGGTCGTGACCTCGAATCTCGTCTACATCAGGCTGCACGGGCCCGGCGAGGCGGCTTACCGGGGCGGTTATCCGGACGAGGTGCTGGCCGCGTGGGCCAGGCGAGTGGACCGTTGGGTGGCGGAGGGCCGCAGGATCTGGGTCTTTTTCGACAACGACGAGGCCGGGCATGCGGCGCGCGACGCGCTGCGCCTGTCGGCCCAGTTGGCGACGGCAGGAATCAGTCGTCGGGGGTGATCGAATGGCAAGCGCCCTGAACCATGTCGTCGGCTTCGACGATGGGCCGTTTCGACCCGATCACCGCGGGGACGTCGACCTGATCGGGGCGGTGTTCTCGGGCTTGCGGCTGGACGGGGTGTTGCGCACCAGGGTGCGCCGTGACGGGGTGAACGCCACCGAGCGCATGGCGGAAGCGGTCGAGGCGAGCCGGTTTCAGTCCCAGCTGCAAATGGTCATGCTGCAGGGCATCGCCGTGGCGGGCTTCAACGTGGTCGACATCCAGGCGCTGAACCGCAGGCTCGGCATCCCGGTGCTGGTGGTCTCGCGCCGCGAGCCGGACCTCGACGCGATGCGCGCCGCCCTCCTCGGGCCGGTGCGCGGGGGCAAGCGCAAATGGCTGCTGGTCGAACAGGCCGGCCCGCCGCGCAGGATCGGGCACCTTTGGCTTCAGTGCGCCGGCTGCACCTGCGGAATCGCGACCATGCTGGTCAAGCGCCTGGCCGTGCACGGCCGCATGCCCGAGCCCCTGCGCACGGCTCATCTGATCGCCGGGGGGATCTCCGGACTGACGACCCGGCAGCGGGTCTGACCGCCGGGTACGGCGGCGCTTTCAACCGCCAGACTCCTTCCGGTAGACCGGGCGCGTCAGATCCGGAGCAGCAGGCGCGCCGGGTCCTCCAGCACGTCCTTGATCGCAACCAGGAACTGCACCGCGTCGCGCCCGTCGATGATGCGGTGGTCGTACGAAAGGGCCAGATACATCATCGGCCGAATCACCACCTGGCCCTTCTCCGCCATGGGCCGCTCCTGGATCTTGTGCATGCCGAGAATGGCGCTCTGGGGCGGGTTGAGGATGGGGGTGGAGACCAGGGAGCCGAAGACGCCGCCATTGGTGATGGAGAAGGTGCCGCCGGTCAGTTCCTCGAAGCTCAGCGAGCCGTCCTTCGCCTTGCGGCCGAACTCCACGACACCCTGCTCGATGTTGCCCATGGTGAGCTGATCGCAGTTGCGCAGGATGGGCACGACCAGGCCCCGGGGGCTGCTTACGGCGATGCCGATGTCGTAGTAGCCGTGGTAGATGATGTCGTTCCCGTCGACCGACGCGTTCACGACCGGAAAACGCTGCAGGGCCTCCACGGCGGCCTTGACGAAGAAAGACATGAAGCCGAGCCGCACGCCGTGGACCTTCTCGAATTGGTCGCGGTACTTCAGCCGCAGGTCCATGACCGGCTGCATGTTGACCTCGTTGAAGGTGGTCAGGATGGCGGCGGTCTGCTGGGCCTGGACCAGGCGTTCGGCGACGCGGGCGCGCAGGCGGGTCATGGCGACGCGCTGCTCGGGACGCCCGGCCTCGCCGGTGAGGCTGGGCCGCTGCGGCGCGGCCGGCGCCGCCTCCTCGTCGCGCTCGGGCTGGCTCCGCTCGCGGGCGTCGAGGAACGCCATCACGTCCGTCTTCTGAATGCGCCCGTCCTTGCCCGTGCCCTCGATTGCCTGGGGGTCGAGCGCCAGCTCCTTGACCAGGCGCCGGGCGGCCGGGGCGAGGACGGCGTCCGATCCCGCGGAGCCCCGCGGCGCGCCACCTGAGACCGGCTCTTCCCGTTTCGTCGTGGCCGACGCCGTCGCACCCTCGGCGATCAGCGCGAGCAGGGTATCCGCCTGCACCGTATCTCCCTCCGCACTCTTGATCTCCGAGAGCACGCCGTTCGCGGGGGCCGGAACCTCCAGCACCACCTTGTCGGTTTCGAGGTCCACCAGGTTCTCGTCCTTAGAGACGGCCTCGCCCGGCTGCTTGTGCCAGGTCAACACGGTGGCGTCGGCCACGGACTCCGGGAGGGCTGGTACTCGGACTTCGATGCTCATACGGGGATCCTTCGATTCTGAGTCGGGTTGATGCGGCCGGTGAGGGCCTCGTCGATGAGCCGCTCTTGTTGCTCGACGTGCACCGCGCGGTGGCCGACGGCGGGGGCGGCGGAGGCATAACGGCCGACGTAGTACACCCAGCTGCCATCGGCCACGATCTCGTGGAATCGGTGCTTGACCTGGTCCCACGCGCCCTGATTTTGCGGTTCCTCCTGGCACCAGATGACTTGCTCCGCGGCCGTGTAGGGCGCCAACGCAGCCTTGAAATCATCCTTCGGGAACGGGTAGAGCTGCTCCACGCGCACGATGGCGACATCATTGAGTCCGCGCGCGCGGCGCGCCTCGAGGAGATCGAAGTAGACCTTTCCGCTGCACAGCACCACACGCTTGACGCCTTCGGGGTCCAGGTTCTCGACCTCGGGGATCACGGGCTGGAAGCACCCCTCCGCCAGCTCGTCCAGGGTGGATGTCGCCAGGCGGTGACGCAACAGGCTCTTCGGCGTCATCACGATCAGGGGCCGGCGATAGGGCCGCAGCATCTGGCGCCTGAGCAAGTGGAACATCTGGGCCGGGGTGGTCGGCACGCAGACCTGGATGTTGTCCTCGGCGCAGAGCTGAAGATAACGCTCCAGACGGGCCGAGGAGTGCTCCGCGCCCTGGCCCTCGAGGCCGTGGGGCAGCAGCATCACCAGACCGCAGCACAGGGCCCATTTGGTGCCCGCCGAGGTGATGAACTGGTCGATGACCACCTGGGCACCATTGGCGAAATCCCCGAACTGGGCCTCCCACAACGTGAGCGTATTGGGCTCGGCGGTGGCGTAACCGTACTCGAACCCCAGCACCGCTTCCTCGGACAGAATGGAGTCGATGGCCACGAACGACCCCTGGTGCGGGCCCATGTGCTGCAGGGGCGTGTAGCTGTCGCCATTGAGCTGATTATGGAGGACCGCGTGGCGGTGGAAGAAGGTGCCGCGTCCGCAGTCCTGGCCGGACAGCCGCACCGGATACCCGGCATCGACCAGCGTGGCGTAGGCCAGATTCTCGGCGAATCCCCAGTCCGCCATCTGGTCGCCGCTGGCCATCTTGCGGCGCTCGTTCCAGATCTTGCTGACCCTGGCGTGCAGCTTGAAGCCCTTCGGCACCTCGAGCATGCGCTCCGCGACCGACCTGATCGTTTCCCGCGGCACCCCGGTGTCGGTGGGATGGTTCCATGGGAAGCCGGAGCAGGCCTTCCAGTCCACCTTGTAGACCTTCCCGAGCCCGCACAGCACCGGCCGGGCAACGACCACGCCGTGCTCGATCGAGCTGCGGTAGTCCTCGATCATGGCCGCCGCCTCGTCCCTGGAGACCAATCCGGCGTCCGCCAGCCGGTCCGCGTAGACCGCGCGCGAGGTCGGCAGCGAGCGGATGCGCTTGTACATCATCGGCTGGGTGACCGCCGGCTCGTCGGCCTCGTTGTGGCCCAGCCTCCGGTAGCAGACGAGGTCGATGATGACGTCCTTGTGGAACTGGTTGCGAAAATCGAGCGCCATGCGCGTGACGAAGATCACGGCCTCGGGATCGTCGCCGTTGACATGAAACACGGGCGCCTGGACCATCTTCGCCACGTCCGTGCAATAGAGGGTCGAGCGGACGTCGAGCGGGTTGCTGGTGGTGAATCCGATCTGGTTGTTGATCACGACATGCAGGGTGCCGCCGGTGGAGAAGCTGCGCGTCTGCGACAGCTGGAGGGTCTCCATGACGACGCCCTGCCCGGCGAAGGCCGAGTCGCCGTGGATCAAGAGCGGCAGCACCTCGTCACCGGTGTGGTCGCCGCGCCGGCGCTGGCGGGCGCGCACCGAGCCCTCGATGACCGGGTTGATGATCTCCAGGTGCGACGGATTGAAGCCCAGGGCCACGTGCACGATGCCGCCGGGGCTGTCGATGTCGGTGGAGAAGCCCATGTGGTACTTGACGTCGCCGGCCAGCTCCCGCCAGTTGAGGTGCGCCCGCCCCTCGAACTCGTCGAAGATGTCCTGGGGCGGCTTGCCGAGGATGTTGGTGAGCACGTTGAGCCGGCCGCGGTGGGCCATGCCGATGACGATCTCCTTCAGCCCCTTGCGCCCGGCGCGCTGGATGAGCTCGTCGAGGAGCGGGATCAGTGCCTCGCCGCCTTCGAGGGAGAAGCGCTTCTGCCCCACGTAGCGGGCATGTAGATACTTCTCGATGCCCTCGGCAGCCGTCAGCAGCGTCAGCAGCCAGCGGCGATCCGCGGTCTCCAGCTCCGGCGTCGCGCGGTAGCCCTCGAGCCGCTTCTGAATCCAGCGCTTCTCCTGGGTGTTGGTTATATGCATGTACTCGGAGCCGACGGTGCCGCAGTAGATCTGGCGCACCAGGGCGAGGATCTCTCGCAGCGGCATGCGGTCCGGGGCGTACAGGGAGCCGGTGTGGAAGACCTGGTCCAGGTCCTCGTCTCCCAGGTGGTGATAGGCGGGTTCCAGATCTCCGATCTTTGGCGTATCGCGCAGGCCAAGGGGGTCGAGGTCGGCCACCTGATGCCCGCGAAAGCGGTAGGCGTTGATCAGCCGCAGCACCGCCGACTGCTTCTCCGCAGCCGCCGGCTCCAGGCGCTCGGTGGAGCGCGCCGTCGCCCGCGTCCGGCTCTCCTGGGCGAGGCGCAAGAAGTTCTGGCGCACCGGCCCGTGAGGGACCTCGTTGGCCGCCTCCCGGTGCATGGCGTCGAAGCGCTCCCGCCAGGCCAAGTCCACGCTCTCGGGGTCCTGCAGATAGCGCTCATAGAGGTCCTCGACGAAGGCGGCATTGCCTCCGTAGAGGGGCGTGGACGCGCGAAACAGCTCGATCAGGGCACTCATGGTGGTATGCTCGTTTGTTATTGGCGTTCGTCAGGTCATGCGCCGATGTTGCCACTGTATAGCACAAGACTCCGGAAAGCGGAGGACGGCTTGCTGCACCTGCGTCATTTTCTGAGGGCGAGCCGGTGAGCGCACCGCGGGCCTTTCGAGTGGAAGGCGACGAGCGCCAGCGGCTCAAGATCAGGCTCGCCCAATTGGAAGCGGACCTCGCTTATTTTCAGGCCCGGCTGGAGATGGTGAGAAAGCCCGCAACCGCCAACCAGAAGGCTCAACGCATCGCGTTCAAGGCCCTCTGCAAGACGCTGACGGACCGAATCGTCTTCGAGAACCAGCGCATGCGCGATCTGCGATGAGGCACCGGCCCGGGTCGCGGGCTGCGCCGCGCGGCACAGTGGCCGCCGACACGCACCCCCGCGCAAAGGGTAGACCGTCGCGCAGCCCAACGGTCAAACGCGGACCTGGTTATCCGCGTTGGCACCTGTCCACCAAGCCTCTCGGGAATCCGAACGCGCCGTAGTGACCCGCTGTGTAGCGCACGGACCAGGTTGACGCGGGCGACCCGGCCAAGTTCGTCGCATACTATTGCATCTGACACAATGCCGTGGGGCCGTTGAGGCCTTACAGGCGGGGAGATCGAGATTGAGGGTCAGGCTACGGCGGCTGGGTGCCGCGTTCTTGTTCGTTCTACTGGGCATCCTGACCCTCTCGGCCTTGCTGGTCTCCGCCCTGCGGTGGCTTGACCCGCCGTTCTCCTCCTTCATGGCGCAGGATTGGATCGGCGGCCTGGTGCAACGCCGCGATCACCCCTGGGTCCGTCACGACTGGGTACCTTGGGAGTCCATCTCGCCCTCGGTGCCACTCGCGGTGGTGGCGGCGGAGGATCAACGCTTCCCGGCTCATGGCGGCTTCGACCTTGTGGAGATGGAGAACGCCTGGCGGCACTTCCGCAAGGGCGGCCGGCTTCGCGGCGCGTCAACCCTATCCCAGCAGGTGGCGAAGAACCTGTTTCTCTGGCGGAACAAGGACCTCCTGCGTAAGGGACTGGAGGCCTGGTTCACGCTGCTGATCGAGCTCACCTGGCCCAAGCAGCGCATCCTGGAAGTCTATCTGAATATCGCCCAGTTCGGCCCCCACACCTACGGCGTGGAGGCTGCGAGCTGGCGCTACTTCGACCGCCCAGCCGCGGCGCTGAAGGATCGCGAGGCCGCTCTGCTGGCGGCGGTCCTGCCCAACCCGATTCGCTTCCGGCTCGAGGCCCCATCGGCCTACGTGAAGAGTCGCGCCGCGCGCATCCGGGGTCAGATGCGACAGTTGGGTAAGGGCTACCTGGAACAGCTAAGCAGCAGGTAAGGCCGGGCGGCGACCGTCGTCGCGCACCCGGCCAGGGCCCGATCAGCTTACCAGGGCACGATAGCTGTGCCAGGTCGCATAGCCCAGGACAGGGAACACCACCAGCATGCCCAGAAAGCCCGTGGCGATGCCGGCAGCGGTCAGGACCAGGATCAATGCGGCCCAAACCAGCATGGACGGCCAGTTCTTGGCGAATACCCGGCTACTGGTCTGCACGGCCGTCACTGGACCGCAGTCTCGGTCCAGGATCATGGGGACGGCCACGGCGCTGGTCACGAACACCGTGAGCGCAAGCGCGAACCCGATGAGCAGGAAGTAGCCAATCGCCACTGGATCGCCACTGCCCGAGAGCACTCCCGTGTAGCCCTCAACGGCGATCGAGAAGCTGCTGAACTTGAGCGCGAACAGCAACGCTGACAGCCGAACCCACGCCGCCATGATCAGGGCGAGGAAGATCGAGAACAGACCGAGGTTAGCGCGGCGCTGGACGATCAGGTCAAGGGCGGCGGCGATGCTCGTCCGCTCACCCGCCTCCCGCTGGCGCGCAGCCGCATAGAGCCCGGCCGCCAGGACCGGACCAATCAGCAGGAGCCCGGTGAGAAAGGCGACGGTGAAGCCGGGCAGCTCCCACGTGAGGTACAGCGTGCCCGCAGCGAGAAGCGAGAACAAGGCACCGTAGAGCAGGCTTGCCCACGGCGCGGCAGCGAAGTCCCGCACCCCCGCAGCCAGCCATTCGAAGGGCGCGGCGGCATCGACTCGCCCGACGCGAACGGGCTCGGCCGGGATCGCCAACTGAGACGAGATTGCGTGTGTCGACATCGTCATTTTCTCCAGGGTCAGTGTGAGCGTTTCGGGAGCACCTTACGAATTCGGAGCGACGCCGTTGGCAGCATCGTCTGGGCAGGTGCCGCCACGATTCCAGGGCATGAACGCCAGCAGCCTCGCCATGCCGCACCAGCGGGTTACGCCGGCCACGATCAAACCCGCGCCGATGAACGCCGCGGCGACAAAGAACAGCTCGTGGATGGCGAAACCGAATACCACCTTGAGTATCAGCAGCAAGCCCACCGTGATCTGTACTTGGCGCTCCAGGGCGATGGTGGCGCCGCAGCGCTTGACCGGCAGTCCCGCCCGCTCCCAGGCCTCGGTGCCCCCCTGAATGAGCACCAGGTTGCGATACCCGGCGTCCATCAGTCGCTCGGCGGCCTGCTGCGCCCGCGCGCCGCTGTGGCAGGTGATATAGAGGACCTGATCGCGGCCGATTGCGTTTTCTCCGAGCCTCTCGTCCAGCCTGTCGGCGGCGAGCGCGTCGAGCGGCAACAAGCGCGCGCCTGGGATGTGGCCTGCGCGGTACTCGGCGGGTGTGCGGACATCAATCAAGGGTGCGGGATCGTCGCCCTTGCGCAACAGGTCGAAGCGCTGGGGCGTGATGGAGAGGATTCGCGTGCTCATGGGATGCTCCGTCGTTACGACATCTGTCACACCCATCAGGTGGGGAAAATCCGTCTGTACCGAACCGTCCGTTGGCTCGAAAATCACCCCCCAATCCATCGGAATTTTCGACCCGACCCCGGGCGTCAGGGAACGCCGAGCCCGTGCACATATGACTCTGAAAAGAAGGGAAGCGACGGGCAGGACCCGATTTCAGAGCGTCCGCATGTGACCCAGCTTGAGTCACACGAAGCAGATTATTCGATTAAACCGAGCTGTTCGAAACGGGAATTCGTAACCTTCGCCTGTTGTCTCCGCCGGGTCCCGGCACCAGTTCATTGAGCATACTTAGGCTTAAAACACACTTGGAGACGACACATGATCTTCCGACAGCTTTTTGACCCGGTCTCGTCCACCTACACCTATTTGCTTGCGGAGCGCTCGGGCGGAGAGGCCTTGATCATCGACCCCGTCAAGGACCGGGTGGAGCACTACGCCAAGCTGATCAGGGAGCTGGATCTCAAGCTGGTGATGGCGGTTGACACCCATATCCACGCGGACCACGTAACCGCCCTCGGCGATCTGCGCGAGAGCACCGGCTGCGTTACCGCCATGGGCGAGATGACCAAGGCCGAGTGCGTCGCCGTGCGGTTTCGCGAGGGGGAAAGGCTGCGCGCCGACGGGATCAGCCTCGACGTGCTCTACACCCCGGGCCACACGGACGACAGCTACAGCCTGGCGCTGCCGGACCGCGTCTTCACGGGCGATACCTTGCTCATTCGCGGCACCGGCCGCACCGACTTCCAGAACGGTGACCCCGGGGCCCAGTACGACAGCCTGTTCGGCAAGCTGCTCAAGCTTCCCGAGGAGACCCTCGTCTATCCGGCCCACGACTACAACGGGATGACAGTCAGCACGATCGGTGAGGAGAAGCGCTGGAACCCCAGGCTGCAGGTGGGCAGCCGGCAGGAATACGTGGAAATGATGAACGGCTTCGCCTTCGAGCCGCCGCGACTGATCGACGTCGCGGTGCCGGCCAACCGGGAATGCGGAATGCGTCAGACCGTCTGATTAACCCCGTGGGTGGCGCCGGGGAGGGCTCGCGCAGGGCGAGAAATGCGCGGCGTCAACCCGCGGAGGAGACAAACGTCAGCAATCCGGCGGCGATCACGCCACCGACGAACGCACTCGAGATAACGGCCACCCATCCAAAGCGGCGGACGGCGGATACGGATCGATTGTTCTCTTCGATGTCGCGCTTGATGTCGAGACGCAGCCGTTCCATCACCGGCACGAGCCTCGCCCGCACCCGCTGCTCGACGAGATGATTCATTTCTGTCTGGTGGACGATGGACTCGCGCTGACTCTTCTTGGACTCGAGCCGTAGATCCGAAAGCTCCTTGGAGAGTTGATTGACGAGCTCGCCGATGCGGACCAGCTCGCCGGAGTTGTCCGAGCGGCCGGCCGCAGCGCGTGAGGTCTCGCTCATGGTGGCGATCCGGCGGGCCTGCTGCAGGGCCATCTCCGAGCGGTGCAGCGCCTCGTCCGCCCGCTGCATGACCCGCTCAAGCTTGAGATTGAGCTCGTAGATCTTGAAGTGCTGCTTGCCCCCGGTCGCGGCCGTTGCGAGGGTTGGCGGCGCCTGCGACGGCGCCCGTCCAGCGGCGAGCGCGTCCGCGCTCTTCATCAGGCCCTCGATGTCGGCGTTTCCGGAAATCGGGCGCCGGTTCTTGAACGCGTCGACCATCCTGGGAATCTGATCCCGGATGGACGCGACCAGCCGCAACATCGGCTCGGTGACCGGCACGGCGCCCGAGATCGCCTGATTGAGCATCTTCTCGACCTTCCAGGCGGTATCCGCGAGATCGAGCGCCTTGACCATGCGGCCGCTGCCTTTCAGCGTGTGGAAGCTTCGCCGAATCTCGGTCAGCGCCTTCTTGTCCCCCGGATTGTCGGTCCAGGTCTGTAGCTGGGCGTCGATGGTCTCGAGAAGCTCGCCCGCCTCTTCGACGAAGACATCGACGATTTCCTCGTCGCTAGAAGGAATATGCCAACGATCTAGTGACATCGAACCTTGGATCACCCAACGATAGGGGCCTGAATGTCGCTCACCGGGGTCGCCCGAGCCCTTTGGGCAGTCACCCATCGCGGAGATCGAGAACGGAACCGACCTCGCCCAGATCGCACCGGCGGCTTGCGGCGCCGAGGCCCGATGCAGGCCCGCCGGGGCGACTGCCGAGACAATACCAGCGTAACCGACTGACGAGCAAGCAGACAAAGGCCTGCGATGGGGGCGGACCGGCGCCTCAGCGCGCGTCCGGGTGGCGCAGTTCCCCGCCATCGGCTCTCGGCGTGCCGCCCTCTGCCCGCCTTGCGCATGGGGAATCGCGGTCTAAGCTTTCGACTTACCAACGATGTTGGTTGGTGCCAACAGAACCTTCCTTTCATCAAGGAGATGATGACATGCCAACGCCCAAAGCAATCCGACTGTACTTCAAGCGCACCGACGATGGCTTGAAGCTCGTGCGCAGCCGCCGGCTCAACATGCGCGCGCCGACCGTGCTCGACCGCGAGACCGCCGAGCAAAGCAAACAGACCGAGGCGCAAACCGGTTACTGGCTGGATGTCAGTGATGAGAAAGGCGAGCTGTTGTACCGCCGACGCATCGCCGAGGCCGGCAGAGAGCGACTCGAGGCCTACACCGGCGACGAGGAGCAGCCATTCGCGGTCTCGGAAAAGCTCTCGGATGAGCTGGTCACCGTCGTCGTGCCGGACTATCCCCAGGCAGCGAGCCTGAAGATCCGGCAGCAGTTCGTCGAACGGCGGCAGGCGAACGAGCGCACGCCTGCGAGGCCGGGACAACCGTTGCAGAGCCGTGAGGTCCTCGAGCTGGACCTCCGCCGCCTGGACGAACAGGGAGGTGAGAAATGAGCGCATCCGACGGGTATGTCATCGGCCTGACCAAGGTCCACGACGCCGGCCCGGCCACGCAGAAGCTCAACATCGTCGTCGTCGCGGAGGGCTTCGAGGCGGGCGACATGGCGGACTTCCGCACCCGCGTGGACGAGTTGCTGGAGTTCATGCTGCAGGAGGCGCCGTTTGACGAGGAGGAGATCGCCTGCGGCTTCAATCTGTACCGGCTGGAAGTCGCCAGCGACGAAACCGGGGCGGACGACCCCGACTGCGATGGTGCCGGCGCCGGCACCACCGCCGACACCTATTTCGACGCCTCCTTCTGCTGGGACGGCCAGATCCGCAGGCTGCTGTATTGCGACACCGCCCTGGTCATCGACAAGGTGGACGACCATCTGCCCGAATGGCACGCGATCGTGGTGCTGGTCAACTCGACCATACGCGGCGGCGGCGGCGGTACGGTTGCCGTGCTCAGCACCGGCAGCTCCGACTGGAAGGATGTCGCGCTGCACGAGATGGGACACTCGCTGTTCGGCCTGGCCGACGAGTACGACTATTACCAGGGTTGCGGCAGCGGCGAGACCGACCGCGACAACTACACCGGCGGCGAGCCGTCGGAACCCAACGTGACCGCCAACACCAACGCCGCAACCTTGAAGTGGTCGGCGCTGGTCACGTCAGGCGCGGCGATCCCGACCATGTCCAATCCGGACTGCACCCAGTGCAACAACGGGCCGAGCCCGGTGGCGGCCGGAACCGTTGGCCTGTTCGAGGGCGCGCGCTACTTCCATTGCGGGGCCTACCGGCCGGAATACAGCTGCCGGATGCGGGTGTCGACCGCCGACTACTGCGCCGTGTGCCAGCAGGAGATCCGCGATGTGATGGCGCCCTACGCCCAATCGGCGAACATCGCGCTGAACACCGCCAGCATCAACTTCAACGACGTGCCAGAGGGGGTCACCACCATCCGGGCCGCCTCGTGGACGGTCGAGTCCTGCCTCGACAAGACCTTCACCGTCGTCAGCGGACCGACCGATGCCGCATTCAGTCCGTTCGACGGCACCACGGCGCTGTCCGAGGCGACCGGGTCCGGTCCGCGTCAGGCCTATCTCTGGTTCCAATACACCGGTGGCGCGCCCGGCAGCACCGCCAACGGCTCGGTCACCATCCGCTGCGAGGAGACCGGCGACGAGTGGACCATCCCGCTGACGGCCAACAGCGTCGCCCGACCAACCGTCGTGGTTCAGCTGGTGTTCGACCAGTCGGGAAGCATGACCCTGGTCACCGCCGACGGGCGCACCCGCGAGCAGGTGCTGCGCGACTCCGCGTCGGTGCTGGTCGATCTTCTCTACCCGGACAGCGGGATCGGCATGAACACCTACGACCAGGACCCCCATCCGCTGATGGAAATCGAGCCCGCTGGCGCGGTGGGCATCGGCCTCGGCAGGCTGCATGCGCGCTCCAGCATCAGCACGTACGCCGCCAACCCAGCGGGCATGACCGCCATCGGCGACGGGATCGAGCTCGCGCGGCAGAAGCTCAACGCCGCGAGCGGTTACGACCAAAAGGCCATGATCGTGTTCACCGACGGCATCGAGACAGCGCCGCAATACGTCGCCGACGTGGCCGCCAGCGTCGTCGACAGCCGCGTATTCGCGATCGGCATGGGCAACGCCAGCGATATCCAGCCGGCAACCCTGAACGCCCTCACCGACAATACTGGCGGCTATCTGCTCATGACCGGCACCCTGAGCAGCGACGATGTCTTCCTGCTCTCCAAGTACTACCTCCAGATCCTCGCCGGGGTGAGCAACAACGACATCGTCCTCGACCCGGAGGGGGTGATCAGCGCGGCCACCAAGACGGTCGTGCGCATCCCATTCGATGTCGCCGATTCCGACATCGAGATCACCACCGCCTTGCTCAGCGACATCCCCTCGGCGCTGGAGTACGTGGTCGAGACCCCCGGGGGCGAGCTCATCCACCCCGGAATCGCGGCCAGCGATCCGACGGTGGACCACAGCCTGAGCGCCCAATCGGCCTTCTACCGGTTCTCGCTCCCGCACGTCTCGGCGAGCGGAGCGGCCAGCCGCGAGGGACGCTGGCACGTCCTGCTGGGGGTCAACTACAAGAACCTGCTCAACTGGCTGCGCGAGCGTCAGCGCGATCTGACGGACGAGCAGATCGCGAGCTATCCGGTGCGCTACAACGTCAGCGTCCAGGCCTATTCCAACCTCAAGATGCAGGCACGGCTGCTGCAGAGCCACCACGGTGCGGACGCGACCTTCACCCTGCGCGCCACCCTCACCGAGTACGGCGCGCCGCTGCGAGGCTCCGCCACCGTCTGGGCGGAGATCACGGAGCCCGACGGCACCCAGAGCACGCTGTCCCTGAAAGAGACGCAGCAAGGCGTATTCGAGGCCAGCTTGACCCCGGCCTCGACCGGCGTGCTCCGCGCCCGCGTCCGCGGCCAGGGTGAGACCCGGCGGGGCCTGCCGTTCACTCGCGAGCAGCTGGTCACCGGCGTAACCTGGGTTGGCGGCGATCGACCCTGGGAGCCGCCGCGGGACGGCAGGTCCGAGGAGGACGGGCTCGAGCGCCTGCTGAAATGCCTGTGCACCGGCAAGATGCTCAGTCCGGAGCTGATGGAGCGGCTGGAAAAATCCGGCCTCAACATCAGGGCCCTGCTCGAGTGCGTGTGCGCGAGGCGCGAGGACGTGACCGGGAAGATCAGCCGCATCGACCCGGAGATCGTCAAGGCCATGACCACGTTGAACCGGTTGCTCAAGTAGCCCGCGCCAAGTTCCGAGATCACCGGCAGCCCGGCGGGGCTGCCGGTTTTTTGCGTCCGGACACGAGCCCGCGCCCGGTCATCCCGAAAGGGTCCGGCGCGCGGCCTCCGTGATCGCGGAGACCGCCGGATGCTTGATGTGGCGCTCCGCCGAAATTGCGTAGAAGCGCTCCTTGACGTCCTCGGCGCGGCCTATGATCTGCACCCCGTACTTATCCAGGACGTCGTCGTCCAGCACCGTGGGCGAGGTGAAGACCCCGACACCCGCCGCGCCGAAGGTCTTCATCAGGGCGCGATCCTCGAACTCCGCGACCACATCGGGTGCAATGTCCTGGCGCTCGAACCAGAGCTCCAGCGCACGACGCAGCGCACTGCTGCCCGTCGGCATGAGCATGGGGGCGCCATCCAGGGAGCGCGGGAAACCCTCACGATAGGCTTGCGCCTGGTCGCCTGTCGCGAAGAAGCTGATCCCCGATTCGCCAAGGGGGTGATTGTAGGCGCGGATGTTGAGTGCGGGACTGAGCGGACTGTCCGCAAGCACCAGATCGACTTTATGCACCGAGAGGTCCGCCAGCAGATCGACCAGCGGCGCCTCCTGACACACCAGCCGTATCGGCTCGCCGAGCCCTAGCGCGGGGGCCAGCACCCGGTAGGCGAGGAGCTTGGGAACCACCATGGCGATGCCGACGTTCAGGGTGAGCGCGGAGCCCGGCCTCCGCCCGCCGAGGACGTCGCGCAGCTCGCCCTCGAGCCGAAACATCTCGTCGGCGTAGGAGAAAACCAGCCGCCCGACATCGGTGAGCGTCAGGTTGCGGCCGGCCTTGACGAACAGCTTCGCGCCGACCTGATCCTCCAGCTCCCGCAGCTGGCCGCTGATGGTCTGGGGCGTCAGATGCAGGATCTGCGAGGCACGGGCGATGGAGCCGTTGGCGGCGACCGCCCAGAAGTAACGCAGGTGTTTGAGGTTGAGGCTTGCCATGGCGCTGAAACTTGACGGACGTCTCGTCGATTCACCCAAAACAGCTCGGGGGGCGCTATGGCGCGGCCTGTTGCCCAGACGACGGGGCTCCCACGCGGCACGATAGGGTCGCCCCGATGTCCCGGCAGCGCGCGTCGCCACTCGCACACCCCATTGCGAGCGCTGGCAAAGGGCGTTCGCCGAACCGGCCGGCGCTGAAGATCTCGATGAAGCCCTCATCGGCAGCAAGAATGTTCGCACCCATCAACATGCGGCGGGTGCCCCAGACAGAAAAGGCCCCCATGCAATCGGCAGGTCGCGCGCAGGGCTGACAACCAAAATCCATGCCTTGGCCGAGGCCCGCCGCAACCTCGTCCGATGGCACCCCAAACCGGGACTGGCGCCCGACGCGAGTGAGGCCGAGCCGTTGTCCCGGGCGCAATCGACCTGGCGTGGATCTGGCTCGCCTGATCTCAGCACGATCTACGCCCCCACCAACTTCCGATACAGCGCCAGGTACTGATCCACGATCGCCTGACAGGAGAAATCGCGCATGACCCGCGCATGGCCACGCTCGGCCAAGCCCTCGCGAAGGGCAGCATCCTCCAGCAGAAGCCGCATGCCCTCGGTCAACGCGGGTGGATCGTCGCAGGTCACGCGCCAGGCGTCTTCCCCGTGGCGCGTGACCTCCTGGGCGCCAAGGAACTCGGTGGCGAGCAGCGGTTTCCCGTGCGCCCAGGTCTCGAGCAACACGTTGCCGAACGGCTCACCGCGCTTGGCGGGAAAGACGATCAAATCGGCCAGGCCATAGTAAGGGCCCGGATCGATCTGCCACCCGGTAAAGCGCACGCGCTCGCCGATCCCGAGCCGAACCGCGAGCGCCTCGAGCGCCGCGCGTTGCGGTCCATCCCCCAGCACGAGCAGCACGACCGGACGACCGTCGACATCCGGAGCGAGCCGCGCGAAGCTTTGCAGCAGACCGTCGAATCCCTTGATCGGCGTGAAACGCCCCGGCGACATCAGCACCCAGGCGTCCGCGGGAATTGCCCATTGCGCCCGCAGCGAAGCGAGATCCTCTGCGGACGGCGCCTCGGGGAATTCGGCGAAGTTGTATATGAGATGCACGCGCTCGGCCGGCAGGCCACCGCGGATCATGTAATCGCAGATACCACGGGTGTTGCCGATCCAGGCATCGCAATGACTGAACCCGTCAAGTTTGTAGTAGTTGCCCAGGCGCGCTACGTGTACGGGCCGACCCTGCGCAAAGCGGGGTCCGGTGAAACGGGTGAGGCGCGTGGCTCTCCCCATGTAGGTCTGCACCAGGTCGGGTCCGAGACGCGCCAAGGCGCGGCGGACGCCCCAGCGCGACACCGGATCCCAGACCGTGTGCATGGGCACCTGATCAAGCTTGACAGCGCCCCAGTCCAAGGGGACGAGCTCGCTGTTTCGGCGCACGATGGCATGGGTGGGCTCGCCGCGCGCCGCGAGCGCCCGCGTGAACCGGAAAAACCATCGCTCAGCACCGCCGAGCGTCTTGCTGCCAATCAGCTGCGCGGTCTTCATGCCGTCCCTCCCGAGACCTCGACCCCCGGCAGATCCAGGCAAGGGTGCAGCCTAAAGGCCAAGGCAGAAAGGGATAGGAAACCCAGCCTAGAGATGGGCGGATCGGACGCGAAGCAGCCACCGAAGGAGCGTGCGAGCACGGGCATTTGACCAGACATAAGGCGGCGCGACGGTTCATCACCAGGGTCATAACGGAATTCCAGGCCGATCTTACCTCTGACGCAGTACTTGGTCTCATCGGCGTGGCGCCGAATCAGCGGACAGACCCGGCGGCTCGCGCTGCAGCGGTGTCGGCGTTGCACAGCGCCGCCGCGGCGTAGGTCCAGCCCGGTATGCGTGGGCCCTCGGCAAAGCCGGCCGCTCAAGCCCTCCCACCGACACACCGTCGTCGCGGCCACCAGAGGACATCGCCAGCGCCGACCCAGGCGCAGACCGGACCTTGCTCCAAAGCAAAGGACCCCGCGACCGCGTCCGGCGCGGCCTGCGCGAGAGCCGCAAGTTGACTCAGTCCGGTCTCGTTAAACGCTCCAGCTCCGCAAGGTACGCCATCGCCTCGGCCGCCGCGGAGCGGCACATCTCCGGCGCCGGACGCAGGGAGGCGCAGAACGCGGGGCGCTCCGGCCGGCCAAACAGCAGGCAGCGGTTGTCTGGCGTGAGCTGAATGCAACGCACACCCGCAGGTTTACCCCCTGGCATGCCCGGCATCGGGCTCGAGATCGAGGGGGCGATGCAGCAGGCACCGCAAAGGGGGCGACATACCGACAAGTTGTCATCTGTCGCCACGACTGCGGACCTGGATCGGCGGGGGTGCTGAGCGCATTGACGGGTCAGCCGCGCGGTGCCGTCGATTCCGCTCCCTCCTTCAGCTTGAGCAAAGGCTCCACCAGATCCATGGGCAGCGGGAAGACTATGGTGGAGGACTTGTCCCCGGCGACTGCGGTCAGGGTCTCCATGTAGCGCAGCTGGATGGCCTGGGGTTGGGCCGAGAGGATGCGCGCCGCCTCGGTCAGCTTCTCCGCCGCCTGCATCTCGCCCTCGGCATGGATGACCTTGGCCCGCCGCGCGCGCTCCGCCTCCGCCTGATGGGCCATGGCGCGGATCATGCTCTCGTCCAGGTCCACGTGCTTGATCTCCACGTTGGCCACCTTGATGCCCCAGGCGTCGGTCTGGGTGTCGAGAATCCGGCGGATGTCGTCGTTGAGCTTGTCGCGCTCGGCGAGCATCTCGTCGAGCTCGTGCTGGCCGAGTACCGAACGCAGCGTAGTCTGGGCAAGCTGGCTGGTGGCCATCAGATAGTCCTCGACCTGGATGATGGACTTCTCGGGATCCAGGACCCGGAAGTACACCACCGCGTTCACCTTCACCGACACGTTGTCGCGGGAGATCACGTCCTGACTCGGCACGTCCATGACGATCACCCGCAGGTCCACCCTGACCATTTGCTGAATCACCGGCACCACGATGATCAGTCCCGGGCCCTTGACCTTCCAGAAGCGGCCCAGGGTGAAGATGACCCCGCGCTCGTACTCGCGCAGGATCTTGATCGCGGAGACGATGAAGACCACGACCAGGACGATGACGGCGGCATAGACTTCGAGTGGCATGATCAGGATTCCTTAGTGACTTGTTTTCGGGACGACCAGCAGGGTCAGTCCATCCCGGCCGGTGACCTCTACCGGTGTCCCCGGGGGGATGGGCACATCGCTGCGGGCGGTCCAGGTCTCGCCATGCAGGTGGACGCTCCCATCACCGGGGAAACCGGAGACGGCCTGTCCGCATGCGCCCAGCAACTCCTCGGCACCACTGACCACCGGCCGGCGATAAGACTTGAGGGCGAGGCCGATGATGAAGAACAGCAGCAGGGCGCTGGTCACGGCCAATGTCAGGACCAGAGGGATCGACAGGCCGAAACCCGGCGCCTCGGTGTCGATCAGGATCAGCGAGCCGACCACGAACGCTGCCACTCCGCCCATGCCCAGGGCGCCGAAGCTGGGCGCGAATGCCTCGGCCACCATCAGGGCGAGCCCAAGCACCATCAGGGCGACGCCCGCGTAATTGATCGGCAGAAGCTGGAATGCATAGAGGGCGAGCACCAGACTGACGGCGCCGACGGTCCCAGGCACCACGGCGCCCGGGTTGGAGAACTCGTAGATCAGCCCGTAAATGCCGACCAGCATCAGGATGTAGGCGATATTGGGGTTGCTGATGATCGAGAGCAGACGGCTATGCCAGTCGGGCGCCAACTCCACGAGCACCAGGCCATCGGTGTCGAGCACCACCTCGCCCGACGCGGTCTGTACCACCCGGCCATCGATCATGGCGAGCAGGCTGTCCAGGTCAGGCGCCACGAGATCCACGACTCCGAGGCGGACCGCGTCTTCCGCCGGCAGGCTCGCGGCCTCGCGCACCGCCTTCTCCGCCCACTCCGCGTTGCGCCCGCGCATCTGCGCCAGGCTTCGGATGTAGGCCACGGCATCGTTGACCAGCTTGTCCTTTTTCGCTTCTCCGCTGGGCTTGGGCGCGGACCCAGCAGACGACTCATTCTCCGTGGCGTCCTGCGGCTGCGATTTCTCAGGCGTTCCCGAGGGCAGCCCGCCGAGCTCAACAGGGGTGGCCGCCCCGAGGTTGGTGCCCGGGGCCATGGCGGCCACGTGGCAGGCATAGAGGATGTAGGTTCCGGCGCTGGCCGCTCGCGCCCCGCTGGGTGCCACGTAGCAGACCACCGGCACGTAGGAGGAGGTGATGGCCTTGACGATGGCGCGCATGGATGTGTCGAGACCACCCGGGGTGTCCATGCGCAGCACCAGGAGCCTGGCGCCGCGGTCCTGCGCCTCGTCGATGGCCCGCTCGACATAGGCGCTGGTGGCGGGACCGATGGCGCCCTCCACGTCGATGACGATGGCCTCGGCCAGTCCCCGGGCATCGTCCCGCTCGCCTTCGGACTGGGCCGCTGCCATGCCCGGAACCGCAAGCAACAGGCCGATCAATGGGCACATCCAGCCGCGCTGCATGACTCATCTCCTCGCTTACCGCGACAAAGTACGCACCGTCCGCACTCGCCTTTAAGGTTAGACGCGGAAAGCGAGAAATGTCACACGACGATGACCACCGCGCCACCGCTATAATCGGGGGGTCACCCAGCCGTCGAGCCAAAGCGCGCCATGATCGAGATCCGCGTCCAGCCAGAGTCCTTCGACCTCGCAGCCGAGCAGCAATCCCTGCTGCGCGGACGGCCGGAGGTCGGCGCCCTGGTCACCTTTCTCGGCCTAATGCGGGACTTGAATGACGGCAGGCGGGTCAGCAGCATGACCCTCGAGCACTATCCGGGGATGACCGAAAAGGCGCTCCAAGCCATCGCCGGGGAGGCCGCCGGACGCTGGGATCTCACGGGCATCCGCATCATCCACCGCGTCGGCCAGCTCGCGCCACAGGACCCCATCGTGTTGGTCGCGGTAACCAGCAGCCACCGCGGGGAGGCCTTCCGCGCCTGCGAGTTCCTGATCGACTACCTCAAGACCCGAGCGCCCTTCTGGAAAAAGGAAACCACGGACCAAGGGGAACGCTGGGTGGACGCGCGGACCACGGACGACGAGGCGGCGGAGCGCTGGGAATCCTAACGGTGTGATAGCACGAACACCCCGAAGCTCCCTGGCGGTGCAGATGCTGCGCAGGGCCCTGCCTACTGACGGCCAGGCTCGATCAGGGCGCATGGCTTGCGCGCCGAACGCAGCGGAGTCTGTCGCCCGCGAGGCATTTCCCGGCGCCCATGACTTCCGAATCGGCCGCGCGATCTGGAGCGGATGATGCCTGAGCACTCCTACACCCTGATCGTGGTGGCCTCATTTCTCCTCGGAGCGACGGCGGGCTACGTGATGCACCGCTCCGACTTCTGTATCGCGGGCATGTTCCGCGACCTCTTCCTCTTTCGCGACACCTCCATGCTGCGCACACTGGCGCTGGCCGTCGCTGCCAGCATGGTTCTGTTCGAGGCGGCCCGCCTGCTCGGGCTCCTGTCCCCCTATCCCTTCCCGCTGCTCGGCCCCCCCTCGCTGGCCAATCTTGTCGGCGGTCTCCTGTTCGGCGCCGGGATGGTCCTCGCCGGGGGCTGCGTGGTCGGTACCCTCTACAAGATGGGCTCGGGCAGCGTGCTCGGGGCGCTCGCCGTCGCGGGGCTGATCGCCGGCAGCACGCTGTACGCGGAGCTCTACCCGGCCTGGAGCGCATTGGTCAACGCCACGACCGCGTTTCCGGGCAAGGTCACGATCCCCGAGATCGTCGGCATGAGCCCGACGCAGCTGATCGCCCCAATCGCCCTGACCGCCGGCTTTGTGCTGCTGCGCTGGTACCGCCTGGGCCGCTTGCAAAGACCGTCGGGGGCCGAAGGTTACCTTCAGCCGTGGAAGGCGGCATTGGTGCTCGCCCTGATTGGAACCCTGTCTTACCTGCTCATCGGGATGCCGCTGGGCATCACGACCTCATACGCCAAGATCGGCGCCTATGTGGAAAGCACGGTCCTGCCCGGGCATGTGGCGGAACTGGCATATTTTCGGGCACAACCCCTGGACTACCGCCCGCCTCTCAGCGACGTGAGCTTGCGCGGCGGCGCCGGACCCGCGTTGGACGGAATCGCGGCGATCCAGTTTCCGCTGATCCTCGGCATCATCCTTGGCGCCGCCTGCTCCGCGATCTTGCTGCGGGAGTTTCGAATCTACTGGCGGGTGCCTCTGCGCCAATGTCTTTCGGCCATCATCGGCGGCGTGATCATGGGGGCCGCTGCCCGCATGGCGCCTGCTTGCAACGTGTGGCACCTGCTGGGCGGGCTGCCGATCCTGGCGGCGCAGAGCATCCTGTTCGTGCTCGGAATGATACCCGGTGCCTGGCTGGGTAGCCGGCTGCTGACGCGGCTGGTTTTGCGCGTGTGACCGAGGCAACCATTCGACGCACGGCAAGATACTGTAGAAAGAGGTTTTTGGGGCCCATGTCGGACACGTCCGCAGAGCTGATCGAGCTCGATATCCGGGGACAGATTTGCCCATCCTGTCTGCTCACGACCCTGCGCGAGGTGAACCGGCGAAGGGAGGAGTTGAGGCGCGGTGGAGTGGTGCTGCGCGTCAGGACCGACAGTCGCGACGCCACGGCCACCATCCCGGCCGCGGTCGGCAACATGGGTTACCCGGTCGCGGTCGAAAAGGCCGATGGGCACTATCTCATCCTCATCAGCGGCCGGCGCGGGGAGTGAAACGCTCACCCCGGCGCGGCGGTCGCATCCCTGAAGAATTGGGTTGAGCCCTGGAAGTGGATCACGAATCCTTGACGACGAAGCACACCGCACCGATCCGGAAACCTAAGCCGCCGAACGACCTGGAAAGGCTGCGAACCGAGGTCGAGCGGCTTCGCGCGGAAGAAAAAGGCGTCATGGCCTACCTTCGCAGCAAGGTGGACCAGCTCCTCAAGGTGATGGGGACGCTGCCGTTGCGCCCGGAGGAGTTGGACGACGCGACCCTGATCGCGTTGGACCCGATCGGTATCCTTGCCGAGTCCTTCGCGCAGGTACTAGAGCACCTGCAGGAGACCAGCGACGACCGCGCCCAGGCCCGCGACGAGCTGCAGGCGATCTTCGACTCGGCCGGAACGGCCATCGTCGTGGTGGACTGCAATCAACGGCTGCTGACCTGCAACGCGCGCGCGCAGGAGCTGTTCTTCCAGGGCCGCACCGAGACCATCGGGCGGAAGCTTCCGGAGCTGTTCTGCGACCCCTCGGGACCTTCGGCGGAGTGCGTGTACGAGCGCATCATGCGCACCCGCTCCACGCACGTGCGAGACGACTTCCTCTTCGGCGAGCGCCACTTCCACCTGACCGGGACCCCCGTGAAGGACAAGACGGGAGAGGTCCGCCGGGTGGTGCTGATCTATACCGACATCACCGCGCGCCGGCTCGCGGAAAAGGCGCTGAGCGAGGCCGAGGCGCGGGTCAAAACCATTCTGAACACGGTCCAAGCGGGAATTCTGCTGATCGACGCGGAGACCCACGTGATCGTGGACGCCAACGACGGAGCCGTGCGCATGATCGGGGACCCGCGCAATCGCGTGATCGGCTCCGTTTGCCACGAGTACCTCTGCCCCGAGAAGGACTGCCAGTGCCCCATAACGGACGGCGGCCAGGAGCTCGACAACTCTCAGCGGCTGCTCCTGACCTCGAAGGGCGATCGTATTCCCATCCTCAAGACCGCGGCACGGCTGACCCTGAACGGACGGGAGCACGTGGTGGAGAGCTTCATCGACATCACCGCGAGCAAACAGGCCGAGGACGCGCTGCGAGAGAGCGAGGAGCGCTACCGCAGCCTGTACAGCAACATGCACGAGGGCGTCGCCCTGCATAGCCTCATCTACGACGCGGAGGGACGTCCCGTCGACTATGTCGTCCTCGACGTCAATCCATCCTACGAGCGCATCATGGGCATTCCCAGGATGCGGGCGAAGGGTGCCAAGGCGTCGGTACTGTACGAAACCGGCGAGCCTCCCTACCTCGATGTCTTCGCGGAGGTGGTCCGGTCCGGCACCGCCGCCCGCTTCGAGGCCCTCTTCGGGCCAATGCAAAGGGTCTTGAGCATCTCGGCGACCTCGCCAGCACCCGGGAAGTTCGCGGCCATTTTCGACGACATCACGGATCGCAGGCGCGCCGAGAACGAGATCCAGTCGCTGGCATACCGCGACACCCTGACCGGGCTGCCCAACCGGATGCTGCTGCAGGACCGTCTGGGCGAGGCCCTGATCCGCGCCGAGCGCGAGGCGACCCTCGTCGGCGTCCTGTTCCTGGACCTCGACCGCTTCAAGCCGATTAACGACACCCTCGGACACGCGGTTGGCGATCTGCTGCTGAAGTCGGTTGCCGACCGGTTGAGACAGTGCGTGCGCAGGAGCGACACGGTTGCGCGCCTGGGCGGGGACGAGTTCGTGGTGGTCTTGATGGGGGTTCGACGCGAACTGGATACCACTCTGGTCGCCCAGGGAATCCTTGAGCAGCTCGCGCGGCCGTTCCACATCGAGGGCCGCGATATCTACAGCAGCGCCAGTATCGGCATCGCGGTCTCTCCTCTCGATGGCCGGGACGCGGCCACCCTGCTCAAGAATGCCGATATGGCCATGTACGTCGCCAAGGATCGGGGCCGCAACGACTACCAGTTCTACACCGAGGAGATGAACCGCCGCGCCGCGGAACGTCTGGGTATGGAAAACAGCTTGCGGCTCGCCTTGAGGCACGAGGAGCTCTCACTCCAGTACCAACCCCAGGTGGACGTGGCCAGAGGCCGGATCACGGGGGTCGAGGCCCTGCTGCGCTGGCGCCACCCGGAGCAGGGACTGATACCGCCCGAGCGATTCGTTCCGGTCACGGAGGAGACAGGCATGATCCTGGCAATCGGCGAATGGGTGCTGCGCACCGCGTGCCGCCAGGGGAAGGCGTGGCAGGATGCCGGCCTGCCCCCGATGCGCATGGCGGTCAATCTATCCGGACGGCAGTTCAGTCGGCCGGGCTTCACCGACCTGGTACGGGACATCCTGGACGAGACGGGCTTGGCTCCGCAGTGGTTGGAGCTGGAGCTTACCGAGAGCATGATCATGGAGGACGTCAACGAAGCCGTGAACCGGCTGCGCGCCCTCAAGGCCATGGGCGTGCACCTGGCGATCGACGATTTCGGCACCGGATACTCGTCCCTGAACTACCTCAAGAATTTCCCTATCGACCGCATCAAGATCGCCCAGGCATTCGTCGGCGACATCTCCAGAGATCCAGGCGATGCGGCCATCGTGGAGACAGTGATCGCGATGGCACGCGGCCTCAAGATAGAAGCAATCGCGGAGGGCGTCGAAACGGAGGAGCAGTTCGCGTTTTTGATGTCTCGCCAGTGCACCGAGATGCAGGGTTTCTACTTCTCCGTGCCGCTTGGTCCGCGAGACTTGGAATGCCTGGTGCGGGAGGGAGCCTTGCCGCTGCGCAAGCACGGGATAGTTCCGTGCTAGCCGGATCCGATCAATTGGTCAACGCGCGCTTTCCTGCGGATCGCCTTCGATCCTATCCATTGGCCCTTCGCGGCGCCGTGACGACGACCGTTCGCCGATGAAAAAGGAGTTATTGGCCGGGCGGGTTTGCCGTCCTTCCCCCGCATTCCTTACCACCGAGACGATCAGCCCATACAGATCACGGATTCAGGGGCTATACTCCGATCTGCCTTTTCTGCAACCTAGACACAACTGGTTGCCGATCGTCACCGACCACCTGAAGATCCAGTTCCATCCAGTGTCGATAGTCGGGAAAACTTAGAGAATGGCTAGAATTCACATCGAACGGGGTCACGACTTGGGATTGGACAAGGCCCGCGAGGAGGTGGAGAAGCTCGCGGAGTCCTTGAAATCGGAACTCCAGGCCGCCTACCGTTGGAAGGGCGACCAACTCCAGTTCGAGCGCACCGGGGCCTCGGGAACCATCACGCTGACCCCGGACAAGATCGACCTCGACGTGAAGCTTTCGCTGATGCTTTCACCGATGAAGGCCAAGATTGAGGACAGCATACGGAAGAAGCTGGATCTGGCGTTGGCCGGAGGCGGCAACGGCAAGCTTTCGTGACACTGACCTCGCGACTTCGGACCGTCCGAATCGCCGTTCGCGGCTTATCCACCGATCATCGCTGCCCAATCTCCATCCCCGCGAAGTACGCCGGCTTGCGCCTTGCACCAGGCTCATCGATCCCTTCGCGCAACCATCACGGCAGTCGCCGTAACGCCCCGCCCAACGGCAACTGGGCAGGCAGGGCAACAGCAGTCTTACTGCTCGACTGGGCATTTGGGTTAAACTGGCGGACGATCCAACCGGCTTAACGCCGCCTGAAAACTACGGCGCGGCCAGCCGTGTGTAGCTGCTGAGGTTGACCCAGGGCGCGTCGCCGTTCCAGAGATTGGTGCGCCTGCATGAGCGGACTCAAGCGCCGTCAGCAATCTGGACAACGGTGAAGGCCAGGGGCTCGCTGTCCAAGTCCATCCGAGCCCTGAACGCCATCGCCGCGAACATGTCTCGACATCGCGCGGAGACGAAAAGATGCCACAGCTCAACGAGTTGGTTAATACCGAACTCCTGAAGAACCCTACCGTACGGAGCACCGCCATCGGAATCGGTGTCGTCGTCCTCGTTCCCATCGTCGCTTCGGTACTTGCCCCTCTCCTGCGACCGGCGCTCCGCTCGACCGTCAAGGCGGGGCTGATCGCTTACGAGAAGGTACGAGAACGCGCGGCTGAGGTTGGCGAGATCCTCGACGACCTGGTCGCGGAGGTACGCGATGAGATGCGGGCCGAGCGCGAAGCCAGCGAGGCCGCCCTCGATGACGACGTCAAGTCCTCGTAGCTGCAGGTAGCGGTAGGGTCGGATAGCTCCGCGAACCTGGAACGGCATTGATGACCGCGCGCGCCGCCATTGTTCACCGCACACGCAACCGTCTTCGTCTGCGGGTGCCCGAGCACCGGAATGACATCGGTTTCTTCGTGTCGCTCTACGACGACCTGCGCGAGATCCCTGGCGTCACCGAGATCGTGATCAATCCGATGACGTCCAGCGTGCTGGTCAGCTTCCCGGATGGCTATTGCAGTGCGATCGAATCCGCGGTTCAACGGAGCCGGTTCCTGACTTTTTCCAAGGCATCTGAAACTACGAATGCACCGCCGGCCAAAGCCGAGCGCGCATCGGAGAGGGTCGTTCCGCTGCGTCAACGCAGGGAATTGCGCGTCAACGATCTACGGACCGTCCTGTTCGTGCTCATGCTCGCGGTGGCCGCGCACCAAGCGATTCGCGGAAGATTTCTTGTGGCTTCGATTTCATTGCTCTTGTCCGGCTACGACCTGATCTCGGGTGTCATCCGAGACCACGGCGATGCTAGCGAGGCGTGACCTGAAACTCAGGTCGGAACCTGTCCGCCACCGGCCGGGAAACAGGGACACATTCGGCACCCTCCGTGGCACATGGATGTGGCGCCATTTTCGAGCGCGTTAGCGATCGCAAGTGAAGCCATCCAATGATCGCGCTTCTTTGGCGGCGCGCACGGCGCCGTACCCTTCCCGTCAGCCATCAGCGCCTGTGCTATATTCCTGCGAACCAGATCGGCGAAAAAGGCAACGTCCAGATGGGCAGCGTAATCGTGACCGGCATCACCTTCGGCGTATTCATGACCGAGGCCCTGATCCACTACAACATGGGCGTGGCAAAATCGGAGGGGCAATTCCGGTTGCGCCTGCCGCCACCGAAGGAACTCGCGAAGATCGCCGCCGTAACGGGGGCGTTTTCGATCATCAGCGGCTTGCTGATCAAATCACTGCCGAAAGACCTGGCACCCAAGGTCTAAGGAAGCGCCAATTAGGTGAGCGCATGGATGCGACGCCATCTTCGATCGCGCACGCACTTCGAAATGAGGCTACCCGAAAACCGCGCTTCCTGGGAGGCGCGCCGATTTTGGCCAGGATGACCAATCACCAGCCCCTATCACTTCAGGGCGTCGACCTTGTCCGTCCGCTCCCATGGCACGTCCAGATCCGTGCGGCCCATGTGCCCGTAAACAGCCAGCCTTCGATAGAAGCCTTCCGGATGTTGCGCGGGCAACTTACGGAGGCCTAGATCGCGAACGATGCCGGCCGGCCGCAAGTCCACCGCCCGCACGAGACGCTTGCGGATTTCGTCCTCATCCACGGAGCCGGTGCCAAAGCTCCTCACCCGGATACTCACTGGCTCGGGAAAGCCGATGGCGTAGCTGAGCTGCACCTCGCACTCGCGCGCCAGGCCCGCCGCAACCACGTTCTTCGCCGCATAACGGGCGATGTAAGCGCCGACCCGGTCGATGCGCATGGGATCCTTTCCGCTCAGGGCCGTCCCGCTGTGACGAGCGTATTCGCCATAGGTGTCTATACCCGTCTTGCGGCCGGTGAGCCCCGAGTGAGCCGCAGGCCCTCCTCCGACCAGGGGACCTTCGGGATTGACATGGATCTTCGTCTCCTCATCCGCCTTCAACCCTTCGGTCTTCAGCACGGGCTCCACCACGCGAGTAATCAGTTCGTCCTGAAGCTGAGACGGGCTCACGGCGTCCCGGGTCGTCTGACTGGCGACCAGCGTGATGCTGTGGATGCGCCTCGGCTCGCCGTCCCGGTACTCGATGGCGACTTGCGACTTGCCGTCCGGCAGCAGATAAGGCAACGCCTCGCTCACATCCGCATCGTCGAGCTTGTCGGCAAGCCGGTGAGCGAGCCAGATCGGCAGCGGCATCATGGCGGCGGTCTGATCGCAGGCATAGCCGAACACGGTGGCCTGGTGCTTCGCGGTCAGCCGGCCGATGTCGGCATCGTCCATGTCGTCAAGATTCAAGCGTCGATAATCCGTCGCCGTGTGGTCCATGAAACTGGTCATGATGGCGCAGGCATCGGCATCGAAAACGTCCTTGCTGTATCCGACGCCGCGAATGACCTCGCGCGCGACTTCCGGAACGGCGAGTCCCGCCTTCGAGGCATAGTGGGTCGATACGAACATGATCCCACTGGAGATGGCGCACTCGGCGACGATACTGGAATGGGGATCCTGCCGCAGGAAGAAATCGACGATCGCGTCGCTGACTTGATCGCACAGCTTGTCCGGGTGCCCGACCGTTACCGATTCGGAGGTAAAGACAAAGTCGTCGCTCACGCTGCAACCTCCTCTAGTATGGGCTCCTCGCCCGCTGGCCGGTCCGCCGTCGCTGATGGCGGTGCCAGCGCCGGCGTCTTCGGCTCGTACGCGGGCTTGGTAGCCTCATTGATGATCAGGGGCAAGACGACTCCGGCACCGATCGCGGCTAGGTCGGCGAGGCCCAATGGCGTCGTGCCGAGAAGGCGCCTGGCGGCGGGGACGACGCTAACAAACGCCTGCAGAGCGGCCATGCCCAGAATCGCTCGGGTGAGGTGCTTGTTCGGCGGAAGCTTTTGTCCGCCGAACACGGTCCGGTACTTCGATCTGGAGCTCAATGAGTGGGCAAGCTCGTTCAGGGTTAGGGTATTGAAGGCGAGCGTCGCCGGCGCCGGTCCCAGGCCGTAGCGGCGCATGCCGTAGATGAATGCCCCGAGTGTTCCGAGACCGATAATGCCCGACTCGAACGCCATGCGCTTTAGGTCGCGGCCTTCAATAATGGCCTCGTCCGGGTCGCGCGGGTTGCGTTCCATGATGTCCGGCTCGGGTGGCTCGAGAGAAAGGGCCAGGCCCGGGAAGATATCCGTGACCAGGTTGATCCATAGCAGCTGCATCGGGTTCATGGCCTCGCCCCATCCCATCACCACCCCCGTCAGCATGACTTCGATCTCGGTGAGGTTGGTCGAGACCATAAAATGGATCATCTTGCGAATGTTGTTGTAGATGGTCCGACCCTGGCTGATCGCCGTGGTCATGGTGTGGAGATTGTCGTCCTCCAGCACGACATCCGAGACCTCTCGCGCGACGTTGGTGCCGCCCTCGCCCATGGCCACGCCGACATCCGCCGCCTTGAGCGCGGGGCCGTCGTTGATGCCGTCGCCGGTCATGGCGACGACCAGGCCTGCCTCCTGCAACGCACGCACGATCTTGAGCTTGTGCGCGGGGCTGACGCGAGCGAACACATGGGTGTTCCGCGCCAAACCCGCCAGCAGATCCGGCTCCAGATCCTCCAGTTTCGACGACTCCAGGACCTGTAGCGGCTTGTCGCCGCTGAGTCCGAGCTGCTTGCCGATGGCGTAGGCCGTGGCACTCTGATCGCCGGTGATCATGATCGTCTCAATGCCGGCGCGGTGATATTCCGCGATCAGCTTGTCCATTCCGGGACGCATGGGATCGGCCATTCCCGCCAAGCCCAGGAAGGTCAGCTTATCGGTCTTCTCCGGCATGATGTCGCCGTCGATTTCGCGGTAGGCGCCGGCGAGCACGCGCAGCGCATTCCCGGCCATGACTTCGTTCTGCTCCAGGATCTCCTCACGCATCGCCTTGGTGAGTCGCACCCGCTTACCGTCCTTGATCTGGTGATCACACAAGGACAGCAAGGCATCCGGGCTGCCCTTCACCGCAAGCAGGTGCTTGCCGTCCGGACCCGCGTGGAAGGTGCTCATGTATGGCCTGCCTTCCGCCCGGTAGCGGGTGCGCAGCTTGGGGTAATCCTTGCGCAATGCGTCCACGTCGATCCCGGCGCCGAGACCCATGTCGACCAGGGCATTCTCCGTTGCCGAGCCCTCCAGCTTGTAGCTGTCCGGAGTCCCGTGGATCTCGGTCTCACTGCAGAGCGCGACCACCTGCATCAAGCGCACCAGCTCGTCCCGCGCGAGCGCATCGGTGGACATACCGTCCAGGAGGAACCTGTTCTCCCTGACGGTGTAGGTGAGGCCTCCCGAGGACACCGAGACCACGGCCATGCGGTTCATGGTCAGGGTACCGGTCTTGTCCATGCAGAAGACCTGCACCGCCCCCAGGCTCTCAACTGCATCGAGGTGCCGAACCGCGACATTGTGCCGGCGCATGTTGGCGATGCCCATGGCGAGCGTTGTCGTCGCCACCGCCGGCAATCCCTCGGGTACGGCCGCTACCGCAAGGGAAACCGATGCCTTCAGCATCTCGAGCCAAGCATAGCCGCGCAACACGCCGACACCGAATACGCCAAGGCACACGCCCCCGCTCAACAGCGCCAACTGCGTGCCCATGCGCCCTAGCTGCCTCTGCATCGGCGTCTCGGGCGACTCCGCCTCACCGACCATGGTCTGAATCTGACCGAGCTCCGTGGCCTCCGCGGTCGCGACCACGATGCCGCGGCCGTTGCCCCCGGTGACGTGGGTGCCCATGTAGGCCATGTTCTTCCGGTCACCAAGCGCCGTGTCTTCTGCACCGATGAAATCGGGGTCCTTGGAGACAGGCAGACTCTCCCCCGTCAAGGCCGATTCGTCAACGCTCAGCCGGTGCCCGCGAAGCAACCGCACGTCCGCCGAGATGTAGGTGCCTGGCGTCAGGAGCAGCACGTCCCCGGGGACGATCGATTCCACGGGGACGACGGTGGCCTCGCCTCCGCGCAGCACGTTGACCGCACTTACGCCCGTCTGCGACAGGGACTCGATGGTCCGCTCCGCTTGACGCTCGGTGACGAACCCGATCACGCTGTTGATCAGAACCACCCCCATGATCACCGCCGCGTCAAGCATTCCCCCCGTCATGACAGCGACGACCGCAGAGACGCCGAGCAGCCCGACCGGCAGGCTGTTGAACTGGCCCAGGAACATCGCGATGTCCGAGCGCCGCTTGGCCGCGGTGAGGCGATTCTCGCCGTATTGGCGAAGGCGCTCGCCGGCTTCTTCTATGGTCAGGCCGGCAGCTTCCGAGCCACCGAGTTGCTCGATCACCCTGTCGCGCTCGTACAGGTGCCAGGGTCGGATCTCCTGCACCAGTGTGTCGTTCTCCCGGCGAAGGACGGGCGATCCCGCTACAGCCCCCGCCACCGGTTCGACCCGGGTGTAGAGCGAGGAAAACCCTCGCAGCAACGCCTTGAATTCGCCTAGCGCCTGGGACACGGCGTAGGTCACAGGCGACTGCATGGCGACGGCATCCACACCGGATCTGGCGCGCCTCGGCGCTGGGCGCGGCGGCGCAGTCAGGGCTTCTAGAAGCCCCTCGATACGGGCGAGGAGATCGGCCTTGGATAGTCCCGGCAGGTGGACCACGAGCAACCGGCCAGTGAGATCGCTCGCCTCCGCGCGCTGGACTCCCTCGAGGGACGCCAAGCTCCGCTCCAGCCGACTCTTGAGGGCAGGACAGCGGTAAAGTCCGGCTACCTGTAGGCGTACGCGTCCACTCACGCTGGCGTGAACCGGCCTCACTCTGGTCCTTCTGGCCGCGTTGGCTGGGTGTTGGTCGCTCGAAACAGTCACGGATTCAAGCTCCGGAGAAACAGGGCATATCGCCGACTGCGCGCCCAATCAACGGGACGCAGTGTCATTGGTGGCACGGAGCCAGCTGTCGCTGCGCCTATTACGAACGAATGAGCAACGCCGGCGATCAAGTAAATGCTATGCAGAATCCGCGATCACTATTATCTTTGAACCCGGCGCTCGAAAAAGACGGTATTTCGTAAACCATTTAGCAGTCTGTAAATGGAGAGTCTATGAAGACTGTTTTACGAATGCATTACCGTTTGGTGTCAATTTAGATTCAGTCACCGCGCAGGGAAGCGTGTGAGCCTTGAGGAGATAACGTGGAAAACTCGGTACTTCGCTGGATCGGCGACGAAGCCCTGCTGCAGCAGCTGATCGCCGGACTTTCCACTCCGGTCCTCCTCCTCATCATCGTGGTCTGCATCGCGCTCCTGTCGAAAGGCGCGGACTGGATGATTGACGGAGTGGTGAGCCTCGCGCAGCGAACCGGGTTACCGAAGATCGTCATCGGTGCCACCGTGGTATCACTGGGAACCACGCTCCCGGAGGCATTCGTCTCGGTGATGGCCGCGTACATGGGCAACCCAGGGCTCGCCCTCGGAAATGGCGTGGGCTCCATCATCGCGGATACGGGGCTCATCTTCGGCCTGACCTGCATTCTCGCCGCCGTTCCAGTCAACCGCTTCATCCTCAACCGAACGGGATGGGTACAGGTCGGCAGCGCGACGTTACTGGTTGTCATCGCCCTGATGGCGCTCTTCACCACCCAGGAGGGCGAGGAGCCTACGCTGGAACGATGGGTAGGCGCCTTTTTCCTCATCCTGCTCGCCGTCTACATGTACGTCACCTACCTCTGGGCGAAGCAGGGAGGAGACGCAGCCTCTGGCGGCGACGAGGACGACTCCGAGGAAGAGACCATGGCGGTCGGTCGGGCCTGGTTCATGGTTGTCGGCGGCCTGACCCTCGTGGTCGCCGGAGCGCGTGTTCTGGTCCCGGCGGCGTCCGAGATCGCGGCTCGCTTTGGCGTGCCGGAGGACGTGATCGCCGCAACCATGGTCGCTTTCGGCACATCGCTGCCGGAGTTGATGACCGCGATCGCCGCCGTGCGCAAGGGGCATCCTGAGATTACCGTTGGCAACATCGTGGGCGCGGATGTGCTGAATGTTCTGTTCGTGATCGGGGCCGCGGCCTTCGCCACGCCCTTGGCCATCCCCGACAACTTCTTCTATTTCCACTTCCCGGCCATGCTCTTCATCCTGTACTCCTTCCGGGTCTTCATCTCGATGAACACGGCCGGCGTGTTCTACCGCTGGCAAGGCGCATGGCTTCTGAGCGTCTATGCAATCTACGTCTTTCTGCAATACGCCCTCAACATCGGCGCTGCTCATTGACGGCCGAGGCAAAGGCCCCGCAACCCCGGCTGGCTGTCATACTTCAGGTAGACCCCTTTTCAGGACAGAGGCGAATCGAGATGAAGATTCTGTTCGCAACCGACGGATCAGAGACCGCGCGGGCGGCCCTGGATTTCATGCTTGCCTTCCCTCTCCCCGAGGACTCCGATATCACGCTCGTCAGCGTGATCGACAGGGATAAGCTCGCACACCACGACGCCGGGAGTCTCAGCGAGGAACAGAGCAAGGCCCTGCGAGAGACCGAAGAGGCGGTCACCAAGGCCTGCGACCAACTGTTGAGCGAGGCGGCAGAGCGCGTCCGCGACGCCGGCTGGGCGGGCAGGAAGTTGATTCGTTCCGGCCACCCCGCAGACGAGATCGTACGGGCGGCCGCTGAGCTCGAGGCGGACTTGGTGGTCGTTGGCTCCCATGGGCTGACCGGAATCAAGCGTTACCTCCTGGGCAGCGTCTCGTCCACGGTGCTCGAATACGCGCACTGCTCGGTAATGATCGTCAAGGGCACCCACGACGGAGGCGCAAAGAGGGATCGCCTCCGGATCCTGCTCGCTTACGACGATTCCGAGTCGTCGAAGCACGCCGTCGACTTCTGCGCACGCCTGCCGCTCGGCGATCATGTCGAGATCACCGCCCTGGGCGTTCTGCCCCTGGTGACGCTCTACCGCCAAGACATCAAACAGCGGCTTAGCTGGTTCTGGCAACAGAAAAAGCAGGCAGCCAAGGCCGCACTCGAGCGCGTCACCAAAGAGGTCGAGTGGGCGACAGGCAATGTCGTCTTCGATTTGCGCGAAAGCGGGGATGTCACGGAGGAGATCCTGAACACCGCGAAGGGCATGAACTGCGATCTGATCGTGGTCGGTCACAAGGGCCGGGGAGCCATCGAGCGCTTCCTGATCGGCTCTACGACGGGTCGGATCGCCCGCCACGCGGCCTGTTCTATACTGGCCGTACGATCCTAGCCACACGCCGGACGAACGCGCGGAGCTAAGGATACGGAAGCTGGCGGATTCGGCGCGTTGGCCGGGACTCCGAGCGGCACGAAGCGGCCGCGGGCCTCAGGGCATGCCCGCCAAGCGAAACCAGCCTCGAATCAGGGGTTTAGCAAGGCGCCGCAGCGCCTTTTCCGCGAGCGGCTGTTGCTTCCGGCCTCTGCGCTGGACAATGGGCGAACCCGCCCTCGGAGCGCCCGTCAGGGCACCCGAAGGCGCAGCGGGGACGAGTTGGTTGACATAGACGTTCCCCGCCGCCAACGCACCAGCCCGCACCATCGGACGCCCGATCCAAGGCCAGATGTTGAGGATCGACAGCAGAGACGATGCGACGTAGGTCAAGGAGCAGGCGAACAAGATCTCGGAAGCGTCGCGCGCCTGGCTCTCACCGATGTAGCCCTGGCGAAGCATAGGCAAGGCCCTGCGGAAACTTGCGTCCAGTTCACAGGGGAGGGTGGCCAATTGCGCCAGGAGACCCGTCGCGAGCATCGCCAACGCCGCGCCACCGATGACCACGGGCGGGAGTGGATCGCGCGAGAGCAGGGCGGCCGCGGGGACGGCCAGCAGCAGGACCATGCCGACCTCCCCCGTTCTATGGGCAACCTTCACCAGACGCGTGCGCCACAGGAAAGGCCCGAAACCGGACGCATCCTGCAGCGCATGCGCCGTCTCGTGGGCGGC